>NZ_JBHWHY010000068.1:18798-47809 GCF_042732265.1 Streptomyces sp. NPDC059788 | reverse complement strand
TTGATCGCGTTCAACCCGTCACGCAAGACAGTACGTGACGGGTTGAACGCGTTCAAAGTGCCCCCCCCGGCGGGCTCGGCGCGCGCCTCCCCGGGGCGCCGGCGGGCTCAGCGCACGGTGCCGTCCCACTGCCATTCCGTACGCCGCGGCAGCCCGGGCGGAGCGGCCCGCCCCGTGCACCACAGCAGTACGTCGAACGGGCCGCACCCGGGCGGGGCGGCCGGGGCGTCCGGGAAGAGCCGCGACAGGACCGCGGCGCACAGACCGTCGTCGGGGGCCCAGGTCACACCGAGCGCACGGGTGAGGTCGCGGGTGTGGACGATCAGTTCCGTGACGCCCATGGCGGCGAAACCGGCGGCGTCCGCGTGCCCCCACGGATGCCAGGCGCGGACCTCGTCCGGCGTGTCGCGGACCGTGGACCCGAGGAGCGAGGCCGCGATGCGCAGCCCCTCCAGGCAGGCGGGGACCGGTGCCTGCGGATCGAGGGAGGCGAAGAGGGTGATGTAGCGGTCGGTGGGGCGGGCTATCAGCAGACCCGCGTACCCGGTCAGGCCGAGGGCGAGGTGGTCGAGGGTCTCCCGGCAGGTCCATTCGAGGCCGTCGGCGGGCCGTGCCCAGTCCTGGTCCGCTCCTGTGAGGAGGGCGTCGAGGCAGGCGTCGGTGGCGGCGGCCAGCAGGCCGGGCCAGGCGGCGGCAGGCGGCACCGGACGGGGCGGAGCCGAAGGAGCCGGAGGGGTCACCGGGCGCCCGCCGTGGCCTTGAGAACCTCGATGACGCCCGCGTAGCTGCTGGAGCCGTGGCCCGCGGCGCGGGTCCGCTCCATGGTCGCCTTCAGCAGCTCGGGCAGCGCGTTGTCGATGCCGCGCGCCGCCGCGGCGTGGATGAGGTGGTCGATCGCGGCGATCTGGACGTCCACGGTGGCGTCGTCGCCCGGATAGTGACCGGCGTCCACCTGTGGCGCGTAGGTGGTCAGGAAGCCGGTCACCGCGCTCAGCCAGCGGATCGCCACCGGGGTGAACGCGGTGGCCGGGGTGCCCTCCGCGCCGACCAGCGCGGTGCCGTGCAGCCACCCGGTCAGCGCGGCCCACATCAGGCCGAGCAGCGCCGCGTCGTACAAGGACGCCAGGCCCGGCTCGGTGCCCAGGTGCAGCGGGTCGCCGAGGGCCGCGAGGGTGGCGCGGTGGGAGTCGAACACCTCGCGCGGGCCGCTGTAGAGGAACATCATCTCCGGGCTGCCGACGCCCGGGGGAGTGGTCATGATCGCGCCGTCGAGGTAGTCGGCGCCGTGCGACCGTGCCCACGCGGCGGCCTCCGCGGCCTGTTCCGGCGAGCCGGAGGTGAGGTTGACCAGCGTCCGGCCCGCCAGTGAGTCCGCCACCGGGTCCAGGACGGCGTGCAACGCCGGGTAGTCCAGCACGCAGGCGATGACGAGCGGGCTCGCCGCGACCGCCTCCCCGGGCGTCGCCGCCGCCGTGGCGCCGCGCTCCGTCAGCGCCTCCGCCCTGTGCGCCGACCTGTTCCACACCGTGGTCGCGTGGCCGCGCGCCAACAGCGCGCCGGCCAGCGCCGATCCCATCGAGCCCAGCCCGAGCACCGTCACGGCCGCGCGTCCGGTCTGCATGTGTGTCTCCTCGTCCGTCTGCCGACAGCGCTGGACGCCGGCGGCAATTGATCACTTACGGACCACGCTCGCAGCGCCGGGCCACCGGAACCAGTGACAGTGCTGACGGCCATCACCAAATTCCTGCCAGATCCTTCCCGTACGTATCCTTCGGGGATGAGCGCTGGTTCCGTCGCGGTCGTCGTGACCGAGGAGATCGGGGTCCCCTCCTGGGACCTGTACGAACTGAGCATCCCCTGCACGGTCTTCGGCAAGCCGCAGCCCGACCTGGCCGAGCCGTGGTACGACCTGCGGCTGTGCGGAACGGGGGAGCGGGGCGGCGGGGACGGGCCCGCGGGCACGGCCGGGCTGGCGCTGCGCACGCCGTACGGCCTCGACGACCTCGCCGGCGCGGACACCGTCGTCGTCCCCTCCGTACCCGACCCCTGCGTGGAAGAGGGCAGGCCGCTGCCGCCCGCCCTGATCACGGCGCTGCGCCGCGCCTACGACGCCGGCGCCCGCATGGTGTCCCTGTGCACCGGGGCGTTCGCGCTCGCCGAAGCCGGACTGCTCGACGGCCGCCGCGCCACCGCCCACTGGATGCACACCGCCCAGCTCGCCGAGCGCTACCCGAAGGTGCGGGTCGACGACTCCGTTCTGTACGTGGACGACGGCGACGTCCTCACCAGCGCCGGGCTGACGGCGGGCCTCGACCTCTGCCTCCACCTGGTGCGGCGCGATCTGGGCGCGCACGTCGCCAACCAGCTGGCCCGCCGGATGGTCGTGCCCGCCCACCGGCCCGGCGGACAGGCGCAGTTCGTCGACCTGTCCGTGCCCCCCACCGACGACGGGGGACTGGCCCCGGTCCTGGCCTGGGCGCGTACCCACCTCGACCGGCCGCTGACGGTGGAAGACCTCGCGGAGCGCGCCGCGCTGAGCCCCCGCACGTTCTACCGGCGGCTCCAGGCGGCCACCGGCACGACCCCGCTGCAATGGCTCCTCGACCAGCGCCTGGCGCGCGCCCAGGGTCTGCTGGAGTCGACGGACCTGCCCGTCGAGAAGATCGGCGAACTGAGCGGCCTGGGCACGGCGAACAACCTGCGCCACCACTTCCTCAAGCGCGTCGGGGTGTCCCCGTCCGACTACCGGCGGGCCTTTCCCCGTACGGCACCGGAGGGGCAGCCCGCGGGGTGAGACGGACCGCACCCTCGGCCCCCGTCCCTACGTGTCCACCGCCCCATGCCTCCCCGCCCCCGAAGCGAAGCGCGCCGCGCCCGTCACCGCCTCCGCCAGCACGCCCTGCCCGTGGCGGAGTTCGGCGGCCAGGGCGGCTTCCTCCGGCAAGCCCTCCTGGTCCAGGAGAGAGGCGCGGTCGCTGCGCAGGCACGCCTGCGGGAAGCGGGCGATCGCGGCCGCCAGTTCCTCGGCCTCGGCGCGGGACCGGCCGGGCGCGACCACCCGGTTGGCCAGGCCCATGCCGAGCGCCTCGGCCGCGCCGACCGGCCGCCCGGTCAGCACCATGTCCATGGCGCGGCCGGTGCCGACGATCCGGGGCAGGCGTACCGTGCCGCCGTCGATCAGCGGCACGCCCCAGCGGCGGCAGAACACCCCGAACACCGCGTCCTCCTCCGCCACCCGCAGATCGCACCACAGGGCCAGCTCCAGACCGCCTGCCACCGCGTGCCCCGCGACCGCCGCGATCACCGGTTTGCCCAGGCGCATCCGGGTCGGCCCCATCGGCCCGTCACCGTCCGCCGCGACCCGGTTGCCGCGCCCGGTGCCGATCGCCTTGAGGTCGGCGCCTGCGCAGAACGTGCCGCCCTCGCCCCACAGGACCGCGGCGTGCGCGGTGTCGTCGGCCGCGAAGGCACGGAAGGCGTCGGCCAGTTGTGCCGCCGTCGGGCCGTCCACGGCGTTGCGCGCCGCGGGCCGGGAGAGGATCACGGTCGTCACCGGACCGGCACGCTCGACGCGTACGGTGCGCGGGCCGCCGTCCGCTTCCCCGCCGCTCATCCGGTGGCCTTCGCGGGGGCCTCGGCCTGCGCCCGGTCCAGGACCGCCGTCAGACCGGCCGTGGCGGGCAGGGTCCCGAAGGCGTGCCCCCACTCCCCGTCGAGCCGCGAGGCGCAGAACGCGTCCGCCACCGCCGGGTGGCTGTGCCGTACGAGCAGCGCGCCCTGGAACGCGAGCGCCATCCGCTCCGCCAGCGAACGGGCCGCGCGCTGTGCCTGGTCCGGGTCGCCGAGCGTGCCGAGCATCTTGCGGACTCCCGCGACGGCCGCGTCCAGCCGCCGGTCGGCGCCCGCCGCCGCGTCCACCTCAGCGAAGTACGCGTCCAGCGCGGCCGGTTCCCTGGCGAGCACGCGCAGCACGTCCAGCGCGGCGACGTTGCCCGAGCCCTCCCAGATCGACAGCAGCGGCGCCTCGCGGTAGATCCGCGGCATACCGGAATCCTCCACGTACCCGTTGCCGCCCAGGCACTCCAGGGCCTCCGCCGCATGCGCGCTGCCCCGCTTGCACACCCAGTACTTGCCGACGGCCAGCCCCAGCCGGCGCAGCGCGGCCTCGCCCGCGTCCCCGTCCTGCGCCCGGTCGACGGCGGTCGCCAGCCGCATCGCCAGCGTCGTCGCCGCCTCCGACTCGATCGCCAGGTCCGCCAGCACCGCCCGCATCAGCGGCTGTTCGGCCAGCGCACGGCCGAACGCGTGCCGGTGCGCGGTGTGGTGCAGGGCCTGCCGGAGCCCGGCGCGCATCCCGGCCGCCGAGCCGATCACACAGTCCAGCCGCGTCATGTTGACCATCTCGACGATGGTCCGCACACCGCGCCCCGGCTCGCCGACCGGCCAGGCCACCGCCTCGTCGTACTCGATCTCGGAGGACGCGTTGGAGCGGTTGCCCAGCTTGTCCTTCAGGCGCATCAGCCGCATCCCGTTGCGCGTGCCGTCGGGCAGCACGCGCGGCAGCAGGAAGCAGCTCAGCCCCTCCGCGGTCTGCGCGAGCATCAGGAACACATCGCTCATCGGCGCGGACGTGAACCACTTGTGGCCGGTGACGCGGTACGTGCCGTCGCCGGACGGCACCGCCCGGGTCGTGTTGGCCCGGACGTCCGAGCCGCCCTGCTTCTCCGTCATCGACATGCCCGCGATCAGGCCCGCCTTGGACAGCGGGGGCCGCAGCCCGTAGTCGTACGTACGGGCCGCCAGCAGCGGTTCGTAACGCTCCGCCAGAGCCGGTTCGGCGCGCAGGGCGGGAACGGCCGCGTACGTCATGGAGACGGGGCAGCCGTGCCCCGGCTCGGCCTGCGACCAGACGTAGAACTTGGCCGCGCGCACGAGGTGGGCGCCGGGCCGGGCCTCGGCCCACGGCGCGGCGTGCAGCCCGTGCTCCACCGCCACGGTCATCAGCCGGTGCCAGGCGGGGTGGAACTCCACCTCGTCGATCCGGTGGCCGAAGCGGTCGTGGGTGTGCAGCCGGGGCGGCTGCTCCTCGGCCATCCGCGCCTGCTCCCGCACCGCCTCCGTCCCGGCGAGCGCGCCCAGCTCCCGCACCTCTGGTTCGCCCCACCCGGCGTCCGCGCGGCGCAGCGCCTCCAGCAGGGCCGGATCGTCCGCCGTGCTGAACCCGGTCAGCGGCGGAGCCTGATTCACGACTTCATGGGTGACGGTCATACCGTGGACGTTACAGAAACAGCACACGCGTGGGAAGGCTGTAATAGGGTGCGGGTTTGCGATCACCGGGACCGGCCCAAAACCCGGCCCGCTTAAGGTGGAGGCCGAGCGACGGACTTCGAGGTGACTGAACGTGACGGAACCGGGCCGGACCACCGGGGCGAGTGGCGCGGACCGCGAGGAGGGGGCCCGCGGCAGACGGCGGGTGCCGCTGCTCCTGGCGGTGGCGGGCGCCGCCTACCTGCTCGATCTGGGCAGCAAACTGGCAGTGGTCGCCGAGCTGGAGAACGGCGCCCCCGTCCAGGTGCTCGGCGACTGGCTGGAGCTGCGGGTGCTGCGCAACTCCGGCGCGGCGTTCGGCATAGGCGAGGCGACGACCATCGTGTTCACGGTCATCGCGGTGGCCGTCGCGGTGGTGATCTTCCGCCTGGCGCGCAAGCTCTACAGCACCCCTTGGGCGATCGCGCTGGGCCTCCTGCTGGGCGGCGGGCTCGGCAATCTGACCGACCGCCTCTTCCGCGCCCCCGGCGACTTCCAGGGCGCGGTGGTCGACTTCATCCACGTACGCGGCTTCAGCGTCATGAACGTCGCCGACTGCGCGATCGTCTGCGGCGGCGTCCTGATCGTGCTGTTCTCCTTCCTCGGTTGGGAGATGGACAACAGGGACAAGCCGGAGGGCGAAGGCAGGGCCGGGCCGGAAGGCGGGGGCGAGGGCAAGGCGGGGGAGGCGGCCGTCACCGGTCCGCCGGTGGCCTCCTAGGATTCCGGCCGATGGACCACGACGCCACGGACCACGACGCCATGGACCAGGACACTTCCGTACGCGACGACGCGGCACGCCTCGGCCTGCGGCCGCTCACCGCCCGCTCCATCGTCCTCAGCACCCTCCTCGGCCACCACCCGCCCCGGCTCCCGGCGCGCGCCCTGGTGCGCGTCGGGGAACTCTTCGGCATCGCCGAGGGCACCGTCCGTGTCGCGCTGTCCCGGATGGTCGCGGCGGGCGACCTCCAGCAGGGCGAGGGAGCGTACGGGCTCACCGCGCGCCTGCTGGAACGCCAGGCGCGGCAGGACGAGAGCCGCGCGCCGCGGACCCGGCACTGGGACGGCGCCTGGGAGATCGCCGTGGTCACCGCCGAAGCGCGCCCCGCCGCCGAACGGACCGCGCTGCGCCAGGCCATGGCGCAGCTGCGGCTCGCCGAACTGCGTGAAGGCACCTGGCTGCGCCCCGCCAACCTGGAGCGCACCAGGCCGGCCGTGGTCGCCCGGCAGTGCACCCTGCTCACCGGCGCCCCGGACGGCGACCCGGCGGAGCTGGCACGCGGCCTGTGGGACCTGGACGGCTGGGCGGTACGGGCTTGCGCGCTGCTGGCCGCGCTGTCCGGCGCCGCGTCCCCGGCCGGGCGCTTCACCGTCTCGGCCGCTGTGCTGCGGCACCTCCTCGCGGACCCGCTGCTGCCGGACGCCCTGCTGCCCGCCGACTGGCCGGGCGCCGAACTGCGCCGCCGCTACGACTCCTTCGAGGCGGAGCTGCGGGACCTGCTGCGGCAGTACGTCACGCCCTGAGAGCCCTCAGCGGCCCTCGAAGAGGAAGTCCAGGAAGAGGGTCGCCGACAGGAGCGCCGCGCTGCCGCCCGCCGTGAGCCCGTTACGGGTCATCCGCGCGTCGAGCCGGACGAACGCCTTGCGCCCGCGCGGGGTGCCGAAACCACCCGACGACAGCACGTCGCGCGCGTCCATCTGCACCGACAGCAGACCCTGCGAACCGCCGCGCTGCAACAGCGTGGTGTCGTCGACCGTGGACAGCAGCGCGAGCAGCGCGTCCATCCGGGCCGTCACCTCGGAGGCGCCCGCCGCGCGGGACTGGCGCAGCGCGGGCAGGGCCACGCCGAGCACGTTCGGGAAGCCGGAGCGGGCCTGGCCGACGGCGCCCGGGACGCCGTAGTACTGCCGGGCCCGGCCGCCGGGGGAGCGGCTGGCCGCCGGGGCGCCGCCGTCCGGCAGGCGGGCCAGGGCGGCCGCCGCCTCGCAGGTCTCCACGTCGGAGCGGCAGTTCGTGGCGGCGGCGCCGGCGACCAGCAGCCCCACGGACCAGAGCGCTCCCCGCTTGCCGGACGCGCCGGCGCCCGCCTGCTGGGCGCGCTGCTCGCCCGCCCGGCCCAGGCGCCCGAGCTGCTCGCGCAGCCGCCGGTCCAGCGGTTGGCCCATGGCGGCCTCGGCCATGGAGGCGAAGGGGGCGTGCAGCAGCTCGGCGGTGTGCAGCGCGAGCGGGTCCGGCTTGGGGGCCAGCACCGTCTGCGCCGTACAGGCGGCGACGGCGAGGTCGGCGAGGCGCAACGGGAGGGGACGATCCGGGGAAGGGTGCGGGACCGTATGCAGGACGGGGCGCTCGTGCACCGGCGGCACGTCGCCGCGCGCGGACTCCGGCCGCAGCCTCTTCATGATCGACCGGCCGCGGACCGCAGAACGCGCTGAAGAAGTAGGAGTACCCATCGGATCGCGCTCCCTCCGTGTTACGCCATGCCCTCCCGAAACCCTCCCAAAAGAGTACGGCTTCGCCCGCACGTCCGATGCCCCGCCCCCCCTGGTATGTCCGGTCCGCGCTCCCGCGCCGCGGTGCGGCGCGCCGCGCGGTCGGTCCCCCGTGCCACGCACGCTCTTGGCGCTTCCTCCAAGGCGGCTCGCACATGCAAGGTGCTTTCCCACGGCGTAATTGCAGATGAGAGTACATTTGCCATACGGTGCCGCACATGCAGTCCTACACGATCGGCCAGGCCGCGCGTCTGCTCGGCGTCAGCCCGGACACCGCCCGCCGCTGGGCCGACGCCGGCAAGGTCCCCACCCACCGGGACGAGACCGGCCGCCGGCTGATCGACGGCCGCGACCTGGCCGCGTTCTCCACCGAACTCGCCAAGAACGGCAGCACGGAGGAGGGCGACACCTCCCACACCTCGGTCCGCAACGCCTTCCCCGGCATCGTCACGGCGATCAAGCTGGGCGACGTGGCGGCACAGGTGGAGATCCAGGCCGGACCGCACCGGCTGGTCTCCCTCCTCACTCGGGAAGCGGTGGAGGAACTCGGACTGGAGGTCGGCGTGCGGGCCACGGCCCGCGTGAAGTCGACCAATGTCCATATCGACCGCGCCTGACCCGCCCGTATCCGCGTCCGTCCCCAAGGAGCCGATCCCGATGTCCCGCACCTTCGGCGTCACCCGGCGCCGCGCCACCGCGGCCGCCCTGGCCGTCGCCGTCCTCGCCCCGCTCGCCGCCGCCTGCGGCAGCGGTGACGACTCGTCCGCGGCCGACGGCGGCCAGACCACGATCAAGGTCCTCGCCGCCGCCTCCCTGACCGACGTCTTCGCCAAGGCCGCCGACGCGTACCACAAGGAACACCCCGACACCACGGTCAAGTTCTCCTTCGCGGGCTCCCAGCAGCTCGCCGCCCAGGTCAACCAGGACTTCCCGGCCGACGCCCTGGTCACCGCGGACACCCGGACCATGGACGGGCTGCACGGCAAGACCGGCACGCCGCAGACCATCGCGAAGAACCGCCTGGTCATCGCCACCGCGGACGGCAACCCCAAGCACATCGAGGGCCTGCAGGACCTGGCCTCCTCCAAGAAGCTCAAGGTCGTGCTCGCCGCGCCCGCCGTGCCCGTCGGCCGCTACAGCAAGAAGGTCCTGGACCGGCAGGGCATCACCGTCCAGCCGGTCTCCCAGGAGCAGGACGTGCGCGGTGTGCTGAGCAAGGTGGCGCTGGGCGAGGCGGACGCGGGCATCGTCTACGCCACCGACGCGATGACCGCGCCCGACAAGGTGGACGCCGTCCAGGTGCCGGACGAGCAGAACGCGATCGCCGAGTACCCGGCGGCCACGCTCAAGGTCTCCCAGCACGCCAAGGAGGCCGACGCGTTCGTGAAGTGGCTCGGCGGCGCGCAGGCGCAGAAGATCCTGCGCGACGCGGGCTTCCAGAAGCCGTGACCGTGCCGGGACCCGTCACCTCATGAAGCGCGACCGCCGCGTGGCCGGCCTCACCGAGCACCACCCCACCGAGCCGCCCCCCTCCGAGCCACGTCCCGAAGGGCACCGTCCCGCCCGGCGGCGGCTCACCGGGCGCGGCCTCCCCGGGCGCGGCCTCCCCGGGCGCGGCCGGAGCGCCGCCGCCGGCCTGCGGCCACCCCTGGCCCTGGCCGTGCCCGCCGTCCTGGCGGTGGTGTTCCTGCTGATGCCCATGGCGGGCATCCTCACCCGTACGTCCTGGGGCGACCTCGGCACCCACCTGACCTCCGCCGAGGTCACCGAGGCCCTGCGGATCTCGCTGGTCGTGTCCCTCTGGGCGCTGGGCCTGTCCCTGCTGCTCGGGGTGCCGCTCGCCTGGCTGCTGGCGCGCGTCGACTTCCCCGGCAAGTCCGTGGTGCGCTCCCTGGTGCTGCTGCCCATGGTGCTGCCGCCGACCGTCGGCGGGGTGGCGCTGCTCCTCGGGTTCGGCCGGCGGGGCCTGCTGGGCGGCTGGCTGGACAGCTGGTTCGGCGTACAACTGCCGTTCCACACCGCGGGCGCGGTGGTCGCCGCGACGTTCGTGTCGATGCCGTTCCTGGTGATCAGCCTCGAAGGCGCACTGGCCGGGCTGCACGAACGCTACGAGGAGACGGCCGCCTCGCTCGGCGCCGGGCCGCTGCGCGTCTTCCGCACCGTCACCCTCCCCATGATCGCCCCCGGGCTCGCCGCCGGGGCGGCCCTGACCTGGGCGCGGGCGCTCGGCGAGTTCGGCGCGACGATCACCTTCGCGGGCAATCTGCCGGGCGTCACCCAGACCCTGCCCCTCCAGGTCTATCTGCTCCTCCAGGACAGCCCCGAGGCCGCCACCTCCGTCTCCCTCCTGCTGCTCGTCATCGCGATGGCCGTCCTGGTCGCCCTGCGCGGCCGATGGGCGGGCGGGGGCGGCACGGCCCGGGGGCGCACGAGCGGCGCGGTGACGCGTACGGACGCGACGGGCGGCGGAGCACCGGATGCCGGCGGCACGTGGCCCGACCACATGACCGGCGCATCCGCCGCCTCCGGCACGCCCGCCACCCCGGGCCCGCCCACCGCCACCACCGCGCACGCCGAGGCCGCCGACGCGGGCCCCACCGCCCCCGGCGGGCCCGATGACGGCTCCGGTACCGGGCGGTGGCCGCTGCACGCGGACGTCACGGGCTTCAACCGGCTCACCCTCGATGCCGCCCCGGGCACCACCATCGCCGTCGTGGGCCCCAACGGCGCGGGCAAGACCACGCTGTTGCGCGCCCTCCTCGGTCTCACCCCCCGGGCGCACGCCGTACTGACCCTCGGCGCGCGGGACGTCACCGCGCTGCCGCCGCACCGCCGCGGCGTCGCCTGGGTCCCGCAGGACGGTGCGCTGTTCCCGCATCTGACGGCCCTGGGCAACACGGCGTACGGGCTGCGCGCCCACGGCACCGGCCGCGCCGAGGCCCGCCGCGAGGCCCAGCTGTGGCTGGACCGGCTCGGCGTCGGCCACCTCGCGCACCGCCGCCCCGCCCAGCTCTCCGGCGGCCAGGCCGGACGGGTCGCGCTGGCCCGCGCGCTGGCCGCCCGCCCGCGCCTGCTGCTGCTGGACGAGCCGCTGGCCGCCCTCGACCAGAGCACCCGGGCGCACGTCCGGCACACCCTGCGCCGCCACTTGGCGGGCTTCGGCGGCGTCTGCCTGATGGTCACGCACGACCCGGTCGAAGCGGTCTCGCTCGCCGACCGCGTACTGGTCCTGGAGGACGGGCGCGCCCTCCAGGACGCCGCGCCCGCCGAGGTGACCCGCCATCCGCGCTCGCCGTGGGTGGCGCGGATGCTGGGCCGCAACGCCTGGCCGGGCACCGCCACCGACGACGGCCTGCGGCTCGCGGGCGCCGGGCGGCTGGTGGCCGCCGACCCGCTGCCCGAGGGCACCGGCGCACTGGCGATCATCGGTCCCGAAGCGGTCTCCGTGCACCGGGCGCGCCCCTCCGGCAGCCCCCGCAACGTCTGGCCGGGACGGGTACGGGAGATCACCGCGCTCGGCAGCCGGCTGCGGGTCCTGGTCGCTTCGCCCGAGGTCCCCGACCTGGTCGGGGAGATCACCCCGCAGGCCGCGGCGGAACTCGGCCTGGCCGAGGACGCCGAGGTCTGGGTGAGCGTGAAGGCGACCGAGGTGACGCTCGTACCGGTGTGAGCCGGGTGGTGCGGGCCGACGTACCGTACCCGGTCCCGACCCTGCCCACGCATGGCGGTGTTGCGCCGTCCGAGGGGGTCCGTGCGCGGCGCGTGCGGACCTCCGCCGCGCGTGCCCCCGGCCCCTGGATGCGCTCCACCGGCACCCCCGGCTCGGACAAGCGCTCGATACGCCCGGGCAGGCCATGCGCTCCGGCTCCGGGGGTGCGCCCCTACCCGGCAGAGGGGGGCGCCATGCGGAGCCGTCGGCCCCCGCTCCGGCGGTGAGGAGGCAGGCCGCGGCGGGCGGGCGCTTCCGCGCGCTCTGACGGTGCGAACCATGGCCGTGGTTGTCTCTTACTCGTCGAATTCATGACGGCCCGGAAAACGCGGCGCAGGAACTCGGTGAAAACGCGGGAGAAATTCCGCGCGGCAGCCGGGAAAGGGCGGGCGGGAACGGACGTCATGCATCCCCATAGCCGCCGGGAAACCGCGCGGTGAGCGACGGGAGCAGGTCGATGGAATATCCTCAGGGATCGGAAACGAGCGGACGCGGTGAGGTCCGGGGGCGCGGGGCCCGGGGAGCGACGGCGGCAGCGGTCCTGCTGGCGGCCGGCGCGTTGAACGTGGCGGCCGAAGGGCCGGCCGAGGCGCGCAGCGGTGCCACCTGGGACCGCCTGGCGGGCTGCGAGAGCGGCGGCAACTGGCGGGCCGACACCGGGAACGGCTTCTCGGGCGGGCTGCAGTTCGCCCACTCCACGTGGCGTTCCTTCGGGGGCGGCAAGTACGCCTCCCGGGCGTCGCGGGCCTCCCGGGCACAGCAGATCAGGGTGGCGGAACGGGTGCTGGCCCGCCAGGGCTGGGGCGCGTGGCCGGCCTGCTCGGCCCGGCTGGGCCTGCGCTCGTCCGGCGTGCGGCAGAGCACCGCGCCGCGGCAGGCCGCGCAGCGCGCCGGCTCCCCGGCCCGCGCCAACGGCAACGGCCGGGCCCGGGAGCGGCTGCGCGCTCCCCAGTACCGGCACCACAGGTCCGGCAGCCGGTACGACCAGCACAAGCAGTACAAGGCCCGGCCGCAGCGGAAATCAGGTCAGCATGTCGTCAATCCCGGGGAGACGGTCAGCCGTATCGCGTATGCATACGGCTGGGGCTGGCAGGAGTTCTACCGCCTGAACCGCCAGGTAATCGGCGCGAATCCGAACCTCATCTATCCGGGAATGCGGCTGGACGTCCGGCGTCCGGGCACCGGCTGACCGGGTAGTTCCGCGGCACGTATTTCCTTCCCACCCTCCCGGGAATTCTTCGTGACGGAGTTCCCCGGAGCGGCGGCCCGGCTGGGGGCGGGCGGGCCGCCGCGGGAAGCGGTGGGTTCCGGCAGGCCGTCCGTGGCGCCGCGGACGGCCTGCACAGACCCGCTCCGGCGGGCGTTTTCCCGGCCCACCCGGCTCTCCCGGGACACCCGGCTCTCCCCGGTCACCCGGAGGAGCGCCGCCGCCGCACCTCGTAGGCGGCCAGGACCACGCCCACCGTGAGCAGGCTCAGCCAGAACTGCGCCCGGCTGTCCGGCAGAACGGCCATCGCCACGATCACCGTGGCCATCAGCGCGACGGTGGCCCGGCTGAGCCAGGGGAACAGCCACATCCGCAGCGTCAGCCGCTGCGGTTCCTCGCGTTCCAGCGTGCGGCGCAGGCGGAGCTGGGCGATCGCGATCGCCAGGTAGACGAACAGGGCGATGGCACCGTAGGAGTTGATCAGGAACCGGAAGACGACGTCGGGGGACGCCCACGCCGCGATCACCGACAGATAGCCGGCGGACGTCCCGGTGAGCAGCGCCCGGCGCGGCACCCCGCCGCGGCTGAGCCGGGTGAAGCCGCGCGGCGCGTCCCCGTTGCGGGTCAGGGCGAACAGCATCCGCGACGAGGTGTACAGCGCGGAGTTCAGGCAGGAGAGCACCGCGATCAGGACGACGGCGTTCATGACGGTGGCGGCGGCGGGCACGTCCAGCCGGTCCAGCACCGCGGCGTACGGACTGATCTCGACGGCCCGGGACGTCCACGGCACGACCGCCACGACGACGAGGACCGACAGCACGTAGAAGCCCACCACGCGCAGCACGATCGAGCGGATCGCCGCCGCCACGGCGCGCTCCGGCTCCACCGACTCGGCCGCCGCGATGGTCACGATCTCCGCGCCGGTGAAGAAGCCGACACACGGCACGACCGCCGCGAGGACCGCGCCGACGCCTTCGGGCGCGAAGCCGCCGGAGTCGGTGAGGTGTGCCAGGCCGCCGTGCGCCTGCGGCCACAGTCCGGTCAGGTACAGCGCGCCGAGGAAGAGGAACACGACGATCGCGATGACCTTGACCGACGAGAACCAGTACTCGAACTCGCCGAAGGAGCGGGCCGAGACCAGGTTGGTCGCGGTCAGCAGCGCCATCAGCGCCAGGCTGACGGCCCACAGCGGCACGCCGGGCAGCCACAGCCGTACGATCCGGCCGCCCGCCACCGCCTCGACGGCCACCACGATCACGAAGAAGTACCAGTACAGCCAGCCGACCGTGAAGCCGGCGCGGTGCCCCAGGGCCTCGCGCACATGGGCGTAGAACGAGCCGAGGGCCGGCCGGGCCACCGTCATCTCCGCCAGCATCCGCATGATCAGGACGGTGAGGAGACCGGCCGCGAGGAACGACAGCACGGCGGCCGGGCCGGTGGCCCGGATGACCACGCCGCTGCCCACGAAGAGGCCCGCGCCGATGACACCGCCCAACGCGATCAGGTTCATGTGGCGGCGCCGGAGGCCCTTGCGCAGTTCCGCGCCGGCCTGCCCGCCGTCCGGCGCCGCGGCCGGTGCGGTCTCCCGTGATGTTCCCGTACTCATGCGGGCCGACGCTATCGGCGCAATCATGCGGGGCTGTTGCCGCAGTGTTTCGGCTGCCGGGTCGGCGCGCAGGCTGAGGGCCGGGTGGGGCCGACACCACGGCAAGGGACGCAACCCCGGATTGCCCGAGGCGCGACCGTCCGTGGTCGGCCGAAGGACCGGGTATCCCGTACGCCCCGATGATGACCACGTCCCCCTCGCGTAGGACCGGAGGCATACGCGACGACCAATCCGTGGAGGGATTCGCCGCACCCCCGTCCGCTCGTAGCTTCGTGATCAAGCATTTGCGCGATCAGGAGGCCACGGAAGACATGTACGGCAAGGCATTCGCCCCGGAGTACCAAGGCGCGATAGGCGCGGCCCTGAACGTGAACTCCTCCTACGAGGACGTGCTCGCCACGGCGGGCCGCGCACGCCGCACCGCCCGCACGGACCTGGAGCGGGCCCGCGCCTCGCTCGCCGTCGCCGAGGCCAACCGGCGCCTGGGACGGGTGGCGGACGCGCGCACGGCCTGGCACGACAGCTACCGCAGCGCCCGCGCCGCCGGCGACCTGGGCGCGATGTCCTGGGCGCTGTGGAGCGGCGGCACCCTCGCCCGGCAGTGCGGCTCCCTCGCGCTCGCCCGCCGGCTGCTGGCCCTGGCCGTCGCCTTCGCCGACGAGGGCGGCGACCGCCTGGCACACGGCTACTCCCTCGCCGGACTCGCCGAGACCGGCCGCATACAGGGCGACTACGCGGCCGTCGCCGACCTGCACGAGCAACTGCTCGAACAGGCACGGGCGCACGGCGAGGCCCGCCACATGGTGTGGGCGATGTCCGGCATCGCGCAGATGCACCGCAACACCGGCGGATACGCCAAGGCCCTGGAACTGTTCGAGGAGGCCGCGCGGATCGCCGCCGACGGCGACGACGCACGGGGCCGCGCCTGGTCGCTGCGCGGCGTCGCCGACGTGCTGTCCGTCCAGGGCGACACGGAGCGGGCCCTGTCCCTGCTCACCGAGGCCGAGACGATCTGCCGCACCATGGACCTGGCGAGCGCCCTGGCCTACAACCACAAGATGCGCGGCAACGTCCTGTTCCGCGCGGGGCGTTACGCCGAGGCCTGCGAGGTCTACGCCGGCGCGCTGCGCGAGTTCGACGAGATGTACGAGCCGCGCGGCTCCGCCCTCTCCCGCCTCGGGCTGGTCAAGTCCCGCTCCCGCATGGGCGGCTCGAAGGACGAGACGCTCGCCGAACTGGACGAGCTGGAGCGCGACTTCGGGCGGATCGGGCTGCGGCACGCCCGCGACATGGTCATCGCGTTCCGCGCGGAGCTGCTGCCGTCGGCGGCAGGAACTCCCGCAGCTCCGTCCGGTGCCACCACGCGCCGGTCTCCCGCAGTTCCCGCCACGTCGTGAAGCGGTACTGGAACAGCCGGGCCCGCACCAGTTTCGGCGGGGCGTCCGGGAACGGGTTGTGGCGCAGCAGCCGCAGCGTGTCCGGGTCGTTCGCCAGCAGGCGCGTCACGAAGGGCCCGAACCAGCTGCGCGCGTAGGCGGGGGAGAGGGCCGCGAACCACATCAGCCAGTCCAGGCGGAGGTGGTACGGCGCGTACGGGCGCGGCAGGCGGCGCACGTCGCCCGGCTTGCCCCGGAACCCGTACTCCCGCCAGACCGCGTCCGGCGAGGGCACCGCCGAGTCGGTGCCCTCGATCACGATCTCCCGGCGTACGCGGGTGACGCTGCCGAAGGCTCCGTAGGAGTTGACCAGGTGCAGCGGGTCGAACGAGGTGTTCATCAGCTGGCGGCGGGAGAGCAGATTGCGTACCGGACGGTAGCTGCGGTAGGCCACGAAGACGGTGACGGCCACGGTCAGCACCGCGAACCAGACCGGGGCGGGGGCGGACGCGGGCGGCGCGGCGAGCCGGGAGGCGTCCACGGCGGACAGCGCCAGGGCGATGGTCAGCCAGTTCAGCCAGGCGAAGTTGCCGGACAGTACGAGCCACAGCTGCGTCAGGGCGATGCCCAGCGCCGCCCAGGTGGCCACCGGCTGCGGCGTGCACAGCAACACCGGCAGACCCAGTTGCGCGACGTGGTTGGCGGCGGTCTCGACGCGGTGCAGCGGCTTGGGCAGCCGGTGGAAGAACCAGCTCAGCGGGCCCGGCATCGGCTGCGTCTCGTGGTGGTAGTACAGGCAGGTCAGATCGCGCCAGCAGCGGTCGCCGCGCATCTTGATCAGCCCGGCCCCGAACTCCACCCGGAACAGCAGCCAGCGCAGCAGCCACATCACGAGCACCGGCGGCGCCGTGTCGTCGTTGCCGAGGAAGACGGCCAGGAAGCCGGTCTCCAGCAGCAGCGACTCCCAGCCGAAGCCGTACCAGGTCTGCCCGACGTTGACGATCGAGAGGTACATCGCCCACAGCACCGCCCACATCGCCATCGCCGCCGCCTGCGGCACGGCGTCCGCCGCCCCGGCGGCCACGGCAGCGGCCAGCACGGCACCGGCCCAGGACCACAGGGCGAAGAACCGGTCCGAGTAACGCCACTGGAAGACCGAGGGCGCCTTCCGGAACGGCGCCCGGCGCAGGAAGTCCGGCACCGGCGTCATCCCGCGCGCGCCCATGAGCGCCCGGAACTGCCGCGCCGCCGCCACGAACGCCACCAGGTACAGCACGGCCAGCATCCGCTGGAACACCAGCCGGCCCAGCCATGCGTCGCTCTCCGTGAACCAGTCCACGGGACATCCCTAGCACCGTGGGGGCACCTCGCCACCGGTCCGGCACGCGGCGCGCACGAGATGTACCGGACCGCCGCACCGTGCAGGCTGGGGGCATGCCCGAACTGCCGGAAGTCGAAGCCCTGCGGGAATTCCTGGCCGGGCGCGCCGTCGGCCGCGTCCTGGAGCGCGCCCAGCCGACCGCCGTCAACGTGCTCAAGACCTACGACCCGCCGCTGACCGCCCTGGAAGGCGGCACGATCACGGCGGTGGGGCGGCACGGGAAGTTCCTGGACCTCACCGTCGGCGGCCTGCACCTGGTGGTCCATCTGGCCCGCGCCGGCTGGCTGCGCTGGCAGGACGCCCTGCCCGAGGCCCCGCCGCGGCCCGGCAAAGGGCCGCTGGCGCTGCGCGTACGGCTCGGCGCCGAAGGGACCGGCCCGGCGCCCGGCTTCGACCTCACCGAGGCCGGTACGCAAAAGCGGCTGGCCGTCTACTGCGTGACGGACCCCGCGCAGGTCCCCGGTGTGGCCCGGCTGGGCCCCGACCCGCTCGCGGCGGACTTCACCGAGGAGTCCCTGGCGGCGCTGCTCAAGGGGGAGCGGCGCCAGATCAAGGGCGTACTGCGGGATCAGAGCGTGCTGGCCGGTATCGGCAACGCCTACTCGGACGAGATCCTGCACGCGGCACGGATGTCGCCCTTCAAGGCCGCCGCGCGACTCGGCGCCGAGGACACCGCCCGGCTCCACGCCGCCCTGCGGGACACGCTCGCGGAGGCCGTGGAACGGTCCAGGGGGGTCGCTGCCGGGCAGCTCAAGAAGGAGAAGAAGACCGGTCTGCGGGTGCACGGCCGCACCGGCGAGCCGTGCCCGGTCTGCGGCGACACCATCCGCGAGGTCTCCTTCAGCGACTCCTCGCTCCAGTACTGCCCCACCTGCCAGACCGGGGGCAAGCTGCTGGCCGACCGGCGGATGTCCCGGCTGCTGAAGTAGGGGCCGTCGGCGCGCCCCCGGACATCCGTCCAGGCGCCGCGGGTCTGCCGACCGCTTCGCGTACGTCACCTGCGTACCGCTTCGCATACGTCAACCGGGTGAACGCCGGACAGGCACCCGGACGTCGGGGGCCGGTGCGTGCCGCAGGCCCCGCGGGGCCTGCGGGGCCCGGCCCGGCAGCGATGGGCGGCTCCAGGCGGAATCTAGGTGTTCTCCCCGTCTTGGCTGCATACCTGGTAAATGTCGAGCGCGCACCGGTCGCGGTCGTTAATCTGGTGGACGACGGACGACCTGTCTGGGAGATGCCAACACCCTTGGCCCGTCGCGGGAAGCGCCGCAAACCCTGGCCGACATCCCGGTTTGTGCGAAGGCGCCACCGCGTCGGAAGTGTTCCCTCGATTGAAGGAGTGCGTGGTGGCATTGGAAAACGCGCAACGCAAGCAGCCGCGGCCCAAGCGGGGCGAGCGGCCGGGCCGGATCAGGGAAGTCCGCAATCTGGAGGTCTGGGGCCGCTGTGTCCCGGTCAGGGTCGCGGGCTGTGACGACGATCCCGCCGAGCCCCATATCTTCCGCGGCATCGACTGACGGTCCTGGCGCCGGCCGGTGCGTCCGCAGGCCGCCGAGGCCCGCGGACACCGGCCCGCCGACGCCGGGTTCCGGCGCCGGCGGGGTCACGGTTGGCGGCCGAGCAGGCACAGCAGCCGGGTGAGGTCGTCGGCGCCGGACGGCGGCGTCACGGGATCGGCGAACATCGGCGTGCCCGCGAGTTCGTCCGCGTACGGCCCGACCTCGCGCAGCGCGGCGCCCGCCAGCTCCGGCGGCAGGTTCTCGTCGGCGCCGATCGCCCGCGACAGGTCCCAGGAGTGGACCACCGCGTCCATCATCATCTGCGAGCAGTACGCGTCGGCCGTGCCGGTCCCGGACGACAGGTGGACCGTACGGTCCAGCGCGCCCGGCTCGGAGAAGGCCGCCACCGCGGCCACCGCCGCCCGGTCCCACGCGCCGGCCGGGTCGTCGCCGAGCTGATCGCCGTCGTACGCGTCCCCGACCTCCTCGATCGTTGCGCCGTCCCGCACCAGCCGGGGCACCCACAGCTGTTCCACCGTCAGGTGGCCGACCAGATCCCGCACCGACCACGCGTCGCACGGCGTCGGGGCGTCCCACTGGTCGTCGCGCACCCGGTGGACCCGGCTGCCGAACAGCGCGATGGCCTCGCCGTGCCGGCGCAGGAGCCGGTCGTGGTCCTCCGTCCCGCCCGAATCGGAACCGTTCCTGTCCTTTTCGTGTTGGCTCATGTCCACCGAGGATAGGAGCGGGTACGGCGACCACCACGACGCGACGCACGGTACGCGCGCGAGGGATGACGCGGGACGGATGGCCACGGGGTCGGTCATGTCCATGCCTGGCAGGCCCGCGCCTCGGACCTCCCGCACCGGACAGCGGCCGGGCGCCCCCGGACCACCGGCGCCTTTCCCGCACCGCCCCCCTGTCCCGATTCCGTACTGACGGCATGTCAGCACCCTGGCGGGACAGCGGAACCGCCTGTTCAATGACCCCGAGCCGCAACCGTCTGGAGGCTGCATGGACGTCGCCGCCACGCCCCCCGCCATCCGCTGCGCCGGAGTCGAGCGCAGCTATCCCGACTTCCACGAACGGTCCGCGCGCATCGCCTCCGGGCTGCGCGCGCTGGGCGTCGAACCCGGGGAGCGGATCGCGATCGTGATGCGCAACGAGCCCGCGTACCTGGAGATCGCCGCCGGGGCGGCCCGGCTGGGCGCCTCGGCCGTACCCGTCAACTGGCACTTCCGGCACGACGAACTGCGCCATGTGCTCGGCGACAGCGACAGCAAGGTCGTCTTCGCACACACCGACCTGCTGCCGGGAGTCGCGGCCGCGCTTCCCGCGCGGGCCCGCCTCATCGAGGTCCCGGTACCCGAGGGCACCGCCGCGGCCTGCGGCTTCCCGCCGCCGCCCGTGGCCGGCGGGCATCCCCTCCTGGACCCCTGGCTGGCCGGCCACCCGCCGCTCGCCGAGGCGGCCGCCCGCCGGCCGTCCACCGTCATCTACAGCTCGGGCACCACCGGACGGCCCAAGGGAGTGCTGCGCGATCCCGTCGGCGAGGAACAACTCGCGGACGCCGTGGCCAAGTTCTTCGAGTACTTCGCGGTGCGCCCCGGTGGCCGTACCCTGATCCCCGCGCCGCTCTACCACGCCTCACCCAGCCAGCACGCCGTCCTCGCCGTGGCCGGCGGCCTGGACATCACCCTGATGCCGCGCTTCGACGCCGAGGAGTTCCTGCGGCTCGTCGAGCGCCACCGCATCCAGCAGGCACAGGTGGTCCCGACCATGTTCGTACGGCTGCTGCGGCTGCCCAAGGAGGTCCGCGAGCGCTACGACCTGTCCTCGCTCACCTCGGTCGTGCACGCCGCCGCGCCCTGTCCGCCGCACATCAAGCACGCGATGATCGACTGGCTGGGCCCGGTGCTGCGCGAGTACTACGGCGGCAGCGAGACCGGCGCCGTGACCTGGTGCGACAGCCAGGAGTGGCTGGCGCACCCCGGCACGGTCGGCCGCGCCGAGGGGACCTGCTCGGTGGTGGTCCTGGGCCCCGACGGGACGCAGCTGCCCACCGGCCGGACCGGTGAGGTCTACATCAGGCCGTCCGACACCTGGCCGCAGTTCACCTATCTCGGTGACCCCGTCAAACGCGCGGCGATGGAGGCCGAGCGGCTGCCCGGCTACGTCACGATCGGCGACATCGGCCACCTCGACGCCGACGGCTACCTCTACCTCAGCGACCGCCGCAACGACATGGTCATCTCCGGCGGCGTCAACATCTGTCCGGCCGAGATCGAGGGCTGCCTGCTCGCCCTCGACGGGGTGCGCGACGTGGCCGTGTTCGGCATCCCCGACGAGGAGTTCGGCGAGGTCCTCGCCGCCCACGTCGAGCCCGAACCGGGCGCCGCGCTCACCACCGAGGACGTACGGGCCCAGGTCGCCGACCGGCTCGCCTCGTACAAGGTCCCCAGAACGGTGGTCTTCGAGGACAGCCTGCCCCGCGACGAATCCGGCAAGCTGTTCAAGCGGAGGCTGCGCATCCCGTACTGGGCCGGGCGCGACCGCACGATCTGACCCGGCTGTGCCGGCGGCGGGGCCAAGTCGCCGCAAACCGTACGCCGGTGCCGGGCCCGCCCCGTTCACCACGATGGCGGAAAAGATCGGCAAAGCGCAGGCAACCCGCGGATCACGTGCTCCCTCTTCCCGGTCAACCGGATCGGACCGAGAAGGGACGTAAGGTGAGTACGAGACTGAGACGCACTGTCGTGGCGACGGCGCTGACGGGGGCGGTGCTCCTTCCCGCGGCGCCCGTCGTGGCGCAACCCCCGCCCGTATGGGCCGACTTACGGGCCGACGTCGACCGCGACGGCGTGGTGGACGTCACCGGGCACTTTGACGAAGCCGGCGAGGACCGGTGGACACCGGCCCGCGGCGCGGTCTTCCTCCCCAACATCGACGACGACGCCCGGCGCTGCCGCACCACCGGCACCGACGGAAAGCCGCTGCCCCCAGCGGAGTTGGACCGCTGCAACGACGCGTCCGACGAGAAGGTCAACGGCGCGGAGGACGAGAAGGACCTCGCGCGGCTGCGCACGGTCCCCGTACCGAACGCCGCCGACGGGACGACGGGCACGGTCCGGATCGCTTCCGGGGCGCGTCACGTGCGCCTGTTCGTCAAGCGCCCGGCGGGCTGGGAACCGGTCACCTCCGCCACCCGGCTGTCCGCCGCCGAGCTGCGCAAGGGCGTCGAGCTGGGCCTCGAAGGCAGGGACGTCGTACGGGACCGGGCCCGGTGGGACGGCACCGCGCACATCGACTTCGCCATCTCGTCCGGCGGCACACGCAGCAGCGACCGGGTGGCGCTGCGCGTCGCACCGCTGCTGACGCACCACCACTTGCAGCGGGCTCGGCAGCTGCTGGTGACACAGCTGCCGGGCAACAGCGCGTACGAGGTCGCGCAGCGCGAGTTCGTCCGCCGACTGGAGGTGGAGGCCGAGCGGGCGGGCATCACCGAACCGCCGGTGAAGTTCACGAAGTACGACGACGTATGGGCCCAGGACTTCGTCGAGCCCGCGTACGCGAGCATGCCGGGACCCGGCGGGAAGCCGCGGTCCCTGCGCATCATGCTGCGCTCGGCCCAGGACCTCCGGGAAGCGGGCCGGCAGCTGTTCGAGAAGATGCGCGGTCCGGGCGTCGGCGTCGTGCAGCTGTGGGGCGCCGAGCCCTCCGCCGACCCGTCGCTGGACTCCATGGGCAACCTGGAGACCATTCCCCCGTACACCCACCAGGGCAGGGCCTTCCCCGCCGGGCGGATCATCATGGGCGAGCGGAAGGACAGCGGGGCCAAGCCCGCCGAGGCGGTGCGCAAGCTGCTGGAGGCGCAGGGGGTCCAGAATCCGCTGCTGCTCGACACCTCGTGGCTGGCCGTGGGCCACGTCGACGAGTTCGTACAGTTCCTTCCCGCCACCACCGCGCGCGGCTGGAAGATCGGCCTCGCCGACCCCGAGGCGGGCATGGCGATCCTCCGCGACGCCGAGGCCGCGGGCCACGGCGCGCGGCGGGTGTTCTCCGCGCCCGACGCCCCGCAGTCGCCCGCACCGAAGGAGACCATCGCGCAGGCGCTGGCGTCCGGGACCCTGCGGGCCGACAACGCTCTGGCCTCCCGGCGGATCAGGGCCAACCTGGAGTTGCTCAAGCGCGCCACCGGGGTGACCGACGCCGAGGTGGTCCGCGTCCCGGCCCTGTTCACCCGCGGAAGCGCGACCAACCAGGAAGGAGTACGGGTGCCCCGGCTGCGGCGGATGGGCCGGGACGCGCCGCCGGCGGCAGTCGAACACGGTCAGCGCGAGGGCCTCGGCGCCACGGCGCGGAGCACCACCGAGACCGGCGCCTACATCCCCGGCGCCGTCAACGGCGTCCTGCTCGGCCCGGACCGCTACCTGGCACCCCGGCAGTGGGGCCCGGTCATCGACGGCAAGGACGTCTTCGCCGAGGCGGTGACCGGCGCCTACCGGCGGGCCGGGCTGCGGGTCTCCTACATCGACGACTTCCACACGTACCACGCCGGCGGCGGCGAAGTGCACTGCGGCACCAACACCCTGCGCGACACGTCCCGGCCCTGGTGGACACCTCCGGCCGGCTGAGGAAGGCGGGGCGCCGCGCGGCCGGGGCGCCCCGCCCCACCGTCACACCCCGCCGCGCCGCATCATCTGCCGTACGATCACGTCCTTCTGGATCTCGTTGGTCCCCTCGCCGACGATCATCAGCGGCGCGTCGCGGAAGTACCGCTCCACGTCGAACTCGGTGGAGTAGCCGTACCCGCCGTGCACCCGCACCGCGTCCAGCGCGATACGCATCGCGGTCTCGGAGGCGAACAGTTTCGCCATGCCCGCCTCCAGGTCGGCGCGCTGCCCGCTGTCGTACGTACGCGCCGCGTGCAGCACCAGCTGGCGCGCCGCCGTCAGCGACGTGGCCATGTCCGCCAGGAGGCCGCCGACCGCCTGGTGCTGCCAGATCGGCCGGCCGAAGCTCTCCCGCTGCCGGGCGTGGCGTACGGAGTCCTCGAAGGCGGCCCGTCCCACCCCCACCGCCCGCGCGGCGACCTGGATGCGGCCGATTTCCAGCCCGCGCATCATCTGCCCGAAGCCCCGCCCCTCCTGGCCGCCGAGCAGCGCGTCACCGGGCACCCGGAAGCCGTCGAAGGACAGTTCACAGCTCTCCACGCCCTTGTAGCCCAGCTTGGGCAGATCACGGGAGACGGTCAGACCGGGGCCGTGCTCGGCGAGCAGGACGGACATGCCGCGGTGCGGGGGATCGGCCGCCGGGTCGGTCTTCACCAGCAGCGCGATCAGCCCGGCCCGGCGGGCGTTGGTGATCCAGGTCTTGGCCCCGTCCACGGTGTACGAGCCGTCGGCGGCGCGGCGGGCGGTCGTGCGCAGCGCCTGGAGGTCTGAGCCGCCGCCCGGCTCGGTGAGCGCCATCGCGGCCCGCACCTCCCCGGTGGCCAGCCGCGGCAGCCAGTGCGCACGCTGCCGCGGCGTCCCGTACCGGACGAGCAGCGCGCACACGACCGTATGGCCGCCCATGGTGCCCGCCAGGCTCATCCAGCCGCGGGCCAGTTCCTCGGTGACCAGGGCGAAGCAGGGCGTGGAGACGGCGGCGCCGTGCGGGGCGGGTACCGCGAGACCGAAGACGCCGAGCTGCTTCATCCGGTCGACGAGTTCCGCCGGGTAGCGGTCGGCGTGCTCCCACTCCCGTGCCACGGGCCGCACATCGCGGTCCACGAAGTCGCGTACGACGTCGACGATGGCGCGTTCCTCGGGGCCGAGCGGGTCGTAGCCGGACATGGTGCGGCCTCCTTCAG
The DNA here is from genome assembly GCF_042732265.1 of Streptomyces sp. NPDC059788. NCBI lineage: Bacteria > Bacillati > Actinomycetota > Actinomycetes > Kitasatosporales > Streptomycetaceae > Streptomyces > Streptomyces sp. NPDC059788. The sequence continues at coordinate 23,383 of NZ_JBHWHY010000068.1, read as the reverse complement.
CGGGGACGGTGCTCCGTGTGTGCTGCACCTACCCGTGGCGAGAGGGCGCCCCTCCGTCAGGCCGGGACGGGTCCGGTGAGACGGGCGCGGGCCGACTCGCGGAACGCCGCGACCAGGCGGCCGCTGTCGCCGGCGCGAGTCGCCAGCAGGACGCGGCTCGGTTCGACGCCGTGCAGGGGAACGGTGGTGACGTCCGGACGCATCGTGGCGGCGCGCGCGCCGGCCGCGACGGCCACGGCCTCACCGGCGGCGATGAGTTCGAACTTCTCCTCCAGGGCGTCGATGAAGGGACCGTCGGGCGCGGGGCGCCCGTCGGGCCGGGGATCGACGCGCCAGTAGGCGTTCCAGGCCGCGTCGGCCTGCCGCAGGCGGGGCAGCGGCTCGTCGGCGATGTCGTCGAGGGTGACGGACTCCTTGCCCGCGAGGCGGTGGCCGACGGGTACGAGCAGCACCCGGGGCTCGTCGTACAGGACCGACACGTGCAGCCGGTCGGTGGGGAACGGCGCTCGGGCCACCAGCGCGTCCACCTGGTGGTCGAGCAGCGCCGTGCGGATATCGGTGCAGGCCACGAACTGGCTGTGCACCTCGGCGTCCGGATGCCGGAGGCGCAGGTCGCGTACGGCAGGCGTGACGATGACGCCCGTGCTGTAGCCGACGGTGATCCGGGACGGGGCGGAGGCGGCGCGGACGCCGGCCACGGCCTGCGCGGCGGAGCGCAGCAGCGCCTCGGCACGGGGCAGAAAGACCTCGCCCGCCTCGGTCAGCCTGCTGCCCCGCGGGGTGCGGTCCAGCAGACGCGCGCCCAGCTGCTGTTCGAGGCGGCGGATCTGCCGGCTCAGGGACGGCTGGGTGATGCGCAGGGCCTCGGCCGCCCGGCCGAAGTTCCGGTGTTCGGCGACGGCCGTGAAATAGCGCACGAGCCGCAGATCGAGGTCCGGTGCGGAAGCTGAGTCGGACATGTCCGAAGCGTAGTCCGATCAGCCGGGGAGTCGAGCCGGACGGCCGACCCGGCCAGCAGTGATGCTCACACCGCATGTCCCCATACGGAAGAGGCTTTGGACGCGCGGCGGTCCTCACCCGGACGATGGGAGCGCACCGGCCGGGCGCCCTGCCGCCCCTCGTCCGCCGGGTCCGCACCCCCTTTCGCCTTTCACAGGAGGATCTCAACCATGCGCGTATTCGTCACCGGAGCGACCGGATTCATCGGGTCCGCGGTCGTCCGGGACCTCCTCGAAGCCGGGCACACGGTCGTCGGCCTGGCCCGCTCGGACACGGCCGCCGCGACGCTGACGGCGGCGGGCGCGCAGGCGCACCGGGGCTCCCTGGACGACCCCGGCAGCCTGCACGACGGGGCCGTCGCGGCGGACGGCGTCATCCACCTCGCCTACTGCCACGACTTCTCGGACCGCGCGGCCTTCGCGGAAGCCGCCGAGCTGGACCTGCGTGCCGTCGAGACGCTCGGGAAGGCGCTCGAAGGCACCGGCAAACCCCTCGTCGTCACCTTGGGAACGCTGCCGGTCGCCGGGCTGGCGCCGGGCCGCACCGCAACCGAGGAGATCAGGCCCGAGCCCGGGACGGACAGCCCCCGGCTCGTGTCGGAGAACGCGGCCATGGAACTGGCCGGGCGCGGCGTGCGCGCCTCGGTCATACGGCTCGCGCCGTCCGTGCACGGCGAGGGCGACCGGGGCTTCGTCCCGCTGCTGATCGACTCCGCCCGCGCGAAGGGCGTCTCGGCCTACCTCGGCGACGGCTCCAACCGCTGGCCGGCCGTGCACCGCCGCGACGCGGCCCGCCTGTTCCGGCTGGCGCTGGAAGCCGCCCCGGCCGGCTCGGTCCTGCACGGCGTCGCCGAGGAGGCCGTGCCGTTCCGCGACATCGCCGAAACCATCGGCCGCCACCTGGGCGTGCCGGCCGCCGGCATTCCCGCGGGGGAGGCGGCGGCACACTTCGGCTTCCTCGCGGGCATGGTGCCGATCGACAACCCCACGTCGAGCACCCTGACCCGCAAGCTGCTGGGCTGGGACCCCGCACACCCGACCCTGCTCCAGGACCTCGAAGCGGGGCACTACTTCACGGGGCGGACGAGCATCTTCTGAGGGCCGGGGCGGTCGTACCGGGCCGGGCGGCGCCGACCGGGCCGGTCGGCGCCGCCCTCGCCACCGTCCACCGGTCAGCTCGGGACGATCTGCAGCTTGCGGCCGGTGCCCAGTTCGAAGGTCTTGAGCGCCTCGGCGTACTGGTCCAGCCCGAAGCGGTGCGTGATCATGGTTTCGCAGTCGATGACGCCCTTGCCCAGCATCTCGACCGCCCGGCCGTATGTGTGCAGGATCGCCATGCTGCCGACGATGCGGATCTCGTCGTTGTAGATCCGGAACGGCGAGAACCGCGCCATCTCCTGGTCGGGCGCGCAGCCGAACTGCTGGAACGTGCCGCCGCGGATCGGCCGGGTCAGGCCGTCCTCGATGGCCCGTACGTTGCCGGTGCAGTCGGTGACCACCTGCCAGCCGAGGGGGTGGTCGGCGGCCAGGGCGTCCGCGCTGGTGGCGACCGCGTCGGCGCCCAGTTGGCGGGCGACCGTCAGCCGCTCCTCGTTGATGTCGACCACCGAGACCGAGGCGGCGCCGGCCCGCTGCGCGACCTGGAGGTAGAGCAGACCCATGGTGCCCGCGCCGTAGATCAGGAAGTGGTCGCCCAGCTTGGGGCCGACGATGTCGAAGCCGCGCAGGATGGTGGACAGCGGCTCGATCAGCGGGGCGTGCTGGAGCGCGACGGTCTCGGGGAGGCGGTAGCAGTTGCCGGCCGGGACCTTGACGTACTCGGCGGCGGCGCCGTCCACCGTGATGCCGATGGTGCCCCACTTCTCGCAGAGGTTGCCGTGGCCGATGGAACAGAAGTGGCACGTACCGCAGTAGACGGCCGGGTCCGCCGCGACGGCGTCGCCCTCGGCGAAGCCGGTCACCGCGGAGCCCACCGCCACGATCTCGCCGGAGAACTCGTGCCCGGGGATGACCGGGTACCGCGTCGGCCCGAACTCGCCCGCCAGCATGTGCACGTCGGTCCCGCACAGCCCGGCGGCGGTGACCTTGACGACCACGTCGTCCGGGCCGGGCACCGGGTCCGGGACCTGGCTGACGGACAGCTTGTTCGGCTCCTCGATGACAACTGCGCGCATGGTCGTGACCGCCTTTCAGAGGGGGAGGGGAAGCGGAGGGACGGGGCTCAGGCCGCGGGCGCGCCGGGGGATATCAGGTTGCGCGACTCGACCTGCCTGATCTTCTCCACCTTGGGCGCGGAGCCGCCTCCGGCGAAGTCGGAGACCAGCCAGTGCTCCAGGCACACCAGGGCGGCCTCGACGCCCATGGTGCGGCTGCCGAAGCAGGCGATCTGCGCGTCGTTGGACTTGCGGGCGCGCTGCGCGCTGTAGCTGTCCGGGATCTGGGCGGCCCGGATGCCGGGCACCTTGTTGGCGGCGATGGCCATGCCGATGCCGGTGCCGCAGACCAGGACGGCGCGCTCGTGCTCGCCGCGCGCGACGCTGCGCGCGACCCGCTCCGCGACGTCCGGGTAGTCCTCGCCGTCCGCGGCGCTCAGGTCGGTGACCTGGTGGCCGCGTTCGGTGAGGTACGCGGCCATCGCGTCCTTCATGGCGATCGCGGCGTCGTCGGCGCCGAGGGCGATGCGGTACGTCACGGTGAACTCCCTAGGGGCAAAGGGGAAGCGGGGCGGGGGTGGTGGCCGCGGCGACTTCTTCGAGGACCTGGCGCAGGTTCGCGGTGTCGTGCGCGAGCCGGCCCAGGAACAGGCCGTCGACGCTGCCGGAGAGGCGGGCGAACGTGCCGGGTCCGGCGGTGCCGCCGTAGATGACCCGGCCGCGTACGTCGTGGTCGCGCAGGCAGGTGCCGATGGCCGAGGCCACCGCCCGTACGTGCTGCGCGGGTGCCGGTTCGCGGGCGCCGATCGCCCAGACCGGCTCATAGGCGACGATCACCTCGCTGCCGGGCTCCGCGCCGCCGAGGGCGGCCCGTACCTGGATCAGCGTCTCCTCGACGGCCCGCGCGACACCGTCGTCGTGCCGCTCGCCCGCGCAGATGACGGGCACCAGCCCGGCCCGGGTGGCGGCGCCGGTCTTGGCGGCGACGGTCGCGTCCGTCTCGCCGAAGTGGCGGCGCCGCTCCGCATGCCCGACCTCGACGTACCGGGCGCCCGCCTCGGCGAGCATCCCGGCGGAGACCTCGCCGGTCCAGGCGCCGGTCTCGGCCCAGTGGACGTCCTGGGCTCCGTACCCGACGTCCGTGCCGGCCAGCAGGTCGCGGGCGTCGGACAGGGCGGGGAAGGACGGCAGGACGAACAGGTCGACGGGCCGGGGCAGTGCGGCCAGGGCGTCCTGGAGCGCGGCCACGTCCGCGAGCCACTTCCTGGTCGCGGCCAGTCCGAAGTAGAGCTTCAGCGATACGCCGACGACCGGGCGGCGGCCCGGCCCCCCGCGCCCCCACGACCCCGGGGGCCGCCGCCCCCAGGGAGGCCACCGAACAGAGCGAACCCCGTTCAATATGCGACAAACACTAAAAGAAGTGGGGAAGTAAGA
>NZ_JBHWHY010000068.1:0-18788 GCF_042732265.1 Streptomyces sp. NPDC059788 | reverse complement strand
GGCCCGGTCCCGCGGGCCCGAAGGCCCCGGTGGGCCGGGCCGCCGTGGACGTCGAGTTCTCAGGGATCACGTCGTTCATGATGCTTCAAACAAAAGCACATGTGAAGTTCTCAGATCAAGACGTTATGTTTCCCGGTCTCGCGAGATTTCTGTGATGCGGGGCGGGGGGGAGCCCCGGGGTGGGTACGGCCCTCCGTCACGTCAGCGGCTTGGCGAGCACGGCCTTGCGGTGGCTGAACGTCTCGATCGAGTACCGGCCGTGATAGCGGCCCATCCCGCTCTCGCCGACCCCGCCGAACGGCAGGTCGGACACGGTCAGATGGGCGACCGGCAGCCCGAAGCCGAGACCGCCCGACGAGGTCTCCCCGGTCAGCCGCCGCCGGGTCTCCGGGGACTCGGTGAAGGCGTACAGCGCCAGCGGCTTGTCCCGGCCGTTGACGAAGCCGATGGCCGCGTCCAGGTCCTCGACCTCGACGACGGGCAGGATCGGGCCGAAGATCTCCTCCTGCATCACCGGGGCGTCGGGCGCCACCCCGCCGAGCACGGTCGGCGCGATGTACCTGCGGTCCCGGTCGTGGGTGCCGCCCGCGACCGTGCGCCCCGAGCCGAGCAGCCCGGTCAGCCGGTCGAAGTGCCGCTCGTTGACGATGCGGCTGTAGTTCGGCGCGGCGGCCGGGTCGTCGCCGTAAGCGGCGGCGACGGCGCGGGCGAGAGCGGGCTCCAGGCGGGCGGCCGTCTCCGGGTCGGTCAGGACGTAGTCCGGCGCCACACAGGTCTGGCCCGCGTTGAGGAACTTGCCGGCCACCAGCCGGGCGGCGACCGCGTCGGCGTCCGTGCCGCGGTCCACGAAGGCGGGCGACTTGCCGCCCAGTTCCAGGGTGACCGGCGTGAGGTGCCGGGCCGCCGCGGTCATCACGATGCGGCCGACGGTGCCGTTGCCCGTGTAGAAGATGTGGTCGAAGCGCTGCTCCAGCAGGGCCGTCGTCTCCGGGACGGCGCCCTCGACCACCGCGACCGCGTCCGCGTCCAGGAAGCGGGGCAGGTGGCGGGCGAGCGCGGCGGAGGTGGCGGGCGCCATCTCGCTGGGCTTGGCGACCACACAGTTGCCGGAGGCCAGGGCGCCGACCATCGGGGCGAGCAGCAGTTGCAGCGGGTAGTTCCAGGGGGCGATGACCAGGACGACGCCCAGCGGGTCGTACACCGTCCAGGCGTCCGCGCCGTCGAGGTGCGGCGGCACCGGCGCGGGCTCCGGCCGCAGCCAGTCCGCCAGGTGGTCGAGGGTGTGGTCGATCTCCCGCAGCGTGAAGTCGATCTCCGTGCGGTACGCCTCGGCCTCGCCCTTGCCCAGGTCCTCGTACAGGGCCGCGGCGAAGTCCTTGCCGTGCTCGGTGAGCATGGCGCGCAGCCGCTGCAGCTGGTCGGTGCGCCACTCCAGGGGAGCGGTGCGGCCGGTGCGGAAGGTCGCGCGCAGCCGCGCGACCACGGCGTCCGGCTGCTCGGGGGTGCTGCTGGTCATGGTGTCTCCGATGGGTACGGGGCGGGGCTGGGCGGGCGGCGGGCGTGGCGGGGATGGTCCGGCCGCCGTCCCGGAGGTGATCGCTTGACAAGGTCAAGCGATGCTTCCATGTAAATGCCAACAATTGCCGAAGTCAAGTAACTCGCTATCCTGGAGCCGTGTCCGACACCACCCGGCCCACCCCCGACGACCTCGTCCAGCCATTCGCCCGCACGGTCCGCGGCTACTACGACGACCTCGCCGCCGCCGCGCTGCGGCACGGCCTGAGCACCGCGCAGGCCCGCGCGCTGATCGCCCTGGAGGAGCCGCTCTCGATGAGCGCCCTCGCCGGTCACCTGGTCTGCGACGCCTCGAACGCGACCCGGCTCATCGCCCGTATGCAGGAGCGCGGCCTCGTACGGCGGGAGGCGGCGCCCCGGGACCGCCGCAGCAAGGTGGTCACCGCCACCGACGAGGGCCGGGCGCTCGCCCGCCGGGTGCGCGCCGACATGCACGCCGTGCGCGGCGCTCTCGAAGCGCTCACACCCGAGGAACGCGCCGCTCTGCTGCCGTTGCTGGAGCGGCTGGGCACCCTTCTGGGGCGCTGAGGCCCGGCCGTTTCCAAGGCCCCCGTGCCGGCTCGGCCCGCAGTCCCGCCCCGGCGGGGGACGGCCCGTCACGATCCCGCTAAAGTCGGATGAATACCCGCTGGTGGATGGGCCTGTGCGGGCTGTTCGGGGCGGGCTGCCCCAGGGGAGGACGTAGATCCACATGAGTCGCCGCTCCAACGGATTAGTGGCCGTCTGGGCCGAGGCGCAGCGTCAGCAGCAGCGCCGGCAGGAGGCCCAGCGGCGGGCCGGTGAACAGGCCCGCCGCGACCAGGAGCGGCAGCAGCGCGACACCGAGCGCGCCATGGCCCGTGAGCAGCGCGAACGGCAGACCGCGTACCGGCAGCAGCGCGACGCCGACGCCGTCCGCCGCACCGAGGAACTGGACGCCCGCATGGCCGAACTGTCCGGCCTGCTCGCCGACGGCTGCCGCGCCCCCGCCTTCACCGCCGCGGCGCTGCGCCGCCCCGAGCACATCGAGGCGTTCGCGCCCGGCCGGCTGGCCGTGCCCGTACCGATGCCCGACCCGGCCGCATACCAGCCGCAGGCCACCGGCTGGCACCTCGGCGGCGCCCGCCGCGCCCAGGCCCAGGAGGAGGCCCGCGCCCGTTACGAGCACGACTGGCACGCCGCGCAGGCCGCGGAGGCGCAGCGGCTGCGCCAACTGGAGGACTACCGGCGGCAGTACGACCAGTGGGCCGCCGGGCAGCTCGCCGAGGTCAGGAGCCACAACGCCGCCGTCGAGGAGCTGCTGACGGGGCTGCGCGGCGGCGACCCCGAAGCGGTGGTGGAGTACTTCTCCGCCGCGCTGTACGCCACCGGCCGGCCGGAGGGCTTCCCGCGCCGCGTCCGCGCCGCCTACGACCCGGCGGCCCGCCAGCTCGTCCTGGACTGGGAGCTGCCCGGGTTCGACATCGTGCCGGCGGCCAAGGCGGTGCGGTACATGTACGCGGCCGACCAGGACAAGGACGTCGCCCGGCCGGTGACGCAGCGGCGGGCGGCCTACCGCGACGTGCTCGCCCAGTCCGTCCTGCTGGTGCTGCACGACCTGTTCGCGGCGGACCCGTCCCGCACGCTCGACTCGGTCGTGGTCAACGGCTTCGTGGACGACGTGGACCCGGCCACCGGCCGCCCCGCGCAGGTGTTCCTGGCGACCGTCGCGGCGCCCAGGGCCGCCTTCGAGCACCTGCACCTGGCGCAGGTCAGCGCGGTGGACTGCCTCACCGACGGGTTGCGCGGCCAGCTGTCGGCGCGCCCCGACCAGCGGGCCGCGGTACGGACCGTGCGGCAGCCGGGCGAGGTCGGCGGCGGTGTGGTGACGCACGGCGGCGCGGCCGAGCCGGACCTGTTCGCCATGGACCCGATCGCCTTCGAGGGGCTGGTCGCCGAGCTGTTTCGCGCGATGGGGATGCAGGCCGTGACGACGCAGCGGTCCGGGGACGGCGGAGTGGACGTGGACGCGCTCGACCCCGACCCCATCCGGGGCGGCAAGATCATCGTGCAGGTGAAGCGCTACCGCAACACCGTGCCGCCGTCCGCCGTGCGCGACCTGTTCGGCACCGTGCAGTCCGAGGGCGCCAACAAGGGCGTGCTGGTGACCACGTCCCGCTTCGGCCCCGGCGCCCACGCCTTCGCCAACGGCAAGCCGCTGACCCTCGTCGGCGGGCCCGAACTGGTCGACCTGCTGGCCCGCCACGGCCTGCGCGGACGCCTCGGTGACGCCGCGGTCCCCGCCCAGCGGCCGGCCCCCGCCGAGGAACGGACCGGCCGGGCACCGCAGGACGCGGATACGGAAGCGGGCGCGGACACGGAAGCGGACGCAGGCGCAGGCGCGGAGGAGGACACCACCGCCGTCGGCAGCATCCTCGGCATGAACTGGTCCGGCAGCGTCGCCCTGGACGTCTGCGCGCTGGTCTGCCAGGGCAACCGCGTCCTGAGCGACGACCACTTCGTCTTCTACAACAACCCGCGCACCCCGGACGGCACCGTACGGATGCTCTCCGGCTTCGCTCCCGACCGGGCCGCCATGCAGGTGGCCTTCGACGCGCTGCCCGCCACCGCGGACCGGCTCGTACTCGTCGCGGCCGTCGATCCGCAGGTCGACCCGCACGCGGACCTGTCCGGCTTCACGGACGCCCGGATTCGTCTCGTGGACGAATCCGGCGCGGAACTCGGCCAGTTGGAGGTTTCCGACGGACGGAGCGGTGAAACGGCGCTGGTGCTCGGGTCCTTCCGCCGCCGCGCGAACGGCGACTGGGACTTCGTCCTCGGCGGCAAGGGCTACGAAGGCGGCCTGGAGGCCCTGGTGCAGGAGCACGGGATCGAGGTCGCCTGACGCGTGCCGGGCCGCCGGTGACGGATAGGTTGTGCACATGGCGACGAACGAGGGAGCGGCCGTCTTAGGGGCGGACCGCGGCGAGCGGGGCGGGCGTGTCGGCCGGGACGAGCGTGACGGCGGGGACTGGTCCGGCACGCGTGCCTGGGTGGAGAAGCAGGTGGGCGGCGGATGCCGCGTCGAGGCCGCCGAGCGGCTGCGGGGCGGCTGGACTTCGCGGATGCGGCGGCTGCGCGTCAGCGGGCCGGATGAGCCGCGGTGGCTGGTGCTCAGGTCGTTCGTCGACCCGTTCTTCGTGCGGAGCGCGGAGGGGCTGCTGACCCGCGAAGCGGACATCCTGCGGCTGCTCGGCGGTACGGACGTGCCGGTGGCCACGCTCCACGGGGTGGACGCGACGGCGGCGTACTGCGAGCACCCGTCGTTGCTGATGTCGCTGCTGCCCGGCAGCGTACGCGTGGACGAGGAGGAGGCGACGCTGCGCACGCCGCTGCTGGCCCGCCAGCTCGCCGGTATCCACCGGCTGCGCGTCCCGGCCGAGGACCGGCCGCGGGTGTACGAGGCGTGGGCCTCGCCCGGCCACGTGCGGCTGCCCGGGGCCACCGGCCGCCCGGACCTGTGGCAGCGGGCCGTGGACGTCATCCGCCGCGATCCCCCCGATCACCGGCCCTGTTTTCTGCACCGGGACTTCCACCCCGGCAACGTGCTCTTCACCGGACAGGGCGCCGGCCTGCGGATCACGGGCGTCGTCGACTGGGTGGAGACCTCCTGGGGGCCGGCCGACCTGGACGTGGCGCACTGCTCCACGGCCCTGGCCCTCCTGCACGGTGTCGAGGAGGGGATGCGGCTGGCGGACCACTACCTGGCGGCCGGGGGAACGTTGAGCGAGGACCCCGCTGCCCACCTGTACTGGCGCGTCCTGGACGCGCTGGGCTTCGCCCCGGACGCCGAGAAGGTCGGGGTGCCCTGGCGGGAGCTGGGCCGCGACGACCTGACGCCTGAGCTGCTGGCGAGCAGGCTGGAGGACTATCTCGCCGCGCTGTTCCGCCGCTTCGGCTGACGGGCCCCGTCCGGGGAAGGGGCCGGAAAAGGGGCGACGCACCGGCCGCCGCGCGGCGCGCCGGCGCGGGCCGGGCATCGCCGTTCCGGGACCGCGCGGGCCCTCACAGGCCCGCCAGCGCGGCCAGCACCGCCGCCACCGCCAACTCCTCCGCTCCATCCGCCACTTCGCCGTGGTCGGCGCACCACAGCGCGCTCTCCACGGTGCGGGCCGCCGCCCATGCCGCCAGGCGGGCCGGGTCCTCGCCGAGGGCGTCGGCCACCAGCGCGAAGCGTTCGCGCAGGACCGGGCGCGGGTCGTCGTACGCGAAGGGGTCGTCGATCTGCTCCAGCAGCGGCCAGGGGTCGTATCCGGGGTCGCCGGTCATGGGCTTGGGGTCGATGGCGAGCCAGGGACGGCGGCGCGCGGAGAGCACGTTGCCGGGGTTGAAGTCGCCGTGCACCACGACCTCGCGGGTGGCGGTGGCGGGCAGTTCGCGCAGCAGGCGGGCGCCGAGCCGGACGAGCCCGGGGTCGTAACCGGGCCGCAGCCGGGCCATGCGTTCCTCGACGGTGCCGGCCCATTCGGCGCACACGTCGGCGACCCGTTCCAGTGCGCCGTCGGGCGGCGCGGGCGCGTCCCACAGCTCCCGCAGCAGACCGGCGGCCAGGAGCAGGCGTTCGGCCGGGGGCAGCGGGCTGTCGTCCAGTTCCCCGCCCGGTACGCAGCGCTCGACCAGTAGCGCGTACCGCTCCCGGTCGTGGCGGAGCAGCCGTACGGCGCCGTTCCCGTCCCAGGCGCGCAGGGCCGGTGCCTCACCGGCGGCCTCGCGGTGCGGCCACGTCACCTTGAGCACCGCCGCATCGCCGTCCGGCAGCCGCACAGGCGCGACCCACGAGCAACTGCCGCCGTGCAGGGGGGAACCGAGGCGCAGGTCCCACTGCTCCTGGACGGCCCGCACCGTGGCGGGCAGCGCTTCCAGCCACGCACGCCCGGACGGGGTGCGTCCCACGGTGGCGTACACGGGGAGGCCGGCGGGGAAGAGGTCGTCGCTCAGCGGGGCTCGGGCCATCCGGGGAGTCTAAGGGGCGCCCCGTAGCCGCTGGGCCCGGGGCGTTGCCGATGGTCTGTCAGGCGTCGGTGCGGAGCGGGGTGGTTGCTGTGACGGTCAGGGGGTGATGGCGTACTCGGTGAAGTGGCCGCAGGCGGTGAAACCGAGGCGGCGGTAGACGGGTTCTCCGTCGGCGGATGCCTGTAGTACCGCGGTCCCGTAGCCCGCGTCGCGGGCGGTGTGCAGGGTGGCCAGGGTGATGGCGCCGCCATAACCGCGGCGGCGGTCGGTGGCGAGCGTGGCGATGTTGTAGATCCCGGCGACGCCCGCGTGCAGGAAGACCTCGGCCGAGCAGACGGGACGGCCGTCGACGTAGCCGACCAGGTAGCGGGCGGGGCAGTCGGCGGTGAGCGCCAGGCCGACGGCGTCGGCGAAGAACCGGCGCACCGTGGCGGCGGGCGGGTCCCAGTTCGCGGCGAGGACCGTGGCGTAGTCGGCGAGCTGCTCCGCGGTGGTTGCCGGGCGGATCTCCAGGCCGTCGACGCGCGCCTCGGGGAGAGGGCCGCGCAGGTCCATCCACATGGCCGTCTCGGTCTCCGACGCCTCCAGGCCGACGGCCTCAAGGCACTCGGCGAGATGGCCCGGTGCGGAGGCGGGGCCCACCCACCAGGAGAAGGGGCGGCCGGTGGCGGCCAAGGTCCGGGCCGTCTCCGCGGCGCGGGCCGGGGCGGTGTCCGCGGCGAAGCGGGCCGCCGCGACGATGTTGAAGGTGTCATCGGCGAGACCGCTGTCGGCGATCAGCAGGTCGCCGGTCTCGGTGACGGACGCGCCTGTCAGGTTCCGGTGCAGGTGGCAGGCGTGCTCGGCGAGATTCAGCTCCATCGCGAGCGGAAGGCCGGACGCAGCGGCCGACGGGTGATCCACGGGCTTCATGATGATCTATTGCAGCATGTCGGCCGGGGCGCTCGCAGGTGCTTATTCCGAGGCGGTGAGCAGGCCGTTCCGGACGCCGCGGGCTGATCCAGGCCGAATCCGGAAGATCCGGTCCGGTCGCGCCGAGGACCCCGGCCCGAACGGATTATCCGTGGGCACCGGCGGTCCGCGCGAGCCGGTGCGCCCCGGTCGGGCGGTGGTGCGGGGCCGAGGAGGGCCGTAGCGCATTAATCGGTTTATTACGGTATTCGGGCTGTTATGCGTGTGGCATGAACCTGAACCGACCGTACGGCGCCGCCCTGCTCCTGATATCCCTGGCCGCGGGCTGCGCGGCCCAGCCGGGCGCCGGGCGGTCCGCCGGCCCCGCGTCCGGGCCGGGCGACCGCGGCCCCGCCTCCGCGACCGGTGCGTCCCCGCACTCCGCGCACCGTGCCTCCGCGGGCTTCACCCTCGCGGCCTCCGGCGACGTGATCGCCTCGTACCCGTCCGTCCTGGAGACCGCGCGCCAGGACGCCGGAGGCGGCGGCTACGACTACCGGCCCCTGCTCGCCGGGGTGAAACCCGTAATAGAGGGCGCCGACCTGGCGATATGCCACTTGGAAACGCCCTTCGGCCCCGACGGAGGGCCGTTCACCGGCTATCCGGCCTTCAAGGCGCCGCCCCAGGTGGCCGACGCGCTCAAGGCCACCGGATACGACTCCTGCTCCACGGCCTCCAACCACACCCTCGACGACGGCGCCGAAGGCGTCCGCCGCACCCTCGACACGCTGGACCGGGCGGGGATCAAACACGCCGGATCGGCCCGGGACGCCGCCGAGGCCCGCCGCCCCGCGCTGCTGAAGGCGCCCGGCGGGGCGCGGGTGGCCCAGCTCTCGTACACGTACGGCACCAACGGCGTCCCGCTCCCGAAGGGCAAGCCGTGGACGGTCGGCGTCATCGACGCCGAGCAGATCGTCGCGGACGCGCGGGCCGCGCGCCGGGCCGGTGCCGACGTCGTCGTGGTCAGCCCGCACTGGGGCACCGAGTACCGGACCGAGCCGGACGCCCAGCAGATCGAGGTCGCCAAGGCGCTGACCGGGGCGCGCACCGGCGGCCGGCCCGACATCGACCTGGTCATCGGGACCCACGCGCACACCCCGCAGCCGTACGAGAAGCTGAACGGCACCTGGGTCGTCTACGGCATGGGCGACCAGGTCGCCGGGATCATGGAGAGCCCGCGCGGCAACTGGGGCACCATCGCCCGCTTCCGCTTCGAGCCGCCCGCGAAGGAGGGGGAGCGCTGGCGGGTCACCAAGGCCGAGTACATCCCCCAGCTCTCCGCCCACGGGCCCCCGCTGCGCATGGTCAACCTCGCCGCCACCGGGGACCGCGCCGACGTGCGGGAGGGCATACGCGAAGCGGTTCTCAGCCGGGGCGCGGAGGGCGCCGGACTGACCATGGGCAGGTGAGAGGCGCGCGGCCGGGGGCGCAGCGGCGGCGGCCGGGTACGGGAGCGTTCCGCGATGTGAAACCCTGAGACCGGCCCGGACCGGTCGTGAACACGCCGGACGCGGGCGCGCCGGGCGGCCGGTCCGCCCGGCCGGCGGTGACGACGGTGCGGGACGCGGAAGGGGCGTAACGGCGGTGGGTGAGAGTGCGGCCGTGCGGTCCCGCAATCCGCGTGGACAGGGCGAGCGCCTGCGGGAGGAGCTGCTGCGCGCCACCGAGCGCCTCCTCGAAGAGGTCGGCAGCGAGGACGCGCTGTCGCTGCGCGCCGTGGCCCGCGAGGCGGGCGTCGCCGCGCCCAGCATCTACCGGCACTTCGCCGACAAGACCGAGCTGGTGTGGGCGGCCCTGGAGGTCAGCTACGAGCGGCTGACGGCGGCGATGGACGAGGAGTCGGCCGCGGCGGGCACCGACGACCCGGTGGACCTGCTCCGCGCCCGGCTGCGCGCGTACTGCCGCTACGCCGTCGACCACCCCGCCAAATACCGCCTCCTGTACGAGACCCGGCAGACGCCGGTCGAGCCGGAGCGGCTGGCCGGGCATCCGGCGGGGCGCCTGGTGCGGGGCCTGCACGACGCCCTCGCCGCGTGCGAGGCCGCCGGGTGGCGGGTGCGCGGCACCCGCGAGGAGGCGCCGTACGTGCTGTGGGCCGCGGTGCACGGCCGGGTGATGCTGTGGCAGGTCATGCCCAGCCGCAAGGACGCCGGGCGGCTGTACCGGTTCGTGGACGAGATCCTGGGCCTGCTGATGGAGCGGGACGGGCGGCAGGCGGAGCCGGAGAGCCGTCGGCCGGAGGCGGGCGGTCCGCCGCCGGAGCGGGCGAACTGAGTTTCTGAGCCGGGCGCTTCGGGAGCGCTCCGGTCATTTCCGGCACCCCTGCCGTCACAGGGTGCCGCTCATCGATCACCACCCCACCCCCCATCGCCACACCCGTGCATTACGCATGTAAGTTTACGGGCGTTAGGTGAACGTCCGACACCGGGCGCACGCCCCTGCCCGCGTGCTCCCTAGGAGCGACATGACCACTTCCCCCGCCCCCGCGCCCGCCCCGGCCGGAGCGCCCGCGCTGCCCGTGCAGCCGCCGCAGGGCTGCCCGTTCGACCCGCCCGCCGAGTTCGCGCGGCTGCGCACCGAGGCCCCGCTGTCGAAGATCTCGCTGCCGGACGGCACCGAAGCCTGGCTGGCCACCCGGTACGCCGACATCCGCGCCATCCTCGGCGACACCCGCTTCAGCTCCGACACCACCCGCCCCGGCTACCCGCTCAGCGGCATGACCGGCGGCGCCACCACCGAGCACCGCGGCTTCATCCGGATGGACCCGCCCGAGCACACCCGGCTGCGCCGCATGGTCACCCGGGAGTTCATGGTCAAGCGCGTCGAGGCGATGCGCCCCGAGATCCAGCGCCTGACCGACGAGCTGTGCGACGCCATGGAGAAGCGGGCCGGCCAGGACGTCGACCTCGTCGAGGCGCTGGCGCTGCCGGTGCCCTCGCTCGTCATCAGCCTGCTGCTCGGCGTCCCCTACGACGACCACGAGCTGTTCCAGCGGCTCACCGGCACCCTGCTGTCCCGCACGGTCGGCGACGCGGAGCGCGAGAGCGCGCGGGCCGAACTGCGCGCCTACCTGCACCAGCTGGTGAGCGCCAAGGAGGCGGCGCCCGGCGACGACATCCTCGGCCGTCTGATCACCGAGCAGCAGGTGCCGGGCGAGATCACCCACGACGACGTGGTGGCCTTCGCCGCCCTGCTGCTCATCGCGGGCCACGAGACCACCGCCAACATGATCGGCCTGAGCGCGCTGACCCTGATGCGCGACCAGGAGACCGCGGACCGGCTGCGGGCCGAGCCGAACCTGATCCGCGGCGCCGTCGAGGAACTGCTGCGCTTCCACAGCATCATCCGCAACGGTCCGCGCCGCGCCGCCACCGAGGACACCGAGATCGGCGGGCAGCTGATCCGGGCCGGCGAGGGCGTGGTGGTGGCCGTACCGTCCGCCAACCGCGACCCGGAGGTCTTCGCGGACCCCGACGCGCTCGACGTGTGCCGCCCCAACGCCCAGCACCACGTCGCCTTCGGCTACGGCATCCACCAGTGCCTCGGCCAGGCCCTGGCCCGCGTCGAGCTCCAGGTCGTCATCGCCACCCTGCTGCGCCGCTTCCCCGGCCTGCGGCCCGCCGTCCCGGACGACGAGATCCCGTACCGCAGCGACATGGCCATCTACGGATGCCACACCCTGCCCGTCACCTGGTGACACCCCTTTCTTCCCGCCCCACCCGCCTTCAGGAGCCACCTGTCATGAACATCACCCTCGACGCCGACAAGTGCTGCGCCGCCGGCCAGTGCGTACTGATCGCCCCCGACGTCTTCGACCAGCGTGACGAGGACGGCGTGGTCGTCCTGCTGGACGCCGCGCCGCCCGCCGGCCAGCACGACATGGTCCGCGAAGCCGCCGCCATCTGCCCGGCCGCCGTCATCCAGGTCCACGAGTGAGCCCCCGCCGCATCGCCGTCGTGGGTGCCTCGGCGGCGGGCCTCGCCGCCGCCGAAGCCCTGCGCCGCTTCGGCTGGACCGGCACCCTGACCCTCGTCGGCGACGAGCCGCACCCGCCGTACGACCGGCCGCCGCTGTCCAAGCAGCTCCTCCAGGGCACCTGGCAGCCCGACAAGCTGCACCTGCGCGCCGCCGACCAGCTCGACGCCCTCGATCTCGACCTGCGCCTCGGCACCCGGGCGACCGGCCTGGACACCGCGACCCGCACCCTCACCCTGGACGGCGGCGAGCGGCTGGCCTGCGACGGCGTGATCGTCGCGACGGGCGTCGCGGCCCGCACCCTGCCCGAGGCGGCCGGGCTGGACGGCGTCCGCACGCTGCGCACCCTGGAGGACGCGCTCGCCCTCAAGGAGCGGCTCTCCGGCACGGGACGGCGCCTCGTGGTCGTCGGCAACGGCGTACTGGGCTGCGAGGCCGCCGCCGTGGCGCGCGAGCTGGGCCACGAGGTCACACTCGTCGGACGGGAAGCCCTGCCGATGGCCCGTACGGTCGGCCCGCGGATCGGTGAGCTGCTGGCCGCCGAGCACCGGGAGCGCGGCGTCCGGCTGCGCACCGCGGCCGTCGACGGCTTCGAGGCCGACGGGGACGGTCCGGCGCGGCACGTGACCGCCGTACGGCTGGCCGACGGCACCCGGCTGCCCGCCGACACCGTGCTCGTCGCCATCGGCTCGGAACCCGCCGTCGGCTGGCTGCGCGGCGACCCGGGCCTGGACACCACCGACGGGCTGCGCTGCGACGCGTACTGCGCCGCCGCGCCGGGCGTCTACGCCGCCGGTGACGTGGCCCGCTGGCAGCACCCGGTGCACGGGCGCCACCTGCGCGTCGAACACCGGATGAACGCCACCGAGCAGGGCATGGCCGCCGCCCGCAACCTCCTCGCCGAACTGGAGGACGCGCTGCCGGAGGGCGGGGACGGGGCACTGGCCCCCGCCGCCGGGCGGGAGCGGCGCCCCTTCACGCCTGTCCCGTACTTCTGGTCCGACCAGTACGGCCTGAAGATCCAGGCGTACGGCGTGCTCCACGGCGCCGACCGGTCCGAGGCCACCGTCCTGGACCCGGACACCAGGAAGGCCGTCGCCCTCTACGGGCGCGACGGACAGGCCACCGGCGTCCTGGCCATCGGGCTGCCGCCCCGCCAGGCCAGGGGCCTGCGGGCGCTGATCGCCACGCCCACACCCTGGGACGAGGCCTGCGAGGGGGTACGCGACACCCTCGCGTGACGGCCGCCGCGGGTCCGCCCCCGCCCCGACCATGGGGGCGGGCCCGCGTGCCGCCGCCCGGCGGTGACCGATCATGGAAGGCATGACCGACTCGTACGTACGGGTGCGCGGCGCCCGTGAGCACAACCTCCGGCACGTCGACGTGGACATCCCGCGCGACACCATCACCGTCTTCACCGGCGTGTCCGGCAGCGGCAAGTCCTCGCTGGCCTTCGGCACCGTCTACGCCGAGGCGCAGCGCCGCTACTTCGAGTCCGTGGCCCCCTACGCCCGCCGCCTGATCCACCAGGTCGGCGCCCCGAAGGTCGAGGACATCACCGGCCTGCCGCCCGCCGTCGCCCTGGAACAGCGGCGCTCGGCCCCCACCTCCCGGTCCTCCGTCGGCACCGTCACCACCCTCTCGAACACCCTGCGGATGCTGTTCTCCCGCGCCGGCACCTACCCCGCCGACGCGCCCGAGCGGCTCGACTCCGACGCCTTCTCGCCGAACACCGCGGCCGGCGCCTGCCCGGAATGCCACGGCCTGGGCCGCGTCCACCGGGTCACCGAGGAGTCGCTCGTACCGGACCCGTCGCGGTCCGTCCGCGACGGCGCCATCGCCGCCTGGCCCGGCGCCTGGCAGGGCAAGAACCTGCGGGACGTGCTGGCCGCCCTCGGATACGACATCGACAAGCCGTGGCGGGACCTGCCGGCCGCCGACCGGGACTGGATTCTGTTCACCGACGAGCAGCCCGTCGTCACCGTGCACCCCGTGCGGGAAGCGGGCCGTATCCACCGCCCCTACCAAGGCCAGTACATGAGCGCCAAGCGCTACGTGCTGCACACCTTCGCCGACTCCAAGAGCGAGACGCTGCGCAAACGCGTCCAGCGCCACCTGGTCTCCGCGCCCTGCCCCGGCTGCGGCGGACGGCGGCTGCGGCCGGAGGCGCTGGCCGTCACCTTTGCGGATCACGACATCGCGGAGCTGTCGGGCCTGCCGCTGAGCGCCCTGGCGCGGCTGCTGCGCCCCACGGCGGAGGCCGCCGACGACGGGGTGGCGCCGACCCTGGCCCGGGACCTGGTCGCCCGCATCGACGTGCTCACCGAGCTGGGCCTCGGCTACCTCGGCATGGACCGGGCCGCCCCCACCCTGTCCGCCGGCGAACTCCAGCGGCTGCGGCTGGCCACCCAGCTCCGCTCCGGCCTCTTCGGCGTCGTCTACGTACTCGACGAGCCCTCGGCGGGCCTCCACCCGGCCGACACCGAGGCCCTGCTCACCGTCCTCGGACGCCTGAAGGAAGCGGGCAACTCCCTCTTCGTCGTCGAGCACGACATGGACGTGGTGCGGCACGCGGACTGGATCGTGGACGTCGGGCCGAAGGCGGGCGAGCACGGCGGGCGCGTCCTGCACAGCGGGCCCGTCGCGGACCTCGCGCAGGTCACCGAGTCCGCCACCCGGCGTTTCCTCTTCGACGACGCGCCGCCGGCCGCCCGCCCGCTCCGCGAACCCACCGGACAGCTGTCCCTGCACGGTGTCACCCTGCACAACCTGCACGGCGTGGACGCCACCTTCCCGCTCGGCGTCTTCACGGCCGTCACCGGCGTCTCCGGGTCCGGCAAGTCCACGCTGGTCACCCGGGTCCTCGCGGACACCGTCGGCGACCACCTCGGCGCCGGGCCCGACGAGGACGAGGAGACCGGCGCGCGGGCGCGGCTCGGCGCCGCCGAGGGCCTGGAAGCGGTCGACCGCCTCGTCCGCGTCGACCAGAAGCCCATCGGCCGCACCCCGCGCTCCAACCTCGCCACCTACACCGGCCTCTTCGACGCCGTACGCAAGGTCTTCGCCGCCACCGACGAGGCCCGCGCCCGCGGCTACACGGCGGGCCGCTTCTCCTTCAACGTCGCGAGCGGGCGCTGCGAGACCTGCCAGGGCGAGGGCTTCGTCGCCGTCGAGCTGCTCTTCCTGCCCGGTACGTACACGCCCTGCACCGCCTGCCACGGCGCCCGCTACAACCCCGAGACCCTGGAGATCACCTACCGCGGCCGCACCGTCGCCGACGTGCTCGGCATGACGGTGGACATCGCGGCGGACTTCCTCGCCGACGTGCCGGCCGCCGCCCGCAGCCTGCGCACCCTCCAGGACGTCGGGCTCGGCTACCTGCGGCTGGGCCAGCCCGCGACCGAGCTGTCCGGCGGCGAGGCGCAGCGCATCAAGCTCGCCACGGAACTCCAGCGCGCCCACCGCGGCCACACCCTCTACCTGCTGGACGAGCCCACCACCGGCCTGCACCCGGCCGACACGGAGGTGCTGCTGCGGCAGCTGCACGGGCTGGTGGACGCGGGCAACACCGTCGTGGTCGTCGAGCACGACATGGGTGTGGTCGCGGGCGCCGACCACGTCATCGACCTGGGGCCGGGCGGCGGCGCGGCCGGCGGCCGCATCGTGGCGGCCGGCACCCCGGCCGAGGTGGCGGCGGCACCCGGCAGCCGTACGGCGGCCTATCTGGCGCGCCGGATCGGGGACTGACCCGGGCGCGGGAGCCGGGACAGCGGGCCGGGGCGGGGCCCGGGGTGCGGTGACAGTCGGTTAATGTACCCAGGTCAACTCAGCGAGACAGCGACTTCAAGGGGGCACTCCCGTGGCAGACATCGAGGCGGCCAAGGCGGCGTTCAACCGGTTCGACGCGGACGGGGACGGCCTGGTCACCGCGGACGAGTACCGGCGGGCGATGGCGGAGATGGGGGACCCCTACGTCACCGGGCCGGTCGCCGAGGCCGTCATAGCCGCCAAGGACGCGAACGCGGACGGCAAGCTCTCCTTCGAGGAGTTCTGGAAGTCGCTGCAGGGCTGACCCTCCCGGGCGCCCGGCGCCCGCACGGGCCGCACACGCGGCCGGCCGACCGGCCGGCCGCGTTTTTGTGTGCCACCGCCTATTGCGCTCATAGATTTATCCGATCAATGCCCTTTTCCCGGTGACCGGCGCCACTTTCCACGGTGGTTCTCCGGTGACTGGTGACGCGGACCACAAGATTCTTCGCGGGTGGCCCGTAAAACGCGTTCCGAGGCCATTTCAAGCGGTTTTCCGCGCTCCGCGGACCGGGCCCGGAACGTGACGCGCAGCACGGGACTTCAGTCCCTTACGGTCCTCTTTAGTAATTCCCCGCCGCGCTGCCACGGCCGGTGTCACCGGGCGGCGGCGGTACGGAAGGCCTTTTCTACGTAAGCGGGCCGTAGCCGGGGCCCGGTACGACGCTATTGCTTTCCAATTCGGCCGTCGCTAATCATTGCTGAGGCGCCGGGTTGAAGCGTCGCGTAAATGCCCTCGGGGCGGACGCGGACAAGAACTCGGTTCTCGTGCCGCCAGTGGCTTCCTGCTCGTACATCCCGCCAATGGCTGCCGCCCGCCCGTTTCAGTGATTGGAAGAGGATTTCCCCGCATGACCACTCCCACCCTGCTCCGCTCCGTCCGCGTGACCAAGGCCCACAAGCTCTCCGCCGCCGTGCTGGCCGCCGCCGGCGCCACCGCGGCCCTGACGGTCTCCGCCGCGACCGGTGACGCGCACGCCGCCACCTCCGCCGCCCCGGCCGCCGTCAAGCCGGTCTCCGCGAACGGTCAGCCCGTGGGTGCGAACACCAAGGCCGCCGACGCCCCCAAGGCCGGTGACGCGAAGGACGCCGCGGACAGCGCGACCCTCGCCGACTCGGTGAAGGTCACCGCCGTGGCCGCCCAGGGCCACACGGCCAAGGAGGCCGCGAGCCGCGGCGCCGACCGCAAGCCGGTCGAGGCCAAGCCGCAGTACGCCGACAACCTGGACGGCTGGATCAAGGAATCCCTGGCCATCATGAAGAAGAAGGGCATCCCCGGCACCTACGAGGGGCTGCACCGCAACATCATGCGTGAGTCCAGCGGCAACCCGAACGTCGTCAACGACTGGGACATCAACGCCAAGAACGGCATCCCGTCCAAGGGCCTGCTCCAGGTCATCCAGCCGACGTTCGACCGCTACCACGTCGAGGGCACGGCCAACAATCTGACCGACCCGGTCGCCAACATCACGGCCGCCGCCAACTACGCCGCCGACCGCTACGGCTCCATGGACAACGTCAACTCGGCGTACTGAGTCCGGTGGACCGAGCCCGGTGAGCAGGCAGCCACGCAAGCGCCCCAGGACCACGGTCCCGGGGCGCTTCGCCGTACGCGCGGCGGCGGTCAGCTCCGCCCGCCGCGGTGCTCCGGCGCGCCGATCTCCCGCTCCGCCTGCGCCATCTCGGAGCGCCGGCAGGAGTACGCGAAGTAGACGACCAGGCCGAGCAGGAACCACACCGCGAAGCGCACCCACGTCTGCCACTCCAGGAACGTGATCAGCCAGATCGAGAACACCACCCCGAGGGCGGGCACCACCGGCATTCCGGGGGTGCGGAACGTACGCGGCAGGTCGGGCCGCTTGTAGCGCAGCACGATCACCGAGACGCAGACCACCACGAACGCCAGCAGAATGCCGATATTGGTCAGCTCGGCGGCCTCGCCGATCGGCAGGAACCCCGCGATGACGGCCGAGCCGATGCCCACGATCCAGGTCACCCGGGTGGGCACGTGCCGCCGCGGATGGGTCTTGGCGAACCACTTCGGCAGCAGCCCGTCCCGGCTCATCGAGAACCACACCCGGGTCGCGCCCAGCATGAAAGTGAACATCACGGTGAGAATGCCGATGATCGCGCCCACCGCGATCACATCGGCCAGCCCGCCCAGCCCCACCGACTTGAACGCCGACGAGAATCCGCTCTCCGGGTCGATGTCCTCGTAGTTCTGCATACCGGTGAGCACCAGGCAGGCCAGTACATACAGCACCATCGAGATCAGCAGTGAATACAGGATCGCCTTCGGCATGTGCCGCTGGGCGTCCTTGGACTCCTCCGCCGCGGTGCTCATCGCGTCATAGCCGAACACCGCGAAGAAAACCGTGGCCGCGCCCGTGAAGGCGCCGCCGACACCGAAGGGGAAGAACGGTGTGTAATTCCCCGTCTTGATGTGGAAGAAGCCCACGCCGATGACGAGCAGTACGACCAGGACCTTCAGGCCGACGACGATCGTCTCGAAGCGTGCCGCGTTCTTGATGCCCAGGGTCAGCAGATAGGCGATGAACAGGCACAGCGCCGCGGCGAACAGGTCCACCCGGTGCCCCCCGCCGGTCCCCGGCGCCCCCAGCATCCAGACGGGCAGCTCCACCCCCAGCTCGCCGAGCAGGAAGCTGAAGTAGCCGGAGATGCCGATCGCGACCACCGCCACGATCGCCGTGTACTCCAGCAGCAGGTCCCAGCCGATGAACCAGCCCGCCAGCTCGCCGAGGACCGCGTACCCGTACGTGTAGGCCGAGCCCGCCTTCGGGATGAGCCCGGCGAACTCCGCGTACGAGAACGCCGCCGCGGCACTGGCCACGCCCGCGACGAGGAACGACAGCAGGACCGCCGGCCCCGCCTTGCCGTTCGCGACGGTCCCGGCGAGCGTGAAGATGCCCGCCCCGATGATGCCGCCCACACCGATGGCCGTCAGCTGCCACAGCCCCAGCGCCCGGTTGAGCCGTTCCCCCGAGCCGCCTTCCGTCTCCTGGATGAGTTCGATCGGTTTACGCCGCCACACTCCCTGACCCGCGCGCATCCCGCATCACTTCCTCTCGTCGTCGGCCGACGGCGGGTCATCATGGCCCCTCGGGTGCGGCAGGGGAAGGCGGCTGCCCGGCGGGGCGGAGTGGAACGGGGGAATCCGGGCACCCGGGGCGTGAGCACGGACAGCCGGCAGGGACACCGGCAGGACTGAGGAGCGGACATGTCGAATCACACATACCGGGTGACAGAGATCGTCGGGACGTCCCCGGAGGGCGTGGACGCCGCGATCCGCAACGGCGTCAAGCGCGCGGCGCAGACGCTGCGGGGCCTCGACTGGTTCGAGGTCACGCAGGTGCGCGGCCACATCGTCGACGGGGCGATCGAGCACTACCAGGTCGGGCTGAAGGTCGGCTTCCGGCTGGAGGACGGCGAGGCGGGCTGACCCGGCCCGCCCACGGGGCGGCGGGGCCCGCCCGGGCGGGGGGGCCGGG
>NZ_JBHWHY010000067.1:40084-48567 GCF_042732265.1 Streptomyces sp. NPDC059788 | reverse complement strand
GCGCCGCGGCATGACCGCCGACGGCGCTGCCGCACCGCCGGGGCGGGCGCGGGGCCGTGACGGGGCGTCAGGTGGTCGTGGCGGTGCGGGCGTGGGCGGCGAGGCGGTGGTTGATGTCCTGTTGGTGGTCGGCCAGGTAGAAGTGACCGCCGGGGAACACGGCCATGTCGAACGGTCCGTCGGTGTGGTCCTGCCAGGCGCGCGCGTCGGCGAGCGTGGTCTTGGGGTCGTTGTCCCCGGTCAGTACGGTGACGGGGCAGGAGACCCGCGTCCCCGGCTCGCAGCGGTAGGACTCGATGGCCCGGTAGTCGCTGCGGATCGCCGGCAGCACCATGCGCAGCAGCTCCTCGTCGCCGAGCACCCGCGAGTCCGTGCCGCTGAGCTTCTTCAGCTCCTCGATCAGGCCGTCGTCGTCGCGGCGGTGGACGGACTCGTCGTAGACCAGCGAGGGGGCCCGGCGCCCGGAGGCGAACAGCATGGTGGGGCTGATGCCGTCCTTCTCCAGCCGCAGCGCGGTCTCGAAGGCCAGCACGGCGCCCATGCTGTGGCCGAAGAAGGCGAAGGGCATGTCGGTCCACGGGCGCAGGGCGGCGGCCAGTTGGTCGGCCATCTCGGCGATCGTGCCGATCGGCTGCTCGCCCCGGCGGTCCTGCCGCCCCGGGTACTGCATCGCGAGGACTTCGGCGGTGCCGGACAGGGCGGCGGACACCGGGAAGAAGAAGGTGGCGGAACCGCCCGCGTGGGGGAAGCAGAACAGCCGGAAAGCCGGGGCGGGGACGGGGTGGTAGCGGCGTACCCACAGGTCGGTCGCGGTGGAGGTGCCAGTCACTGGCGTGGGTTCCTTTCCGGGCTCGCGCGGCCGCGCCGCGGGGAAGACGGTGCTCCCACGGCATGCGCGGAGGTCAAAGCCCGTTGTTCGTAGGGGCGTTGGCCGGGTCCGGCCGCAGCCCGGGCTTCGACGGCTCAGGCTTCGACCCATCCGTGGCCGCGCGCCAGGTCGACGATGCTCGCACGAATGCGCTGGATCTGGGCGGCCGTCAGGGTCTCGTCGGCGGCGACGAGGGTTTCCAGCAGCTCGCTCCGCAGATCGTCGGCGGTCAGTACGTCGCAGGTCCCGTCGTCCGGCCGGCTGGTCCGCACCACCGGGCGCGGGGTGCCGGAGGCCAGCGAGTTGCGGGCGAGCTGCCTGCCGGTCGGCTTGTGCAGGAGGCGGATCTGCGACGCCTTGGGGCCCTTGTCCCCCTCCTCCATGAAGAACTCGACCTCGTTGCCCGCCTGGTAATACGTCTTCTCGTTGAGCAAGTCGTTCGCGTGCATGAAGACATCCTCGTCACCCGAGTCGGGCGCGATGAAGCCATAACCGCGAATCTCGTCGAACCGCAGGACCTTCCCCGTCATCAGCACAACAACCACACCTTTTCGAAATACCGCCAGCACAAAGACCGGCGCCCCTTTGGCACCGGGCCCCCAACATACCCATGACCGGCGGATCGCACGAGGTGTTCCCGGGCGGTGCTCTGGACATGCTGCCCGGGGCGTGCGGCGAACGGGCGTCTCCTGGGGTCTTCAGGGGGAGTTGAGGGGACGTTGAGGGCGGGGCTTGAGGGGGGAGTTGAGGGGGCGTTGAGGGGGGTGCATTGGGCTGCTGTCGGGGTGGTCGGTTGTGCGGGTACGGGTGGTCGACCGCCTTCCCTTAGGGGCTGCCGGTGAGCGGACCCTGTCGCGCCGGACGTGCGACGCCCGAGCCGAATGGGCAGGTCAGCCGGTTGCGGGAGTCGGCCGCGGGACGGCGGAAGAGCGTCCGCCATCCCTGAGAAAAGCCATGACATTTGTCATGAGCGACCAATGGGAGATCTCACTACCGGGCACACGGCGCGGACGAGCACCATAGGTAACCGTGAAAGACGTGGCAGGGGCACGACTGGAATTCCGGAAGACGGCCCGCAGGCCCAACGTGAGTTTCACCCAAGAACCGTCAGGAAGATGAAAGGACCACCATGGCAAGCCGGGTCATCGCGGAGGAACGACTGAACGACGGAGACGTCCAGCAGGCGTTCCGCGGCACAAAGAAGCTCGTCGGTTACTACGTCGGCCTCAGCGTTCTGACGCTCATCGCCCTCATTCTGTTGCGCGATCACCCCGACATCGCGACCGACGCCGCCTGGGTCCGCTGCATCATCGTCGTCGCCACTTCTCTGCTCATGACCTCGTTCGTGGCCCGGGCCTCCCGCGGCCACAGCAAGTCCTTCCTCCGGCTCCGGCTGGCCTCGGGAATCATGGTGGTGGCCATCGCCATCATTGTCGCGCTGCCCGGCGCCTTCCCGGTGTGGCTGCGGATCGAGCAGGCCGTGTGCGGGCTCATCCTGCTGGGCGTCGTGATGAAGGCGAACGGCAAGCTGCTGCGCTCGGTGTTCGCCAAGTAGCAGCCGAGCGGAAGCGAAGCAGAAGCGAACAGCCGCTGGCAGCCGCCCCCAAACGCGCGTGCCGGGCAGGTTCGGGCCCCCGTGCTCCCCGAACCGCCCGGCACGCGTCCGCGTTCCGGCGGCGGGATCAATCGCCGTCGGGTACGCGCTCGGTCCGCAAAGTCAGCCGATCCGGTCAGTCGGTCGGTCCGGTCAGTCGGTCGGTCAGTCGGTCCGTACAACCGCTCAGTCGCTCACCCGCACAAGCAGATCGCCCGCAGGAGCCGTTGGAACGGTTCCTGCGGGCGATCTGGTGTTACGGCGGGATGGCGGCCGGGGGGGGTGGCCGTCGCCCTGCGGGCCTTCGAGCCTCTGGTCCTTCGGGCCTTCGGCCTTACGCCTCGACCGCCTCTGCCTCCGCCTCCGCGGGGCCCGCCGGCTGGGGCGGCACCGAGAGGCCGGGCACGGTGAGCTCCGGCACGCTGTTCACCGCGCCCAGCGCCGCCTCGATGGCCTCGGCCAGCGACGGGGACACCGTGTCGTCGAACTCCATCCTCGTCACGGGGACGTCGGCATTGGTCGGCAGCGAATCACTTCCGAACGAAGCATCCGCACAGCCCGCTTCTTTCAGGGTCGCCAATTCATCTTCAGTTACCTCCCGGTTGAGAACCAGCGAGAATTTGTAACCCACCGCCCGCCACCCCTGTCTCTGTCACGTATTCCGAGAACGGATTCACTTGATCGGATTCACTTGATCGGGCAGAACGCTAACCGCATCGGACGGCCGGTGCAAGCTCTGCCGAAGTCCTTCGCACCACACACCGAATGGCCCGAACACCGAATGGCCCGAACACCCGACAGTGCGTGCGCCGAATGGCGCGTACGCCGAACAGCGCGCACACCACATCGAGGCTTGTCACGCAGGTGCGGAATTTCGGCACCTGAAATACTGCGCCGGGCCGCGCCGGACGGCGCGCCCGGTCCGGACCTCACATGCCCAGTTCCGCGTCGATGAGGTCGAATATCTCGTCGTCGCCCGCTTCGTCCAGTTCTCGCTGGATCATCGCATCGGCCTCCGTACCCGTACGGACGTATTCCACGAGCCCTTCGAGGCGCGCCAATATCCTGAGCTTCTTGTCCGGGGTGTGCGCTGCCGCGCCGAGCAGGGACTCGAGCCGGTCCAGTTCGTCCAGGACGGACGGGTCCGCCGCCTTCTGTTCGGCCGTGCATTCCCGCAGTTTCCGGGCGAGCGCACCCGGTGTGGGATGGTCGAAGACGACGGTGGGCGAGAGGTCGAGGCCGGTGGCCTTGTTGAGCCGGTTGCGCAGCTCCACCGCGGTCACCGAGTCGAAGCCGAGTTCCTTGAACGTCCAGCCCTCCTGGATCGCCTCCGGCGCGGCGTGTCCGAGGACGGCGGCGGCGTGCGACCGGACCACGTTCAGCAGCATCCGCCCGGCCTCGGGCTCGGACAGCCCGGCCAGTTGCGCTCGCAGCGGTGGCGGCGCAGCCACTCCCCCGTCCACGTCCGCGGGGGAAGCGGGCAACTCGGCTGTTACGCCGAGCGGTTGTGCCCGGTCGGCGGCTCCGGTCGCCGCGCCGGCGCCGGTCCCGCTGTCGAGCCAGTAGCGGCGGCGCTGGAAGGCGTACGTCGGCAGGTCGATCCGGCGGCCTCGGCCGAGCACCGCCGACCAGTCCACGCCGACACCGTGTGCGTACGCCTCGGCCAGCGACGCCAGCAGCCGGTCGGCCCCGCCGTCCTGCCGCCGCAGTGTGCCGGTGATCACGGGAGCCGCGGCGCGGTGCGCGGGCAGGTCCGGGTGGGCTTCGATGGTGTCGGTGATCGCCGCGGTCAGGACCGGGTGGGGGGAGACTTCGACGAAGGCGCGGTGGCCGGTGCCGGCGAGGGTGCGGATGGCGCGCTCGAACTCGACGGGGGCGCGGAGGCTGGCGTACCAGTACGACGGGTCGAGTTCCGGGCCGCCCAGCAGCTCGCCGCTCATGGAGGAGATCATCGGGATGCGGGCGGTCGCGGGCTCGATGCCGGACAGGACCTCGCGGATCTCCCGTTCCAGTGACGCGACCTGGGCGCTGTGGGAGGCGTAGTCCACGGGGACGAGGCGGGTGCGTACGCCGTCCTGCTTGCAGACGGCGGACAGTTCTTCGAGCGCAGCGGGCTCGCCGGAGACGACGGTGGCGGACGGGCCGTTGACGGCCGCGATGGATATGCGCTCGCCCCACGCGGCCAGCCGGACCCGTACGTGGTCGGCGGGCTCGGCGACCGACAGCATGCCGCCGCGGCCGGCGAGAGCGGTCAGCGCGCGGGAGCGCAGGGCCACGACCCGCGCCGCGTCCTCCAGGGTGAGGATTCCGGCGACGCAGGCGGCGGCGATCTCGCCTTGCGAGTGGCCGACCACTGCGTCCGGCTGCACGCCCGCCGCCTGCCATACGGCGGCGAGGGAGACCATGACCGCCCACAGCGCGGGCTGCACCACGTCGGCTGTCTCCAGCGCGGGTGCACCCTCGGCACCGGACAAGACCTCGTCCAGCGACCAGTCCACGTACGGGGACAGCGCCTCGCCGCACTCCGCGAGCCGCGCCGCGAACACCGGGGAACAGGCGCGCAGTTCGCGCCCCATGCCCAGCCACTGACTCCCCTGACCCGGGAAGACGAACGCCGTGCGGCCCACGCCGTCCGGGCTGCTGATGCCCGAGACCGTGCCGGTGGCGGGCTGGCCGGTCGCGACGGCGGCCAGCCCGGCCGCCAGGCTCTCCCGGTCGGCGCCCGTCACCACGGCCCGGTGCTCGAACGCGGACCGCGTCGTCGCCAGCGACCAGCCCACATCGACCGGCTCCAGCTCGGGGCGGGACAACGCGAACTCCCGCAGCCGCCCTGCCTGCGCCGCCAGCCCTTCCGCCGACCGGCCCGACACCGCCCAGGCCACCACATCGGTGCCTGCGAGCACCGACGCGCGGGCAGACGTGGCGGGGCCGGAGGCGGGCGGAGGCGTGGCGTCGGCCGCCGGGGCTTCCTCGACGATGATGTGGGCGTTGGTGCCGCTCAGCCCGAAGCCCGACACCCCGGCGCGGCGGGGTTTTCCGTCCGCCGTCCACGGCTCCGCCCTGGCCAGCAGGCGTACCGCGCTCGCCGCCCAGTCGACGTCCGGGGTCGGCTCGTCGCTGTGCAGGGACCGGGGCAGCACGCCGTGCCGCATCGCCATGACCGTCTTGATGACGCCCGCGACGCCTGCCGCGGCCAGGGTGTGTCCGATGTTGGTCTTCACCGAGCCGACGAACAGGGGCCGGTCCGAGGGGCGTTGTCGGCCGTAGGCGGCCAGCAGGGAGCGGGCCTCGGTTAGGTCGCCGAGGCGGGTGCCCGTGCCGTGTGCCTCCACGGCGTCCACGGCGTCCGGGGTGAGGTGCGCCTGGGCCAGGGCCTCGCGGATGACGGCTTCCTGGGCTTCGCCGTTCGGGGCGGTCAGGCCGTTGCTGGCGCCGTCCGAGTTGGTCGCCGAGCCGCGTATCAGGGCCAGGACGGGGTGGCCGTTGCGCCGGGCGTCGGCCAGGCGTTCCAGAACGATCATGCCGACGCCTTCGGACCACACCGTGCCGTCGGCCGCCGCGGAGAAGGCCTTGCAGCGGCCGTCGGGGGCCAGGGCGCGCAGGCCGCTGAAGGCGATGAAGTTCCCCGGTGTGGCCATCACCGACACGCCGCCGGCGATCGCCAGGGAGCATTCGTCGCGGTGCAGGGCCTGGGCGGCGAGGTGGATGGCGACCAGGGAGCCGGAGGCCGAGGTGTCGACGGTCATCGCCGGGCCGTGCAGGCCGAGGGTGTAGGAGATGCGGCCCGACAGCACGCTGGTGGTGTTGCCGGTCAGCAGATATCCCTCGATGCCGTCCGGGGCTTCTTCCAGGCGCGGCCCGTATGCGCGTGGTTCGGCGCCGACGAACACTCCCGTACGGCTTCCCCGGAGGGTCGCCGGGTCGATGGTGGCGCGTTCCAGGACTTCCCACGAGGCTTCCAGCAACAGGCGCTGCTGCGGGTTCATCGACAGGGCCTCGCGCGGGGAGATGCCGAAGAATCCGGGGTCGAAGTGGGTGGCCTGGTCGAGGAATCCGCCCCGGTCGACGTATGTCCTGCCGGGGACGTCCGGGTCGGGATCGTAGAGGGAATCCAGGTCCCAGCCCCGGTCGCCGGGGAAATCCGAGATGACTTCCCGCTCGTCGGCTAGGACTTGCCACAGGTCCTCCGGTGAACCGATTCCCCCGGGATAGCGGCAGCTCATGGCGACGATCGCCAGTGGCTCCGCGCGACCGTCCGCCCGCAGCGGTCCGGCCGGGCGGGTTGTGTCCGACTCGCTCATCCTGCGCTCCAAATCCGTAAAGCGAATGCCCCGCGCGGCGGAACGCGGGGAAGGGGGCGCCCACGCTCCGTGCTGCTGGCGTGGGAACCCGAAGCGCTACGGGCTGTACGCGGTCGGGAGGGTTATCGGGGACGGCCGGTTTCGGGACGGGCCGGTTTCGGGGGCGGCCCGTTCTCGAACCGTTGGGGACGGCCGTCGGCAACGGGGGGACGAAAATGGTGGTAGGCCGCCGGTGGGTGAATTCCGCATACGCCGGTCATGCGCCGCTACTTGGCATCAGCTGCATCGCGCTTCACATTCCGGGGAGTCTTCCAGAGCGCGCCGGGCACCGTAAAGGCGTTCGGGATCTCCCCGCCCCACCGGTCGGTGCCGGCCTGCCGTCCGGCCGTTCCCGGGTGTTCAAGTGCGGGGTCGCGTCACCTGAACGCGCCGCGCGCGTCCGGCGCGTCCGCGGTCCCGCTCGCCCGGTCGGCGGCCAGGTCGGGGGCGTCGAGCCGCAGGGTGGTCGGCGCGCTGCGCGGGCCCGGTACGAGGTGGCGGAACTGGACGTCGCCGCGGTCGCCGGCCGTGTCGGCCTGCGCGAGGCAGTCACACGGATCGTCCGTGAAACCGGCGAACCGATAGGCGACGTCCATCATGCGATTGCGGTCGGTGGGGCGGAAGTCGGCGGCCAGGTGGACTCCGGCCCGGGCCGCCTGGTCGATCAGCCAGTTGAGAATCGTCGCGCCGGCTCCGAACGACACCACCCGGCAGGAGGTCGCGAGCAGTTTTAGGTGCCATACATCGCCGTGGTGGGCGAGGAGGAGAACGCCTACCGCGCCGTGCGGCCCGAAACGGTCGGCCATGGTCACGGTGAGGACTTCGTGGTCCCGGTCGGCCAGCAGGGCGCGCAGAGCCGTATCGGAATAGTGCACTCCGGTGGCGTTCATCTGGCTGGTGCGCAGGGTGAGTTCCTCGACCCGGGAAAGCTCCTCCTCGTCGGCGCGCTTGATCACCATGCGCAGATCCAGGGAGCGCAGGAACTGCTCGTCGGGGCCTTGGAAGGATTCCCGCTCGGCGTTGCGACGGAATCCGGCCTGGTACATCTCCCGGCGGCGCCGGGCGTCCACCGTGACGTGTCCCGGGCTGAACTCCGGCAGCCCGGCGAGGGCCACGGCCTCTTCGGCCGGATAGCAGCGGACGTCCGGGGCGTGGAAGGCGACCTCTGCCCGTTCGCTGGGCAGGTCGTCGATGAAAGCGATGGCGCTCTGCGCGAAGTTCAGCTGTTCGGCGATTTCCCGGACCGCGTCGGACTTGCGGCCCCAGCCGATCTGCGGCAGCACGAAATACTCGGCCATACCGAGCTTTTCGAGGTGTGGCCACACCACGTCGTAGTCGTTCTTGCTGGCGATGGACTGCAGGATGCCCCGGGAGTCGAGCGTGGTGATCAGGTCACGTATCTCGTCGCGGAATTCGACGTCCGGGTTCTCCAGATACGTACCCTGCCAGAGCGTGTTGTCGAGGTCCCAGACGAGGCACTTCACGGGAGCGGCCGGAGCGGGCCGGGCGGAAGCGGCGGGCCCGCCGGACTGGGTGGGCCGAGCGGACGGAGCGGGCTGAGCGGGCACGGGAAAGCCTCCTACAGCCGTGGCGGCCCCCGGCTCCGCGCCCGCGACGCCCCCCAACGAGCAGAAGCGCTTTGTCGAACTTAGCAACAACATAGAGGAGCGCGTCTAGGGCT
>NZ_JBHWHY010000067.1:0-40074 GCF_042732265.1 Streptomyces sp. NPDC059788 | reverse complement strand
CCATCCACCCCACCACCCCCTAATACTTGTTTTTGTTGTGTGGGGGGTGTTGGTTTTTTTTTACCCCCCCCGGCCGGGCCCCGGGGGGGGGGGGGCCCCCCCACGGCACCGACACGTCACTTCGAGGAGAGGAACAGAGGGATCAGAGAGAGTCGAGGGCGTGCTGCGAGAGGATCAGCCGGCAGATCTCGTTGCTGCCTTCGATGATCTCCATCAGCTTCGCGTCCCGGTACGCCCGGGCGACCACATGGCCGTCCTGGCTGCCCGCCGAGGCGAGGACCTGCACCGCCGTCGCGGCGCCGCGGGCCGCGTGGCCGGCGCTGGCGTGTTTCGCCAGTACGGCCGCGACGACCATGTCCGGGGACGCGGAGTCCCAGCTGCGGCTGGCCGCCTCGCAGGCATGGGCCGAGGTGCGCTCGGCGACCAAGAGGTCGGCGAGGTGCCCGGCGACGAGCTGGTGCTCGGCGAGCGGTTTGCCGGACTGCTCACGGCGCCTGGCGTGCGTGGTGGCGGCGCTCAGGCAGGCGCGCAGGATGCCGACGCATCCCCAGGCGACCGAGATCCGCCCGTACGAGAGCGCCGTGGTGAACAGGAGCGACAGGGACTGCCCGCCGCCGCCGAGCACCCGGGACGCGGGGAGCCGTACCTGGTCGAAACGGATCTGCGAGTGCCCGGCGGCGCGGCACCCGAGCGGGTCGGCGACCGGCTCGATGTGTACGCCCGGGGTGTCCGCCGGGACCACGACGGCGGCCGCGTCCTCGCCGTGCAGGGCCAGGACCACCAGCAGATCGGCGTACCGCGCGCCGGTCACCCACATCTTCTGCCCGTCGAGGACGAACCCGTCGCCGTCGGGCCGAAGACGGGTCCGCATGGCCGCCAGGTCGCTGCCGGCGCCCGGCTCGCTGAATCCGACGGCCGCCAGTCGCCCGCTCGTCAGCTCCGTGAGGTAGTGCTTGCGCTGCGCGCGGTCGCCGAAGCGCTGGATGGCCGAAGCGGCGATGCCCTGCGACGTCATGATGCTGCGCAGGGAGCTGCACAAGCTGCCCACGTACGCGGTGAGTTCGCCGTTCGTTCGGCTGTCGGCGCCGCGGCCCCCGTACGCCGTGGGCACCTCGGCGCACAGCACTCCCCCGGCTCCGAGGGTGCGCAGCAGGTCCACGGGCAGTTCCCCCGCCACGTCCCAGGCCGCGGGCCGGTCGCCGACGAGTTCGCCGATCCGGGCGTGCTCGTCGGTCAGGGCGCGTTCGCCGGACAGGGCGGGGCCGTCGGACAGAGCGTGTCCGCCGGGCGGGGCGGGCTCGTCCGACAGGGCACGTTCGCCGGACAGTCGCTCAGGCACCATCGACTGCGTCCGGGGCGCCGTGAAGTTCCATCACCATTTCGGTCATCGCGCCGACGGTACGGAAATTGTCGAGCTTCAGCGCCGGTCCCACAATGGCGATGTCGTACTCCTCCTCCAGATGCACCACCAGCTGCATGGCGAACATCGAGGAGACGAGGCCTTCGCTGAATATGTCCTGGTCTGCCGTCACCGTGGTCTTGAGCCGCTCGGCAAGAAAGGACAGCAGCGCGCTCTCGACAGCTGCCGCGGTGAGCGGTGCCGTCGTGGTGTTCTGCTCGGCGGTCATCAGACCCCCCTGTCGTAGTCGTAGAAACCCCGGCCGGACTTCCGGCCCAGGCTGCCTTCTTTCACCTTTTCCAGCATCAGGTCACAGGGCCGGCAGCGTTCGTCGCCGGTGCGCTCGTAGAGGACGTTGAGCGAGTCGACCAGGTTGTCGATCCCGATCAGATCCGCGGTGCGCAGTGGGCCCGTGGAATGGCCGAGGCAGCCTTCCAGCAGGCCGTCCACGACCTCGACGGAAGCGACGCCGTCCGCCACGAGCATGGCCGCGCTGTTGATCAGCGGGTGCAGCAGCCGGTTGATGACGAACCCGGGGGCGTCCCGCACGACGAGGCCTTTTCGGCCGAGCGCCGTCAGCAGAACGGTGACCGCCTCCATGGTCGGATCGCTCGTGCCGGAACCCCGGATGATTTCCACCATCGTAATGAGATAGGCGGGATTCATGAAGTGAACACCGACGAGCTCGTCGGGCCGGGCCACCCATGCGGCCATCTCGTCGACCGGAATGCACGAGGTGTTGGAAATCAGGACCGTGCCGGGCCGCACGGTCCGCGAGACCTCGGTGAGGACCTCGGCCTTGGTGGCGCTCAGTTCCGGCACCGCCTCGATGACGGTGGTCGCGTCCGCGACATCGCGCAGCGACCGGCTGGTCACCAGCTCGCCCTGCGGCCGGTCCGTGGGCAGCGAGCCCATGAGCTGGGCGTGCCGCAGCTTCCGCGAGATGGTCTTGCGTGCCGCGGCGAGCACGTCGTCGGCGATGTCGACCAGGACGACCGGAACGCCGTGTCCGACCGCCAGTGCCGCGATATTGGTTCCCATGACACCGGCTCCCACTATGGCGAGCCGGTGGTCCGTACGGTCAGTGCTCATCGCACACCACGCTTCATTTCCTTTGCTGGGTTGTTCGGCGATCAGGTCAGTTCATCGAGCCAGTCGTCGACGATGCGCGCTGTCGTGTCGGAGTGCTCGCCCATCATGGAGAAATGGTCGCCCGGCACGTCGACGACCGTGACGCGGCTGGAGAATTCCCAGGTGGCCCGCGGGTGTTCGGCGTCATCCGGTGCCGCGCCGATGGTTTTCGCCGCCCGGACGAGCAGCGTCGGTATCGCCGTATCGGTCAGTACACGCCAGTCCAGGGAGTAATAGTGCGCCATGGCCGTGAGCCACGCGTCCTCGGTGCCGTTGCCCTGCTGTTCGGTGTCGCCGAGGGCCACGCCGGGGAGCATGGACATGATTTCGTCGGGCATTTCCTCCGCCTTGGGCGAGTACGTATCGATCAGCACCACGCCGGCGGGCGCCTTGCCGATACCGGCCAGGCGGGCCGCGACCTCGTGTGCGACCATGCCGCCCGAAGAGCGCCCCACGAAAACGTACGGTTCAGCGGCTCCGGAATCGCGGACGTTCTCGGCGTGCACCTCGATCAGCGCTTCTACGGTGGCGGCCAGCGGTTCCCCGGCAACGAACCCCGGGGTGGGAATGACCGA
The DNA here is from genome assembly GCF_042732265.1 of Streptomyces sp. NPDC059788. Taxonomy (NCBI): domain Bacteria; kingdom Bacillati; phylum Actinomycetota; class Actinomycetes; order Kitasatosporales; family Streptomycetaceae; genus Streptomyces; species Streptomyces sp. NPDC059788. Next base: position 36,969 of record NZ_JBHWHY010000067.1, on the reverse strand, counting down.
CACTTCCCGGCTCCCGCGGAAGTGGGCGGCGAAACGGGCGAATTCCTGGGCATCCGAACTCCCGGCGAAGGAAGGGAAGCAGATCAGGCCAGGCGTTTCGGCCCCCCGGGAGACCGGTACCGGCTGAGGCATCCTCGCGAGTTCACCGGCCGTTGTAAACGCTGTTCGGAGTGCGGCGAGGTCCTTCACCTGGCGCATCACCTCGTCCGCCGCACCGCCCTGCGCGGCCCGTACCAGCAGGGCTCCGAGGGAGTCGGGCGGCGTCGAGAGGCCCGGGGACGGGTCCAGGGACGGGTCCTGGGACGGGGCCAGGGACGGGTCCTGGGCCGTGTCCTGGGGCTTCGCGAAGACGTACCGGCGGCGGTCGTAGGCGCCGCCGTCGGTGGTCTGTCGCGCGGCGTTGCCGCCGTTCAGCAGCCCTGCCGAGGACAGTTCCGAGCCGACAAGTTCCGCCAGGACCGCAGGGGTCGGGTAGTCGAACGCGACCGGTCCCGCCAGCCGCAGCCCGGTCGCACTGTTGAGCCGGTTGCGCAGCTCGACCGCGGTCAGGGAGTCGAGGCCCAGCTCCAGGAAGCTGACATCGGACTCGATGGCGTCGGTGGTGGGGTAGCCCAGTACGGCGGCGGCCTCGGCCCGTACCAGATCGGTCAGGAACCGGTCCTGCTCGGAGCGCGGCATTCCCGCCAGACGCTGCCCCAGATCGCCGCGTGCCACCGGAGTCTCGCCCGGTGCCGCCTCGGCGGCCAGCAGCTGCCGCACCTCGGGCAGGGAGGCGATCAGCGGGCTCGGGCGGCGCAGAGTGAACGTCGGGACGAAACGCTCCCAGTCCACGTCCACGACCGTGACCGCCGTATCGCCCCCGTCCACCGCCTGCGCCAACCCGCGTATCCCCAGGGCCGGTTCCATCACCCGAAGGCCAAGGCGCCGCAGCTGCTCTCCCGTAGAACCGGCGCCCATACCGCCGCCGCCCCACAGCCCCCAGGCCACGGATGTCGCCACCTGGCCCCGGGCCCGTCGGCACTCCGCCAGCGCGTCCAGGAAGGCGTTCGCCGCCGCGTAGCCCGGCTGGAAGCTGCTGCCCCAGGTGGCGGCGATCGAGGAGAAGAGAACGAACGCGTCCAGGTCGAGGTCGGCGGTCAGCTCGTCCAGCCAGACCGCGCCCGCCGTCTTGACCGCCGAGATCCGCTCAAGATCGTGGACTGCCGTGTCCGCCAGCGCCGTCGCTTCCCCGAGCCCCGCGCTGTGCACCACGCCGCACAGCTCCGGGCCGTTGCCGTCCGCGGCTATCCGGTCCAGCAGCCCGGCCACCTCCGGACGGCGTGCCATGTCACACGCCACGACCTCGACCCGGCTGCCCGTGGCGGCCAACTCCGCGGCCAGCCCGGCCACACCCGCCGCCATCGGCCCGGAACGGCTGGTCAGCACCAGCCGCGGAGCGCCACGCCCCGCCAGCCACCGCGCCGTATGACCACCGATGCCGCCCGTGCCACCCGTCACCAAGACCGAACCACGCGGCGTCCACTCTCCATCGCGGGCCCCACGGGGAATGGCACGTATGAGCCGACGTGCCATGACTCCGGCGGGGCGCAGTGCGAGCTGATCCTCGCCGTTGCTGTCGGCGAGGAGGCCACAGAGACGGGTCGCGGTGCGATCGTCCCAGGCCGACGGGAGGTCGATCAGACCACCCCAGCGGTCCGGATGCTCCAGAGCCGCCGTACGGCCCAGACCCCAGACCTGCGCCTGCACAGGACCGGACAGCGCCTCGGACAGGCCGGTCGCCACCGCACCCCGGGTCAGCACCCACAACGGGGCACCGAGCCCCGCATCGCCCAGCGCCTGCACCAGGCCCAGCGTCCCGGCCACACCCCGGTGCACCACCGGTACGTCCGCCAACGGCGCCTCGTCCAGCGCCAGCAGCGACACGACACCGGACAGCTCGGCCCCCTCGGGCAGAGCACCGGTGATCCGCTCGGCCAGCGCCGCCCGGTCCACCTCGTCAGCGACCGTCTCCACGACGACCACCCGGGCACCACGATCGGCCAGGGCCGCCCGTACCGGCCCGGTCTCCGCCTGCCCCGACGGCGCCACCACCAGCCACGTCCCCGACAGCACCGCCGACACCGGCTCGCCCACCGGCGTCCACGAGACCCCGTAACGCCAGTCCGCCACCGCGGAGTCGTCCTGCTGACGGCGTCGCCACGACGCCAGAGCGGGCAGCACGTCGCGCAGCCGTTCGTCGTCGACCGCCAGTGTGTCGGCGAGTTCCCGCAGGTCGCCGCCCTCCACGGCGGCCCAGAACTGCTCCTCGGCCGCGTTGCCCGGGGCGCCCGGCGTCGTGTCGGACGGCAGGAGCGCCTCCGGCGCCTGGGGCCAGTAGCGCCCGCGCTGGAAGGCGTACGTGGGCAACTCGACGTGCCGTTCGCCGGGTTCCAGGACTGCCGTCCAGTCCACGCCGACGCCGCGCACGTAAGCCTCGGCAAGGGAGGACAGGAGGCGGTCCGCGCCGCCGTCGTCGCGGCGCAGCGTGCCGGTGATCACCGGGGCGGGTACGTCGGCGTCCTCGGTCGTGTCGGTGATCGCTGCGGCGAGCACCGGGTGCGGGGAGACCTCGATGAAGGTGTGGTGTCCGGTCCGGGCGAGGGCCCGGATGGCGCGGTCGAACTCGACCGGGGCGCGGAGACTGGCGTACCAGTACGACGGGTCCAGCTCCGGACCGGCGAGCATCTCCCCGCTCATCGCGGAGATCATCGGGATCTGGGCATGCGTGGGCCCGATGCCCGTCAGGGTGTCGAGGATCTCCTGTTCCAGGGCGTCCACCTGGGCACTGTGGGAGGCGTAATCCACGGGGATCATGCGGGCACGGACGCCGTCCGGCTCGCAGGACGCGGCCAGCTCCTCCAAGGCCTCGGGAGTGCCGGAGACGACGGTGGCGGACGGGCCGTTGACGGCCGCGATGGATACGCGGTCGCCCCACGCGGCCAGCCGGACCCGTACGCGGTCGGCGGGCTCGGCCACCGACAGCATGCCGCCCCGCCCCGCCAGCGCCCGCAAGGACCGGCTGCGCAGGGCCACGACCCGGGCCGCGTCCTCCAGGGTGAGGATTCCGGCTACGCAGGCGGCGGCGATCTCGCCTTGCGAGTGGCCGACCACGGCGTCCGGCTGCACGCCCGCCGCCTGCCATACGGCGGCCAGCGAGACCATCACCGCCCACAGCGCGGGCTGCACCACATCCGCCGTCTCCAGCGCGGGCGCACCCGGCGCCCCGGACAGGACGTCGTCCAACGACCAGTCCACGTACGGGGACAGCGCTTCACCGCACTCGGCCAGACGCGCCGCGAATACCGGCGAGGAAGCGCGCAGTTCGCGCCCCATGCCCAGCCACTGACTCCCCTGACCCGGGAAGACGAACACCGTACGGCCCGCACCATCGGGGCTGCTGACGCCCGAGATCGTGCCGGTGGCGGGCTGGCCGGTCGCGACGGCGGCCAGCCCGGCCGCCAGGCTCTCCCGGTCCGCGCCCGTCACCACGGCCCGGTGCTCGAACGCGGACCGCGTCGTCGCCAGCGACCAGCCCACATCGACCGGTTCCAGCTCGGGGCGGGACAGGGCGAACTCCCGCAGCCGCCCTGCCTGCGCCGCCAGCCCATCCGCCGAGCGGCCCGACACCAGCCACGCCGACGTACCGGCGCCCGACAGCACCGGTACCGGGCGCGCCCCGGGCCTGTCGCCGGAGATCTCCGGCGCGTTGTCGTCCTCGTCCTCCGCCCCGTCGTCCGACGGTTCGGGGTCGGTGCCCGCGGGGGCCTCTTCGAGGATGACGTGGGCGTTGGTGCCGCTGATGCCGAAAGCGGAGACCCCGGCCCGCCGCGGACGGTCACCGGCCGGCCATGGCACCGCCTCGGTCAGCAGCCGTGCGTGGCCCGCCGTCCAGTCCACGTGCGGTGACGGTTCTTCGGCGTGCAGCGTCCGGGGCAGCTCGCCGTGCTGGAGGGCCAGCACCATCTTCATCACACCGGCCACGCCCGCGGCCTGCTGCGGATGGCCGATGTTGGACTTCACCGAGCCCAGCCACACCGGCCGGTCGGCCGGCCGCTCCTGTCCGTAGGTGGCCAGCAGCGCCTGCGCCTCGATCGGGTCGCCCAGTTCGGTGCCGGTGCCGTGCGCCTCGATCACGTCGACGTCGGCCGCGGCCAGGTGCGCGCCGGCCAGCGCGGTGCGGATCACCCGTTGCTGGGACGGCCCGTTCGGCGCCGTCAGGCCGTTGCTGGCGCCGTCCTGGTTGACGGCGCTGCCGCGGATGACGGCCAGCACCTGGTGCCCGTTGCGCCGCGCGTCGGAGAGACGTTCCACGAGGACCACACCGGCGCCCTCGGCGATGCCCATGCCGTCGGCGTCGGCCGAGAAGGCCTTGCACCGCCCGTTCGAGGCGAGCACCCGCTGCCGGGAGAAGCCCACGAACTCGGCCGGGGAGGACATCACCATCACGCCGCCGGCCAGCGCCAGGGAGCACTCGCCGGCCCGCAGCGCCTGGCACGCCTGGTGCAGGGCCACCAGCGAGGACGAGCAGGCCGTGTCCACCGTGACGGCCGGGCCCTCCAGGCCCAGCGTGTACGACACCCGGCCCGAGATCACGCTGCCCGCGTTGCCGGTGAGCAGATACCCCTCCGCTCCGCCGTCCCCCTCGGCCAGCCCGGCCCCGTACCCCGAGTACGTCGCCCCGGCGAAAACCCCGGTCAAGGAGCCGCGCAGGGACTCCGGGTCGATGCCGGCCCGCTCGATCGCCTCCCACGAGATCTCCAGGAGCAGGCGCTGCTGCGGGTCCATCGCCAGCGCCTCACGCGGGCTGATGCCGAAGAAGCGCGGATCGAAATCCGCCGCGCCCTGGAGGAATCCGCCTTCCTGCACATACGACGTTCCGGGATTGTCGGGGTCCGGGTCGAAGAGGCCCGTCATGTCCCAGCCGCGGTCCGTGGGAAATCCGGAAACCGCGTCACCGCCCGCGGCCAGCAGTTCCCACAGCCGGTCCGGGCTGTCCACGCCGCCCGGATACCGGCAGCCCATTCCCACGATCGCGATCGGCTCCCGGTCGCGTTCCTTCTCCTCGCGGAGGAGTTGGCGGGTCCGGCGCAGTTTCGCGGTCACCTGCTTCAGGTAACCGAGCAGCTTGTCCTCGTTCTCCATTTACCGTCTCACACCCTCTGGCCAGGCCTTATACGTCTGTTGCACGTCCACCGCCGGTCCGCTCACGGCCACCGCGAGGCCGCTCACGTCCACCGCGCGTCCGTTGTCAGTCGAAGTCGGGATCGTTGAGTTCCTCGTCGACGAGGTCGAACATCTCCGCGGCGGTTTTCGCCTCCAGCTCGCGGTCGAGTGCCGTGTCGTCCGACGTCGTCGTCTTTGCGCGAAGATCCCGGGTGAGGGCTTCGAGACGGTTCGCAATCTTGATCCGTACGTCGTCGTCGAGGGTTTCCGACGACAGAACACTGTCCAGCCTTTCCAGTTCGTCCATGACGGGCAGCCGGTCCGTCTGCCGGCCGGAGATTTCCGCCCACAGGAATGCGGCCAGTGCCGCCGGGGACGGATAGTCGAAAATCATGGTGGGCGGCAGTCGCAGCCCGGTGGCGGTGTTGAGCCGGTTGCGCAGCTCGACCGCGGTCAGCGAGTCGAAGCCCACCTCGCGGAAGGCCCGGGTCGCGGGTACGTCCCCCGGGGACGCGTATCCCAGCACCGCGGACGCGTGGGTCCTGACGAGGTCGGTGACCGCCCGCTCCCGTTCCGCCGGTGACATCCCGGCCATACGCTGCGCCAGTTCGCCCGCTTCGTCGGATTCCGCCGGTGCCGCGGGTGCCGTCTGCTGCTGCCGGACCTCGGCGAGCCCGTCCAGCAGCGGCCAGGACCGCATGGCGTTGAACACCGGGGCGAACATGGCCCAGTCCACGTCCGCGACGGCCAGGAACGTTTCGTCGTCGGTCAGGGCCTGCTCCAGCGCGTTCAGCGCCCGCTCCGGGTTCAGGAAGCTCATGCCCTGGCGCAGCAGCCGCGCCGGGGTGATGGTCCCCGGAAGGTCGGGCACCACGGCGTTCACCGCGTCCCAGTCGCGGGTGTCCCAGATGCCCCAGGCCACCGAGGTCGCCACCAGGCCGCGCCCGCGCCGGTGCTCGGCCACCGCGTCCAGGAACGCGTTGCCCGCCGCGTACGCGGCGTGCTCACCGCTCCCCCACGTCGCCGCGATCGACGAGAACAGCACGAACGCGTCCAGATCGAGATCGGCCGTCAGCTCGTCCAGCCACACCGCACCGGCCGCCTTCGCGCCCAGGGCAACCGTCAGGTCCTTCATGCCGGTGCCGTCCACGGGCGTCAGCTCCACCGCGTTGGCGGCGTGCAGGACGGCGCGCAGCGGCGGGCCGTCGGCGGCGATACGGCTCAGCAAGCTCTCCACTTCGGAGCGCTGCGCCACGTCACACGCCACCATGCAGACCTCGGCCCCCGCCTCGGCCAACGCCGCCAACGTCGCCACGGACGCCGCCGACGGACCCGAACGGCTCGTCATCACCACCCGCTCGGCCCCACGCTCCGCCAGCCACCGCACCAGATACGGCCCAACCTGCCCCGTACCACCCGTGACCAGCACCGTCCCACGCGGCACCCACGGCCGGCGGGCGCTGGTGGCCCGCGGGGCACGTACCAGGCGCCGCGCCATCAGGCCTGCCGGACGTACGACGACCTGGTCCTCCCCGCCGTCGGCCAGCGCCGCGCAGAAGCGGGCGGCGGTGCGGTCGTCCCAGGCCGGCGGCAGGTCGATCAGGCCGCCCCAGCGCTCGGGGTGTTCCAGGCCGACGACCCGGCCCAGGCCCCAGATCTGGCCCTGTACGGGGCTGGTCAGCACCTCGGTCGCGCCGGCCGCCACCGCGCCCCGTGTCACCGCCCACAGCGGGGCGTCGATCGCCGCGTCGCCCAGCGCCTGCACGAGCGAAAGCGTGCCGGCCACGCTCCGGTTCACCACCGGGACGTCCTCGACCGGCGTCTCGTCCAGTGCCAGCAGCGACACCACACCGGCCACCCGGAAGACCTCGGCCTCGGCCAGGGTCCGGGTGAGCCGGTCGGCCAGCGCCGCCCGGTCCAGACGGTCGGCATCAGCCGGATCGACTCCGGCGACGACGACCTGAGCGCCACGGTCGGTCAGCGCCCGCGCGCAGGCCCGTGCCAGTTCGCCGTCGGCGTGCCCGGCCGGTACGACCAGCAGCCAGGCACCGGACAGCACCGTCGACGCGGGCTCCGCCATCGGCACCCAGGAGACGCGGTACCGCCAGTCCGCGACCGCCGAATCATCGCGGTCGCGACGTCGCCACGACGCCAGGGCGGGCAGCAGCTCGCCCAGCCGCTCGTCGTCCACGGCCAGCGTGTCCGCGAGCTCCCGCAGGTTGCCCTCTTCGACCGCGGCCCAGAACTGCGTCTCGGCCTCGGTACCGGTTCCCTCGGCTCCGGCCGCGCTGACATCGCGTTCCGCCGACTCCGGCACCGGGGACGCCCAGAAGCGTTGGCGTTGGAAGGCGTAGGTGGGGAGGTCGATGTGCCGGGAGTGATGGGCGGGTTCTTCGAGGAGGGTGGTCCAGTTGATGGGGGCGCCGTGGACGTGGGCCTCGGCGAGGGACGCCAGGAGGCGGGCGGGGCCGCCGTCGTCACGGCGCAGGGTGCCAGTGATCAGGGAGGCGGTCTCTTCGGCGTCCTCGATGGTGTCGGTTATGGCGGCGGTTAGGACCGGGTGGGGAGAGGTTTCGATGAAGGCGCGGTGGCCGGACTCGGTGAGGGTGCGGATGGCGCGGTCGAACTCGACGGGGGCGCGGAGGCTGGCGTACCAGTACGACGGGTCCAGCTCCGGGCCGGCGAGCATCTCGCCGCTCATCGCGGAGATCATCGGGATGTGGGCCTGGGTGGGTTTGATGCCGTCCAGAACGTCCAGGATTTCCTGTTCGAGGGCGTCCACCTGGGGGCTGTGGGAGGCGTAGTCCACGGGGATCATGCGGGCGCGGATGCCGTCCGCCTCGCAGGCCGCGGCCAGTTCCTCCAGGACCTCCGGGGTGCCGGAGACGACCGTGGCGGACGGACCGTTCACGGCTGCTACGGATACGCGGTCACCCCAGGGGGTGATCCGGTCGCGTACGCGGTCGGCCGGTTCGGCGACCGACAGCATGCCGCCACGACCGGCGAGAGCCGTCAGCGCGCGGGAACGTAGAGCCACGACTCGGGCCGCATCATCCAGGGAGAGGATTCCGGCGACGCAGGCCGCCGCGATCTCACCCTGGCTGTGCCCTACGACCGCGTCCGGCGTGACTCCGGCCGCCTGCCATACGGCGGCCAGGGACACCATCACCGCCCACAGCGCAGGCTGCACCACATCCGCGGTCTCCAGCGCGGGCGCACCCTCGGCTCCGGACAGCACATCGTCCAGCGACCAGTCCACGTACGGAGACAGCGCCTCACCGCACTCGGCCAAGCGGGCAGCGAACACCGGCGAGACCGTGCGCAGTTCGCGCCCCATCCCCAGCCACTGACTCCCCTGACCCGGGAAGACGAACACCGTACGGCCGACACCACCAGCCGCAGCCGTACCCGTCACCACACCCGCAGCGGGTTGGCGGGTGGCCACCGCGGCCAGCCCGGCCGCCAGCCCTTCGCGGTCCGCGCCGGTCACGACGGCGCGGTGTTCGAATGTGGCACGGGTGGTCGCCAACGACCAGGCCACATCCGCCGACTCCAGGTCAGCCCGGGACAGCGCGAACTCGCGCAGCCGCCCCGCCTGCCCCGCCAAACCGTCCGTGCTGCGCCCGGACACCAGCCACGCCGACACACCAGCACCCGCGGCCAGCACCGGCAGCTCACCGGCGTCCGGCGAAACCTCCGTACCGGCAGCTGCTTCGTCGTCCGCGGCCTCCGGAGCAGGCGCCTCCTCAACGATGACATGCACATTCGTGCCACTGACACCGAACGCCGACACCCCCGCCCGGCGCGGTCGCCCGTCCGTGTGCCACGGCCGCGCCTCCGTCAGCAGCCGTACCTCGCCCGCCGACCAGTCCACGTGCGGCGACGGCTCGTCCGCGTACAGCGTCCTCGGCAGTTCACCGTGGCGGAGCGCCTGCACCATCTTGATCACGCCGGCGATTCCGGAAGCCGCCTGGGCGTGACCGATGTTCGACTTGAGGGAGCCCAGCCACAGCGGCTGTTCCTCCGGCCGGTCCTGTCCGTACGTGGCGAGCAGCGCCTGGGCTTCGATCGGGTCGCCCAGCTTGGTGCCGGTGCCGTGCGCTTCGACCACGTCGACGTCCGATGTCGACAGCTGCGCGCTCGCCAGCGCGGCGCGGATGACGCGCTGCTGGGACGGACCGTTCGGCGCCGTCAGGCCGTTCGACGCGCCATCCTGGTTCATCGCGCTGCCGGGGATGACGGCCAGCACCTGGTGTCCGTTGCGGCGGGCTTCGGACAGGCGCTCCAGTACGACGACGCCCGCGCCCTCGGCCCAGCCGATGCCGTCCGCGTCCGCCGAGAACGGTTTGCAGCGGCCGTTGGCGGCCATGCCCTGCTGCTCGGAGAACTCCGCGTACGCGCCCGGCGTGACCATGACGGCCACACCGCCGGCCAGCGCCATGGTGCACTCGCCCGTCCGCAGCGACTGGCACGCCTGGTGCAGCGCCACCATCGAGGACGAGCACGCGGTGTCCATGGTCACCGCGGGGCCTTCCAGGCCCATCGTGTACGACACCCGGCCGGAGATCACCGCGGTCACGCCGCCCGTCAGGAGGTAGCCCTCCGAGCCGGTGTTCCCGCCGGTCAGCCCCGTCCCGTAACCCGAAAAGTTCGCTCCGACGAAGACTCCGGTCCGGGTGCCGCGCAGCGAGGCCGGGGGAATTCCCGCCCGCTCCACGGCTTCCCAGGAGACCTCCAGGAGCATCCGCTGCTGCGGGTCCATCGCCAGCGCCTCGCGCGGACTGATCCCGAAGAAGCCCGCGTCGAAGTCCCCGGCGTCGTGGACGAAACCGCCGACACGCGCGTACGAGCCCGTGTCACCCGCCGCTTCCCAGCCCCGGTCCTGCGGGAACTCGGAGAGCGCGTCCGTGCCCGCCGCCACCAGGTCCCACAGCTGCTCCGGGGTGCTGACCCCGCCGGGGAGGCGGCAGCCCATGCCCACGATCGCGATGGGCTCGTCGAATGCCGCCGCAGGCACGGCCGGCGCGGCGTCCGTGGTGTCGGTACGGATGCCCAGCAGCTCGCCGCGCAGGTAGTCGGCCAGTGCGGCGGCCGCCGGGTAGTCGAACACCACCGTGGCGGGCAGTTGCAGACCGGTGGCGGTGTTGAGGCGGTTGCGCAGCTCGACCGCGGTCACCGAGTCGAAGCCGAGTTCCTTGAAGGCCCGGCCCGGCTCGACGGCGTCGGTGGTGGAGTAGCCCAGTACGGCGGCGGCCTCGGCGCGTACCAGATCGGTCAGAAGCCGGTCCTGCTCGGTACGCGGCATTCCCGCCAGACGCTGCCCCAGCTCACCCCGTGCCACCGGCGTCTGGTCCGGTGCCGCCTCGGCGGCCAGCAGCTGCCGCACCTCGGGCAGGGAGGCGATCAGCGGGCTCGGGCGGCGCAGAGTGAACGTCGGGACGAAACGCTCCCAGTCCACGTCCACGACCGTGACCGCCGTATCGCCCCCGTCCACCGCCTGCGCCAACCCCCGGATGCCCAGAGCCGGTTCCATCACCCGAAGGCCGAGACGCCGCAGCTGCTCTCCCGTGGAACCGCCGCCCATACCGCCGCCGCCCCACAGCCCCCAGGCCACGGATGTCGCGGGAAGACCGCGCGCTCGCCGGCACTCCGCCAACGCGTCCAGGAACGCGTTCGCCGCCGCGTAGCCGGGCTGCGCGCTGCTGCCCCAGGTCGCGGCGATCGACGAGAAGAGAACGAACGCGTCCAGGTCGAGGTCTGCGGTCAGCTCGTCCAGCCAGACCGCACCCGCCGTCTTGACCGCCGAGACCCGCTCCAGGTCCGCGAGGGAGAAGGACTCCAGCGCGGTGGCCTCACCCAGACCCGCACTGTGCACCACACCGCACAGCTCCGGGCCGCTCCCGTCCGCAGCTATACGGTCCAGCAGGCCCGCCACCTCCGAACGCTGTGCCATGTCACACGCCACGACCTCGACCTGACTACCGCTGCCCGCAAGCTCGGCGGCCAGCGCCGCCACACCAGCAGCGGCCGGGCCGGAACGGCTGGTCAGTACGAGCCGCGGAGCGCCACGCCCCGCCAGCCACCGCGCCGTATGACCACCGATGCCGCCCGTGCCACCCGTCACCAAGACCGAACCACGCGGCACCCACGGCGTCCGGCTCTTCGGTGACACGGGGGCTTGCACCAGTCGGCGTGCCATGACGCCGGCGGGGCGCAGTGCGAGCTGATCCTCGCCGTTGCTGTCGGCGAGGAGACCACAGAGACGGCTCGCGGTGCGATCGTCCCAGGCCGACGGCAGATCGATCAGACCACCCCAGCGGTCCGGATGCTCCAGAGCCGCCGTACGGCCCAGACCCCAGACCTGCGCCTGCACAGGACCCGACAGCGCCTCCGACGGTCCAGTTGCCACCGCACCCCGGGTCAGCACCCACAACGGGGCACCGAGCCCCGCATCGCCCAGCGCCTGCACCAGGCCCAGCGTCCCGGCCACACCCCGGTGCACCACCGGTACGTCCGCCAACGGCGCCTCGTCCAGGCCCAGCAGCGACACGACACCGGACAGCTCGGCCCCCTCAGGCACGACACCGGTGATCCGCTCCGCCAGCGCCACCCGGTCCACCTCGTCTGCGACCGTCTCCACGGCGACCACCCGGGCACCACGGTCGGCCAAGGCCGCCCGTACCGGCCCGGTATCCAACTGACCCGACGGAGCAACCACCAGCCACGTCCCCGACAGCACCGCCGACGACGGCTCGCCCACCGGCGTCCACGAAATCCCGTAACGCCAGTCCGCCACCGCCGAATCGTCACGCTCCCGACGCCGCCACGACGCCAGAGCGGGCAGCAGCTCGCTCAGCGGCTGCTGTTCATCGACGGCCAGTGTGTCGGTGATCTCCCGCAGGTTGCCGTCCTCCACGGCGGCCCAGAAGCGGGCCTCGGCCGCTGAGCCGGCGGCGTCCGTGCCCGTGCCATCCGTGTCCCGCGCGGGAGCGTTGGCGGCCTGCGATGCCTGCGGCCAGTAGCGCTGGTGCTGGAAGGCGTACGTGGGGAGGTCGATGTGATGGCGGCCGGGCGTCAGGATGGCCGTCCAGTCCACGGGGGCGCCGTGGACGTGCCCCTCGGCGAGGGAGGACAGCAGGCGGTCCGCGCCGCCGTCGTCCCGGCGCAGGGTGCCGATCACGGCCGGTACGGCCGTACCGGCCGCTTCGCCGCCCGCTGTCCGTGCGGCGTCCTCGACGGTGTCGGTGATCGCGGCGGTCAGCACCGGGTGCGGGGACACCTCGATGAACGTACGGTGGCCGGTCTCGGCGAGCGTACGGACGGCGCGGTCGAACTCGACGGGCGCGCGGAGGCTGGCGTACCAGTAGGACGGGTCCAGCTCCGGGCCGGCGAGCATCTCGCCGCTCATCGCGGAGATCATCGGGATGTGGGTACGGATGGGCTCGATACCCTCCAGTACGGACAGGATCTCCTCGTGGAGGGCCTCGACCTGGGGGCTGTGGGAGGCGTAGTCCACCGGGATCATGCGGGCGCGGACGCCGTCCGACTCGCAGGCCGCGGCCAGTTCCTCCAGAGCCTCCGGGGTGCCGGAGACGACCGTGGCGGACGGGCCGTTCACGGCTGCCACGGATACGCGGTCGCCCCATGCGGTCATTCGGGTCCGTACACGGTCGGCCGGTTCTGCTACCGACAGCATGCCGCCACGACCGGCGAGAGCCGTCAGCGCGCGGGAACGGAGAGCCACGACCCGCGCCGCATCATCCAGGGAGAGAATTCCGGCGACGCAGGCCGCCGCGATCTCACCCTGGCTGTGCCCCACGACCGCATCCGGCCGTACACCCGCCGCCTGCCACACCGCCGCCAGGGACACCATGACCGCCCACAGCGCGGGCTGCACCACGTCGGCTGTTTCCAGTGCGGGTGCGCCCTCGGCTCCGGACAGCACATCGTCCAGCGACCAGTCCACGTACGGGGACAGCGCCTGGCCGCACTCGGCCAGGCGGGCGGCGAACACCGGTGAGCAGGCGCGCAGTTCGCGCCCCATCCCCAGCCACTGACTCCCCTGCCCCGGGAAGACGAACGCCACCCGCCCCCGGCCGGAACCGCCGGCCGGTAGCGCGCCGGACACCACGCCCGGGGCCGGGGTGCCGGTCGCCACGGCGGCGAGGCCGGCCGTGAGTTCCGTGCGCCCGGTGCCGAGCACCACGGCCCGGTGCTCGAACGTCGAGCGGGTCGTGGCCAGCGACCAGGCGATGTCCTCGGGCGCCGACTCCGGATGCGCCAGTACGGATTCCCGCAGCCGTCCCGCCTGTGCTGCCAGGCTCTCCGCGCTGCGTCCGGAGAGCAGCCATGCCGATACGGCCTGCGCGTCGGCGTCCGAGAGCACCTGAGGGGCGGGGGTCGTGGTTACGCTTTCGTCTTCCGCCTTTCCGGCGGGGGTCGTGGTTACGCTTTCGCCTTCCGCCTTTCCGGCGTCGGCCGCCCCGCTGTCGCCGGCTGCCGCTGCCCCATCGGCCGCCTGCACGTCATGGGCGGGGGCCTCTTCGAGGACGATGTGGGCGTTGGTGCCGCTGATGCCGAACGCGGAGACGCCGGCGCGCCGCGGTCGCCCGCCCGTCGGCCACGGCACCGCCTCGGTCAGCAGCCGTACCCGGCCCGCCGACCAGTCCACGTGCGGCGACGCGTCCTGTGCGTGCAGCGTGGCGGGCAGTTCGCCGTTCTGGAGGGCCAGCACCATCTTCATCACACCGGCCACGCCCGCGGCCTGCTGCGGATGGCCGATGTTGGACTTCACCGAGCCCAGCCACACCGGCCGGTCCTCCGGCCGTTCCTGCCCGTAGGTGGCGAGCAGCGCCTGCGCCTCGATCGGGTCGCCCAGTTCGGTGCCGGTGCCGTGCGCCTCCACGGCGTCCACGTCGTCCGTCGTCAGCAGGGCGTTGGCCAGGGCCGCCTGGATGACGCGCTGTTGCGAGGGGCCGTTGGGGGCCGTCAGGCCGTTGCTGGCGCCGTCCTGGTTGACGGCGCTGCCGCGGATGACGGCCAGCACCTGGTGCCCGTTGCGCCGCGCGTCGGAGAGCCGCTCGACGACCAGTACGCCCACGCCTTCGGCGATGCCCATGCCGTCGGCGTCGGCCGAGAACGCCTTGCACCGGCCGTCCGCGGCCAGGACGCGCTGCCGCGAGAACCCGATGAACTCCCCCGGGTCGGCCATCACCATCACGCCGCCGGCCAGGGCCAGGGAGCACTCGCCGGCCCGTAGCGACTGGCAGGCCAGGTGCAGGGCCACCAGCGAGGACGAGCAGGCCGTGTCCAGGGTGACGGCCGGGCCTTCCAGGCCCAGCGTGTAGGACACCCGGCCGGATATCACGCTGGAGACGTTGCCGGTGATCAGGTGCGGTTCCGAGCCCAGCATTCCGGCGGTGCTCTGCAGATATCCGGACGACGCCGCGCCGGCGAACACTCCGGTCGGCGAGCCCCGCAGCGTCTCCGGGGCGATACCGGCCCGTTCGACCGCTTCCCAGGAAACTTCCAGGAGCAGCCGCTGCTGCGGGTCCATCGCCAGCGCCTCACGCGGACTGATCCCGAAGAACCGGGGGTCGAAATCCGCCGCCGCGTGCAGGAATCCGCCTTCCTGGACGTACGACGTCCCCGGGTTGTCGGGGTCCGGGTCGAACAGCTCCGCCATGTCCCAGCCGCGGTCCTGCGGGAACCCGGAAATCGCGTCGCCGCCCGCGGCCAGCAGGCGCCACAGCCGCTCGGGGCTGTCCACACCGCCCGGGTAACGACACCCCATTCCCACAATCGCGATCGGCTCCCGGCTCCGCTCTTTCTCATCCTTGAGAACTTGGCGGGTCCGGCGCAGCTTGGCGGTTATCTGCTTGAGGTAATCGCGGAGCTTGTCCTCGTTCTCCATCTACCGTCACACCCTCTGGCCAGGCCTGGTACGTCTGTTGTCAGTCAAAATCGGGAGTGTTCAACTCGTCCTCGACGAGGTTGAACATCTCGTCGTCCGCCGCTGCCGCGAGATCGCGGCCGAATGGCGCGTCCGCGTCGTCCGCAGCCGTGGTGGTGCGGAACTGCCGCGTGAGCGCTTCCAGCCGGTCGGCGATCTCGCGTTTCACCTCGTCGTCGTGGGGATGCGACGACAGCATCGCGCCAAGCCTCTCCAGTTCTTCCAAAGCGGGCAGCTGGTCTGCTTGCCGGTCTTCCCGGCTTATCCGGGTTTCCCGGTTTTCCCGGCCTGGCCGGTCTTCCCGGCCTTCTCGGCTCGGCCGGTCTTCCCGGTTGTCCCGGTCTTCCCGGCCGAGGGTTTCCGCCAGCAGGTAGTCGGCCAGCGCGGCGGAAGTGGGGTAGTCGAAAATCACCGTGGCGGGCAGTCGCAGTCCGGTGGCGGCATTGAGCCGGTTACGGAGTTCGACCGCGGTCAGGGAGTCGAATCCCATGTCCCTGAATGCCCGGTCGGCCGGTACGTCCGCGTCGGTCGCGTAACCCAGTACCGCGGCGGCGTGTGTGCACACCAGGTCGGTGACGGCCCGTTCCCGTTCCGCCGGAGGCATGGTGGCGAGCCGCGCGGCGAGCCCTTCCGGCTGTTCGGAAACGGCTGTGACCACCGGCGGGACGGACTGCTGCTGCCGGACTTCCGGGATCTGGTCGAGCAGGGGCCAGGACCGCATGGCGGTGAAGACCGGGGCGAACTTCGCCCAGTCCACGTCCGCCACGGCCAGGAACGTTTCGTCGTCGGTCAGGGCCTGCTCCAGCGCGGTGAGCGCCCGCTCCGGGTTCAGGAAGTGCATGCCCTGGCGCAGCAGCCGCGCGGGGGTCACACTGCCCGGCCTGTGCTCGACCACCGCGTTCACGGCGTCCCAGTCACGCGTGTCCCACACACCCCACGCCACCGAGGTCGCCGCCAGACCACGCCCACGCCGATGCGCCGCCAACGCGTCCAGGAACGCGTTGCCCGCCGCGTACGCGGCGTGCTCACCGCTCCCCCACGTCGCCGCGATCGACGAGAACAGCACGAACGCGTCCAGATCGAGGCCAGCCGTCAGCTCGTCCAGCCACACCGCACCGGCCGCCTTGGGCCCCAGCGCCACGGCCAGGTCGTCGATGTCCGTACCGTCCAAGGAGACCTGGCGGCCGGCGTTGGCGGCGTGCAGCACGGCGCGCAGCGGCGGACCGTCCGAGGCAAGGTGACTCAGCAGGCCCTCCACTTCGGAGCGCTGCGCCACGTCACACGCCACCATGCAGACCTCGGCCCCCGCCTCGGCCAACGCCGCCAACGTCGCCACGGACGCCGCCGACGGACCCGAACGGCTCGTCATCACCACCCGCTCGGCCCCACGCTCCGCCAGCCACCGCACCAGATACGGCCCAACCTGCCCCGTACCACCCGTGACCAGCACCGTCCCACGCGGCACCCACCGTTCCCCATGGGTCCGGCGGGCAGCCGCGCGTACCAGCCGACGGGCCATGACCCCCGCCGGGCGCAGCGCGACCTGGTCCTCCTTGCCGTCGGCGAGGACGGCGCAGAAGCGGGCCGCGGTGCGGTCGTCCCAGGCCGGCGGCAGGTCGATCAGACCGCCCCAGCGCTCGGGGTGTTCCAGGCCGACGACCCGGCCCAGGCCCCAGATCTGGCCCTGTACGGGGTGTGTCGGCGACTCGGCGGCTCCAGTGGCCACCGCGCCCTGCGTCACCGCCCACAGCGGGGCGTCGATCGCCGCGTCGCCCAGCGCCTGCACGAGCGAAAGCGTGCCGGCCACACCGTTGGGCACGGTCGGGTTGTCCGGTACGGGGGTGTCGTCCAGCGCGAGCAGCGAGACGACACCGGACACCCGGAGCACCTCGGCTCCGGCCAGGGTCCGGGTGAGCCGGTCGGCCAGCGCCGCCCGGTCCAGACGGTCGGCGTCGGCCGGATCGACTCCGGCGACGACGACCTGGGCTCCGCAGTCGGCCAGCGCCCGCGCGCAGCCTTGCGCCAGTTCGCCGTCGGCGTGCCCGGCCGGTACGACGAGCAGCCAGACACCGGACAGCACCGCTGCGTCCAGCTTCGTCACCGGGGTCCAGGACACCCGGTAGCGCCAGTCCGCAACGGCGGAGTCGTCACGGTCGCGGCGCCGCCACGACGCCAGGGCGGGCAGCACCTCGTGGAACGGGCGCTGCTCGTCGATCGCCAGCGTTTCCGCGATCTCCTGCAGGGCGCCTTCCTCGACGGCGGCCCAGAAACGCGCCTCGGCCTCGGTACCGGCTCCCTCGGCTCCGGCCACGCTGACATCGCGTTCCACCGACTCCGGCGCCTGGGGCCAGAAGCGTTGGCGTTGGAAGGCGTAGGTGGGGAGGTCGATGTGCCGGGAGTGGGTGGGCTCTTCGAGGAGGGTGGTCCAGTTGATGGGGGCGCCGTGGACGTGGGCCTCGGCGAGGGAGGCGAGGAGGCGGGCGGGGCCGCCGTCGTCACGGCGCAGGGTGCCGGTGATCAGGGGGGCGGGGGTGTTGGCGGCCTCCGTGGTGTCGGTGATGGCGGCGGTGAGGACCGGGTGGGGAGAGGTTTCGATGAAGGCGCGGTGGCCGGACTCGGTGAGGGTGCGAATCGCGCGGTCGAACTCGACGGGGGCGCGGAGACTGGCGTACCAGTAGGACGGGTCCAGCTCCGGGCCGGCGAGCATCTCCCCGCTCATCGCGGAGATCATCGGGATCTCGGCCTCGGTGGGGGCGATGCCGTCCAGAACGTCCAGGATTTCCTGTTCGAGGGCGTCGACCTGGGGGCTGTGGGAGGCGTAGTCCACCGGGATGAGGCGGGCGCGGATGCCGTCCGCCTCGCAGGCCGCGGCCAGTTCCTCCAGGGCTTCGGGGGTGCCGGAGACGACCGTGGCGGACGGACCGTTCACGGCTGCTACGGATACGCGGTCGCCCCAAGGGGTGATCCGGTCCCGTACGCGGTCGGCCGGTTCGGCGACCGACAGCATGCCGCCACGGCCGGCGAGAGCCGTCAGCGCGCGGGAACGGAGAGCCACGACGCGGGCCGCATCATCCAGGGAGAGAATTCCGGCGACGCAGGCCGCCGCGATCTCACCCTGCGAGTGGCCCACCACCGCGTCCGGCTGCACACCCGCCGCCTGCCATACGGCGGCGAGAGACACCATCACCGCCCACAGCGCAGGCTGCACCACATCCGCGGTCTCCAGCGCGGGCGCACCCTCGGCACCGGACAACACCTCGTCCAGCGACCAGTCCACGTACGGAGACAGCGCCTTCGCGCACTCGGCCAGACGGGCAGCGAATACGGGTGAGACCGTGCGCAGTTCGCGCCCCATGCCCAGCCACTGACTCCCCTGACCCGGGAAGACGAACACCGTCCGGCCCACGCCCTCCGAGGTCCTTACCCCTGAGACCACACCGGCAGCAGGTTGGCCGGTCGCCACCGCGGCCAGCCCGGCCGCCAGGACCTCGCGGTCCGTGCCCGTCACGACGGCCCGGTGCTCGAACGTGGCACGAGTGGTCGCCAACGACCACGCCACGTCCGCCGGCGCCAAATCCGGGCGGGCCACGGCGAACTCGCGCAGCCGTCCTGCCTGCGCTGCCAAACCGTCCGCACTGCGCCCGGACACCAGCCACGCCGACACTCCGGCCTCCGCGGCCAGCACCGGCACGGGCACCGGTCCCGGTGCCGCCTCCGACGCCGACTGGTCTTCGGCGCCCGCGCCAGGCTCGATCGCGGCGGGAGTCTCCTCGTCCTCGTCGGCGGGATCGGGGGCTTCCGCGACGATGAGGTGCACATTCGTGCCGCTGACACCGAACGCCGACACCCCGGCCCGGCGCGGTCGGTCGCCCGCCGACCACGGGCGGGCTTCCGTCAGCAGGCGCACGGCGCCCGCCGTCCAGTCCACGTGCGGCGACGGCTCGTCCGCGTACAGCGTCCTCGGCAGTTCACCGTGCTGGAGCGCCAGAACCATCTTGATCACGCCGGCCACACCCGCGGCCGTCTGCGGATGGCCGATGTTGGACTTCACCGACCCCAGCCACAGCGGGCGCTCCTCCGGCCGCCCTTGCCCGTACGTCGCCAGCAGGGCCTGGGCCTCGATCGGGTCGCCCAGCGTCGTACCGGTGCCGTGCGCCTCGACGACGTCGACATCGTCCGTCGACAGCTGTGCGTTGGCCAGCGCGGTCTGGATGACGCGCTGTTGGGAGGGGCCGTTCGGGGCCGTCAGGCCGTTCGACGCGCCGTCCTGGTTGACCGCGCTGCCGGGGATGACCGCCAGCACCTGGTGTCCGTTGCGGCGGGCTTCGGACAGGCGCTCCAGTACGACGACGCCCGCGCCCTCGGCCCAGCCGATGCCGTCCGCGTCCGCCGAGAACGCCTTGCAGCGGCCGTTCGCGGCCATGCCCTGCTGCCGGGAGAATTCCACGAATCCGCCCGGCGTCGCCATCACGGCCACGCCACCGGCCAGCGCCATCGTGCACTCACCGGCGCGCAGCGACTGGCAGGCCTGGTGCAGCGCCACCAGCGACGACGAGCATGCCGTGTCCACCGTGACGGCCGGGCCCTCCAGGCCCAGGGAGTAGGACACCCGGCCGGAGATCACCGCGGTCAGGCTGCCGGTCAGGAGGTAGCCTTCCGCTCCGCTCGACCCGCCGGCCAGCCCCATCGCGTAGCCCGAGTACGTCGCTCCCGCGAACACCCCGGTCTGCGAGCCGCGCAGACTCTCCGGGTCGATGCCCGCCCGCTCGATCGCCTCCCAGGAGACCTCCAGCAGCATCCGCTGCTGCGGGTCCATCGCCAGCGCCTCACGCGGGCTGATCCCGAAGAAGCCCGCGTCGAACTCCGCCGCGTCGTAGATGAAGCCGCCCACCTGCGCATACGACGTGCCCTCGGCCCCCATCGCCTCCCATCCGCGGTCGCGGGGGAACTCGGACACCGCGTCCGTACCGGCGGCCAGCAGGGACCAGAGCTGTTCGGGGCTCTCGACTCCGCCGGGGAAGCGGCAGCCCATGCCGACGACCGCGATGGGCTCGCCGTACGCCGCCGCCGTCACCACCGGAGCGGCCGCATCGCTCCGGACACCCAGCAACTGGGACCGCAGATATCCGGCGAGTACGGCCGGGCTGGGGTAGTCGAACACCAGGGTGGAGGGCAGTTGCAGGCCGGTGGCCGCGTTCATACGGTTGCGCAGTTCGACGGCGGTCAGCGAGTCGAAGCCCAGCTCCCGGAAGGCGCGGTCGGACTCGACCATCTCGGCCGACGTGTGCCCGAGTACCGCGGCGGCCTCGGCGCGGACCAGTTCGGTCAACAGCCGGTCCTGCTCCGCCCCGGACAGACCCGCGAGTTGCTGTCCCAGCTCGCTCAGCGGCTTCGCACTGCTCGCGGACGCGCTGTCGGTGGTGAGGACACTCCGCACCTCGGGCAGGGAGGCGATCAGCGGGCTCGGCCGACGCAACGTGAACGTCGGGGCGAAACGCTCCCAGTCCACATCCGCGACCGTGACCGCCGTATCACCACCATCCACCGCCTGCGCCAACGCCCGGATGCCGAGATCCGGATCGATCACCCGCATACCCAGCCGACGCAGCCCTTCCCCGGCCTCGCCGCCGACCATTCCGCCGCCGCCCCACAGACCCCAGGCCACGGAGGTCGCGGCCAGCCCGCGGGTCCGCCGGTTCTCCGCCAGCGCGTCCAGGAACGCGTTACCCGCCGCATAGCCCGAAAGCAGACCGCTGCCCCACGTCGCAGCACCCGACGAGAACAGCACAAACGCATCCAGCTCCAGGCCCATCGCCGCCGTCAGCTCATCCAGGAGGACCGCGCCCGCCGTCTTGGCCTCCACCGCGGCCGCCAGACCGGCCACCGATGTGTCCGCCACCGCACCGCCGTGACCCACACCCGCCGCGTGCACCACACCACACAGCGACGGACCACCGTCACCGTCGATACGGCTCAACAGGGCTGCTGTGCCTGTCCTTTGTGCGATGTCGCAGGACACCACGTCCACCTGAGTACCGGCAGCGGCCAGCTCCGCCGCCAGAGCGGCAACGCCCGACGCGGCGGGACCGGAGCGGCTGGTCAGCACGACACGCTCGGCGCCACGACCGGCCAGCCAACGCCCCACATGCCCACCGATCGCACCCGTACCACCGGTCACGAGAACCGTGCCCTTCGGCACCCACTCCTCGCGGCCTTGCGACGGGCGAGGGGCGTGGATCAGACGACGCGCCAGGGCTCCGTTCGGGCGCAGTGCGAGCTGGTCTTCTTCTCCGCCGCCGTCGGCGAGGAAGGCGCAGAGGCGGGTGGCGGTCCGGTCGTCCCAGGTCTGCGGCAGGTCGATGAGACCACCCCAGCGCTCGGGGTGTTCCAGGCCGACAACCCGGCCCAGACCCCAGACCTGTGCCTGCACGGGGCTGGTCAGCGCCTCGGCCTCGCCGGTCGCCACCGCCCCTTGAGTGAGCGCCCAGAGCGGGGCGGTCAGGTCGAGGTCTCCCAGCGCCTGTACGAGCACCATGGTGCCCGCGAGGCCCTGGCTGACCACCGGGGCATCGGCCGTCGGCGCCTCGTCCAGCGCCAGCAGCGATACGACTCCGGTGACCTGCGTGTCCCCTGCCAGCGCCTTCGTGATCTGCTCGGCCAGCGCCACGCGGTCCACAGCGCCCGCGGCCACCTCGACGAGGACGGGGGCGGCGCCTCGGGCGGTCAGGGCTTGGACGCATCCCCGTACCGGCTCGGAGTCCGCCTGGTCGGCCGGGATCACCATGAGCCAGGTACCCGACAGCACCGCCGAACCCGGGTCACGTACCGGTACCCAGGAAATGTGGTACCGCCAGTCGGCCACGGTCTCGTCGTCGCGCTCGCGGCGCCGCCACGAGGCCAGGGCCGGCAGCAGCTCGGCCAGCCGCTCGTCGTCCACCGCCAGCGTATCCGCCAGCTCACGCGACTTACCCGCCTCCACCGCAGCCCAGAACCGGGCCTCGGCCGCACTCCCGACACCCTCACCCGCCACAGCCGACGCGCCCGGAACCGGTGGTTCCGGCCAGTAGCGCTCATGGCGGAAGGCGTACGTCGGGAGGTCGACCCACTCCGCGCGCTCCAGCACCGTCGTCCAGTCCACACCGATGCCGCGGACGTGGGCCTCCGCGAGAGAGGCAAGGAGGCGGTCCGCGCCGCCGTCATCGCGTCGGAGCGTGCCGATCACCGCCGATGCGGCGGTTACGGGCGCGTCGCCCGCCGCCGCGCGCAGGACGCCCTCCGTGGTGTCGGTGATGGCGGCGGTCAGGACGGGGTGGGGCGAGGTCTCGATGTACGTACGGTGGCCGGACTCGGCGAGGGTGCGGATGGCGCAGTCGAACTCGACGGGGGCGCGGAGGCTGGCGTACCAGTACGACGGGTCCAGTTCCGGGCCGGCGAGCATCTCGCCGCTCATCGCGGAGATCATCGGGGTGTGGGCCTGGGCGGGCTTGATGCCGTCCAGGGCGTTCAGGATGTCCTGTTCGAGGGCGTCGACCTGAGGGCTGTGGGAGGCGTAATCCACCGGGATCATGCGGGCGCGGATGCCGTCCGACTCGCAGGCCGCGGCCAGTTCCTCCAGGGCTTCGGGGGTGCCGGAGACGACGGTGGCGGACGGGCCGTTGACCGCTGCTACGGATACGTGGTCGCCCCAGGGGGTGATCCGGTCGCGTACGCGGTCCGCGGGCTCGGCCACCGACAGCATGCCGCCGCGGCCGGCGAGGGCCGTCAGGGCGCGGGAGCGCAGGGCCACGACGCGCGCCGCGTCGTCCAGGGAGAGGATTCCGGCGACGCAGGCGGCGGCGATCTCGCCCTGGCTGTGTCCTACGACCGCGTCCGGCGTGACTCCGGCCGCCTGCCATACGGCGGCGAGCGACACCATGACCGCCCACAGCGCGGGCTGCACCACATCCGCTGTCTCCAGCGCGGGTGCGCCCTCGGCACCGGACAGCACATCGTCCAGCGACCAGTCCACGTACGGGGACAGCGCCTCGCCACACTCCGCCAGCCGCTGCGCGAACACCGGGGAAACCTGGCGCAGTTCGCGCCCCATCCCCAGCCACTGACTCCCCTGCCCCGGGAAGACGAACGCCGTACGGCCCACGCCGCCGGGCCGGATCGCGCCGGACACCACACCGGCGGCCGGCCGGCCGGTCGCCACCGCGGCCAGCCCGGCCGCCAGGACCTCGCGGTCCGCGCCTGTCACGACGGCGCGGTGCTCGAACGTGGCACGGGTGGTCGCCAACGACCAGGCCACGTCCGCCGGTTCCAGGTCAGCCCGGGACAGCGCGAACTCGCGCAGTCGGCCTGCCTGCGCTGCCAGGCTCTCCGCCGACCGGCCCGACACCAGCCACGCCGACGTGCCCGCCTTCGCGCCTGTGCCTGCGCCCGCTCCCGCTTCTGCTCCTGCTCCTGCCCCTGCTCCCGACAGGACCGGAGGCGCCGCCACCTCAGCGGCACCGTCAGAGGTCGCCGCGTCGGCGTTCGCGGTGTCGTCGCCCGCAGCCGTGTCGGGAGTGTCGCTCTCGTCGGCGGGGGCTTCTTCGATGATGACGTGCGCGTTGGTGCCGCTCATGCCGAAGGCCGACACTCCGGCCCGGCGCGGCTGCTCGCCCTCCGGCCACACCACCGCCTCGTTCAGCAGACGCACCGCACCTGCCGACCAGTCCACATGCGGCGACGGCTCTTCGGCATGCAACGTCCGCGGCAACACCCCATGACGCAACGCCAAAACCATCTTCATCACACCGGTCACACCCGCAGCCTGCTGCGTATGACCGATGTTGGACTTCACCGACCCCAGCCACAGCGGCCGGTTCTCCGGACGGCCCTGACCGTACGTCGCCAACACGGCCTGCGCCTCGATGGGGTCACCCAGCACCGTGCCGGTGCCATGGGCCTCCACCACGTCCACGTCCGAGGCCGACAGCCGGGCACTGGCCAGCGCGGCGCGGATGACGCGCTGCTGGGAGGGACCGTTCGGCGCCGTCAGACCATTGCTGGCACCGTCCTGGTTGACCGCACTGCCCCGCACCACCGCCAGCACCCGACGCCCATGACGCCGCGCATCCGACAACCGCTCCACCACCAGCACACCCGCACCCTCAGCCCACCCCGTACCATCCGCACCCGCCGAAAACGCCTTGCACCGACCATCCGCAGCCAACCCCTGCTGCCGCGAAAACTCCGCAAACGTCCCCGGCGTCGCCATCACCGTCACCCCACCCACCAACGCCAACGAACACTCCCCACCCCGCAACGCCTGACACGCCAAATGCAACGCCACCAACGACGACGAACACGCCGTATCCACCGTCACCGCCGGACCCTCCAACCCCAACGCATACGCCACCCGCCCCGAAATCACACTCCCCGCATTACCCGTCATCACATAACCCTCAGAACCCCCCACCCCACCACCCAAACCCGCCCCATACCCCGACGACGACGCCCCCACAAACACACCCGCCCGCGAACCCCGCAACACACCCGCATCCACACCAGCCCGCTCCAACGCCTCCCACGACACCTCCAACAACAACCGCTGCTGCGGATCCATCGCCAACGCCTCACGCGGACTGATCCCAAAAAACCCCGCATCAAAATCCGCAACCCCCGACACAAAACCACCCTGCCGCGCATAACCACCACCACCCACACCCCCACCCACATCCCAACCCCGATCCCCCGGAAACCCCGACACCACATCCACCCCACCCACCACCACATCCCACAACCCCTCCGGACCCCCCACACCACCCGGCAACCGACACCCCATACCCACCACAGCCAACGGCTCGTGGCTGCGTTCCTCCAACTCGTTCACACGCTGGCGCGCCTCGGCCAGGTTGGTCGTCGTCCATTTCAGGTAATCGCGCAGAGTATCTTCGGTCGCCACCGGAACCTCGCTTACTGTTCGATCTCAGATCGATCTCAGAGAATTGCCGCCTGCTTGCTCAGGACCTGCCGAGCTCCTTGTTGATGAACTCGAACATCTCGTCATCCGTCGCGGTCTCGATCTTCTGCGCGACACCTTGACTCGTCGACTGCTCCCCATTTCCGTTCCACCTGGCGAGGAACGCCTGCAAACGGGCCGCGACCAGTTCACGCGTTTCACCGTCGGGAGTGGTCACGGCAAAGGCGGATTCGAGCTTGTCCAGCTCGTCCATGAGGGACATTCCGGTTCCCTCGCCCTTGAACTCCTCGGCCCTCAGATACTCGGCGAGAACAGCGGGGTTGGGGTAGTCGAATATGAGGGTGGCGGGCAGCTGGAGACCGGTGGCCGCATTGAGCCGGTTACGGAGCTCGACCGCGGTCAGCGAATCGAATCCCAGCTCCTTGAACGCCCGCTCCTCCTCCACCGCATCCGCGGAGGGGTAGCCGAGCACCGCGGCAGCCTCCGTACGGACCAGGTCTGTCAGCAACCGGTCCTGCTCCGCCCGGGACAGCCCCGCCAGCCGCTGCCCCAGTGCGGTGTCCGTGCCCGGGGCCGACGAGCCGTCGCCGGCTCCGGCACCTCCGGCGGGTGCCAGCGCCAGCTGGACCTCGGGCAGCGAGGCGAGCAGCGGGCTCGGGCGGCGCAGAGTGAACGTCGGCGCGAATCGCTCCCAGTCCACGTCCACGACCGTGACCGTCGTGTCCCCGCTGTCCACCGCCTGCGCCAGGGCCTGAATGCCCAGGCCAGGGTCCATGACCCGCAGTCCATGCCGCTGCAACTGCACGCCGGCCTCTCCGGCGCCCATGCCTTCACCGCCCCACAGCCCCCAGGCCACGGATGTCGCGGCCTGGCCCCGGGCCCGTCGGCTCTCGGCGAGCGCGTCGAGGAAGGCGTTCGCCGCCGCGTAGCCCGGCTGGAAGCTGCTGCCCCAGGTCGCGGCGATCGACGAGAAGAGAACGAACGCATCGAGGTCGAGGTCGGCGGTCAGCTCGTCCAGCCACACCGCACCCGCCGTCTTGACCGCCGAGACCCGCTCCAGGTCCGCGAGGGAGAAGGACTCCAGCGCGGTGGCCTCACCCAGACCCGCACTGTGCACCACACCGCACAGCTCCGGACCGTTGCCATCCGCGGCAATGCGGTCCAGCAGGCCCGCTACTTCGGCTCGTTGCGCCATGTCACAGGCCGCGACCTCGACCTGGCTACCGCTGCCCGCAAGCTCCGCGGCCAGCGCCGCCACACCCGCAGCGGCCGGGCCGGAACGGCTGGTCAGCACCAGGCGCGGCGCACCCCGCCCCGCCAGCCACCGGGCGGTGTTCCCACCGATCGCACCCGTACCACCAGTCACCAGCACCGTGCCACGCGGCACCCACTGCCGCCGGTCACCCGACGGACGCGCAGCACGCACCAGACGACGCGCCACAACCCCGGCCGAGCGCAGTGCAAGCTGATCCTCACCATCGCTGTCGGCGAGGAGACCACAGAGACGGGTCGCGGTGCGATCGTCCCAGGCCGACGGCAGATCGATCAGACCGCCCCAGCGCTCGGGGTGTTCGAGACCGACGACCCGGCCCAGGCCCCAGACCTGCGCCTGCACGGGACTGGTCGGCGCCTCGGACGAACCCGTCGCCACCGCTCCCCGGGTCAGCGCCCACAACGGAGCCTCGATTCCCGCGTCACCCAGCGCCTGCACCAGGCCCAGCGTCCCGGCCACACCCCGGTGCACCACCGGTACGTCCGCCAACGGCGCCTCGTCCAGCGCCAGCAGCGACACGATGCCGGACAGCTCGGCTCCCTCGGGCACGACGTCGGTGATCCGCTCGGCCAGCGCCGCCCGGTCCACCTCGTTCGAGGCGGATTCGGCAAAGACCACCCGCGCGCCGCGGTCGGTCAGGGCCGCCCGTATCAGCTCGGCGTCCGTCTGCCCCGATGGCGCCACGACGAGCCAGGTGCCGGACAGTACCGCCGACGACGGCTCGCCCACCGGCGTCCACGAGATGCCGTAACGCCAGTCCGCCACCGCCGAATCGTCACGCTCCCGACGCCGCCACGACGCCAACGCCGGCAACACCTCGTGGAAGGGACGCTGCTCATCAATCGCCAGCGTGTCGGCGAGGCCTCGGAGGTTGCCGCCTTCGACGGCGGCCCAGAACTCGGCTTCAGCCGCACTGCCGACCGTGTCCTTCGCCACCGGGGCGGGCGCCTGGGACGCCTGCGGCCAATACCGCTGCCGCTGGAAGGCATACGTCGGAAGCTCAACGCGCTGCCCCTGGCCGAGCACCGCCGCCCAATCCACCGCCACGCCCCGCACGTGTGCCTGGGCCAACGCCGTCAGCACCGACTCACCCGCCGCCACATCCCTACGCAGCATCGGCACAAACACCGGAGAACTACCGGGCGAGGCCTCATGGCCGTCCAGAGCGGACGGACCCATCGCCGACAACGTCCCGTCCGGGCCAATCTCCACGAACACCGTCACGCCCTGCCGCGCCAACGCACCCACCGCATCCGCAAAACGCACCGCCTCCCGCGCCTGCACCGGCCAGTAGTCCGGACGAACCTCCTCAACCACCTCACCCGTCACACCACACGCCCACGCAATCTCCGGCGCCCGATGCTCCACACCCTCAGCAGCCCGCCCCAACTCCTCCAACACCGGCTCCATACGAGCGGAGTGGAACGC
The DNA here is from genome assembly GCF_042732265.1 of Streptomyces sp. NPDC059788. NCBI lineage: Bacteria > Bacillati > Actinomycetota > Actinomycetes > Kitasatosporales > Streptomycetaceae > Streptomyces > Streptomyces sp. NPDC059788. The sequence continues at coordinate 9,165 of NZ_JBHWHY010000067.1, read as the reverse complement.
GTGGCTGACCCGCAGCCGCCGCACCCGGTGCCCGCGCTCACCCCACACCTCAACAACCTTCTCCACCGCCTCGACCTCACCCGACACCACCACCGAAGCCGGACCGTTGACCGCCGCCACCTCCACCCCCGCCACACCCGCAAGCGCCTCCCGCATCTCCTCCTCCGACGCCGCCACGGCAGCCATCGCCCCGCCCTCCGGCAACGCCTCCATCAACCGCGCCCGCACCGCCACCAGACGGCACGCATCCCCCAACGACAACACCCCCGCCACATACGCCGCCGCGAACTCCCCCACCGAATGCCCCACCACTGCGTCGGCCACGATCCCGCACGACCGCAGCAACGCCACCAGACCCACCTCCACCGCAAACAACCCCGCCTGCGCAAACACCGTCCGCACCGCCAACTCCTCCACACCCACACCACGCCCCAACACCACATCCCGCACCGGCAACCCCAACTCCCCCTCCAACAACCCGCACGCCTCATCAAACGCCCCAGCAAACACCTCACTCACCCCATACAACTCAGCACCCATCCCCACCCGCTGCGACCCCTGACCCGCAAACACAAACCCCACCCGCACCGAACCCGCCTCCACACCACTGACCACACCGGAAGCCGAACGCCCCTCAACCACCGCACCCAAACCCGCAACCAAACCCTCCAACTCCCCACCCAGCACCACAGCCCGATGCTCAAACGCCGACCGCGACCCCACCAACGACCACGCCACGTCAACCGGCTCAACCCCCGGGCGGGAAAGCACCGACTCCCTCAACCGCCCCGCCTGCCCCACCAACCCCGCACCATCACGCCCCGACACCAACCACGGCACCACACCCACACCCGACAACACCGACCGACCACCACCAGCAGCCAACTCCGCACCCCCACACGGAGCCTCCTCCAACACCACATGCGCATTGGTCCCACTGATCCCGAACGCCGACACACCAGCACGCCGCAACCGCTCACCCGCCACCCACGGCACCGACTCACCCAACAACCGCACCGCACCCGCCGACCAGTCCACATGCGACGACGGAACCTCCGCATGCAACGTCCGCGGCAACACGCCGTGCTGGAGGGCCAGCACCATCTTGATCACGCCGGCCACGCCCGCCGCCTGCTGGGTGTGTCCGATGTTCGACTTGAGCGACCCCAGCCACAGGGGCCGCTCCTCCGCCCGGCCCTGTCCGTAGGTCGCCAGCAGCGCCTGCGCCTCGATCGGGTCGCCCAGCTCCGTGCCGGTGCCGTGCGCCTCGATCACGTCGACATCGCCGGTGGAGAGCTGCGCGTTGGCCAGTGCCGCCTGGATGACGCGCTGCTGGGACGGGCCGTTCGGGGCCGTCAGGCCGTTCGACGCGCCGTCCTGGTTGACCGCGCTGCCGCGGATCACCGCCAGTACGTCGTGCCCGTTGCGCCGCGCGTCGGAGAGGCGCTCCACGAGGACCACACCGGCGCCCTCGGCGATGCCCATGCCGTCGGCCTCATCCGAGAACGCCTTGCACCGGCCGTCCGCGGCCAGGACGCGCTGCCGCGAGAAGCCCACGAACTCGGTCGGGTCCGCGACCACCATCACGCCGCCGGCCAGGGCCATCGTGCACTCACCGGCGCGCAGCGACTGGCACGCCTGGTGCAGGGCCACCAGCGAGGACGAGCACGCCGTGTCCACCGTCACCGCCGGGCCCTCCAGGCCGAAGGCGTAGGCCACGCGTCCCGAGATCACGCTGCCCGTGTTCCCGGTGATCAGGTACCCCTCGGATTCACTGTCGCCATGGGCCAGACCCGCCCCGTACCCCGACGGTGCGGCGCCGGCAAAGACGCCGGTCAGGGAGCCCCTCAGGGACTCCGGGTCGATACCGGCCCGCTCGATCGCCTCCCAGGAAATCTCCAGCAACAGCCGCTGCTGCGGGTCCATCGCCAGCGCCTCACGCGGACTGATCCCGAAGAACCGCGGATCGAAATCCGCCGCCCCCTGAAGGAAGCCACCCTCCTGGACATACGACGTCCCCGGGTTGTCGGGGTCCGGGTCGAACAGACCCTCCACATCCCAGCCACGGTCCGTCGGAAAACCGGAAATCGCATCCCCACCAGCGGACAGCAACTCCCACAACCGCTCCGGACCATCCACACCGCCCGGATACCGGCAGCCCATACCCACAATCGCGATCGGCTCGGCCAGGTCGCCCGTCGACGCCGGTGCCGGCGCCGATGCCGTGGAGGCCGCTTCGGTTTCCGTGACGCCGAGGACTTCGCCGACGATCTGCTTGGCCAGGACGGCCGGGGACGGGTAGTCGAAGACCACCGTCGAGGGCAGTCGCAACCCGGTGGCGGCGTTGAGACGGCTCCGCAGTTCCACGGCCGTCAGCGAGTCGAAGCCCAGCTCGCGGAAGGCCCGGCCGGCCGGGACCTCGTCCAGCGTCCCGTGCCCGAGCACCGCGGCCGCGTGCGTCCGCACCACATCGGTGACCAGCCGCTCACGCTCCCCCGGAGACTTTCCGGACAGCCGCTGGGCCAGTTCGCCCGCCGCTCCTTCCGTGAGCGGCCCGTCGGCGGACGACGGCGCCGACGGCTCCTGCCGCGCCTCCGCGATCCGGTCCAGCAACGGCCGGGGCCGCGCCGCACAGAACACCGGCGCGAACCGCGCCCAGTCCACGTCCGCCACGGCCAGGAAGGTTTCGTCGTCGGTCAGGGCCTGCTCCAGCGCGGTGAGCGCCCGCTCCGGGTTCAGGAAGTGCATGCCCTGGCGCAGCAGCCGCGCGGGAGTCACGCTCCCAGGCCCGTGCTCCACCACCGCGTTCACGGCGTCCCAGTCACGCGTGTCCCACACACCCCACGCCACCGACGAGGCCACCAGACCACGCGCCCGGCGCTCCTCCGCCAACGCGTCCAGGAACGCGTTGCCCGCCGCGTACGCACCATGCTCATTGCTGCCCCACGTCGCGGCGATGGAGGAGAAGAGGACGAACGCGTCCAGGTCCATGGCCGACGTCAGCTCGTCCAGCCACACCGCACCGGCCGCCTTCGCACCCAACGCCACCGCCAGGTCGCCGACATCCGTACTCTCCAGCGTCACTTGACGCCCGGCGTTGGCGGCGTGCAGCACCGCGCGCAGCGGCGTACCGTCCGCGGCGATACGGTCCAGCAGCCCTGCGACCTCGGCACGTTCGGCCAGGTCGCAGGCCACCACCTCCACCTGGCTCCCGGCACCGGCCAGCTCCGCGGCCAGTACGGCCACCTCCGCCGCGGCCGGGCCGGAACGGCTGGTCAGCACGATCCGCTCGGCGCCGTGCCCGGCCAGCCACGAACCGACGGGTCGACCGACCGAGCCCGTACCACCGGTGACCAGCACCGTGTCACGTGGAGTCCACCGCTCACGGCGGCCCGAGGGCCGGGGCGCGCGGACCAGCCGGCGGGCCATGACGCCTGCCGGGCGCAGCGCGACCTGGTCCTCCGAACCGTCGGCGAGCGCCGCGCACAAGTGACCGGCGATCCGGTCGTCCCAGGCCGGCGGCAGATCGATCAGGCCACCCCAGCGCTCCGGGTGTTCGAGCCCCACGACGCGGCCCAGCCCCCAGACCTGCGCCTGCACGGAACTGGTCAGCGTCTCGCCCGCGCCGGTGGAGACCGCGCCCTGTGTCAGCAGCCACAGCGGCGCCGCGAGTCCCGCGTCGCCCAATGCCTGCACCAGCCCCAGCGTGCCCGCCATCCCCCGACTCACGGTCGGGACGTCCGGCAACGGCACCTCGTCCAGCATCAGCAGCGACACCACTCCGGCGACCTGCGCGCCTTCAGGAAGGTTTGCGGACACGCGGGCAGTAAGCGCCGCACGGTCCAACTCTTCCGGGCCGACCTCGACCACGACCACCTCGGCGCCACGGTCGGCCAGCGCCCGCAGGCACTCGCCCGTCGGCGACGCGTCCGCATGTCCGCCCGGAACCACGAGCAGCCAAGTCCCCGTCAGGACCGCGCCCCCGGAACCGGTCACCGGGGACCAGGAGATGCGGTACCGCCAGTCCGTCACCGCCGATTCGTCCTGCTGGCGACGGCGCCACGATGCCAGGGCGGGCAGCAGTTCGCCCAGCCGCTCGTCGTCCACCGCCAGTGTCTCCGCCAACTCGCGCAGTTCGCCCGCCTCGACCGCGGCCCAGAACTCGGCCTCGGCGGCGTCGCGCACACCGTCACCGGCGGCGTCCCCCGTGCCGGGGAGCAGTGCCTGCGGCGCCTGGGGCCAGAAGCGTTGGCGCTGGAAGGCGTAGGTGGGGAGGTCGATGTGCCGGGGGTGGGCGGGTTCCTCCAGGAGGGTGGTCCAGTTGATGGGAGCGCCGTGGACGTGGGCCTCCGCGAGGGACGTGAGGAGACGGTCCGCACCGCCGTCGTCCCTGCGCAGCGTCCCGGTGACCAGGGCAGCGGACTCGCCGGCGTCCTCGATGGTGTCGGTGATCGCGGCGGTCAGGACCGGGTGGGGCGAGGTCTCGATGAACGTACGGTGCCCGGACTCGACCAGCGCGCGCACGGCGCGGTCGAACTCGACGGTCGCGCGGAGGCTGGCGTACCAGTACGACGGGTCCAGCTCCGGACCGGCGAGCATCTCCCCGCTCATCGCGGAGATCATCGGGATCTGGGCGGGGGCGGGCTCGATGCCGTCCAGAGCGTCCAGGATGTCCTGTTCCAGGGCGTCGACCTGGGGGCTGTGGGAGGCGTAGTCAACGGGGATCATGCGGGCGCGGACGCCGTCCGCCTCGCACGCCGCGGCCAGCTCCTCCAGGGCTTCCGGGGTGCCGGAGACGACCGTGGCGGACGGACCGTTGACCGCCGCCACGGATACGCGCTCGCCCCACGCAGCGAGGCGGTCCCGCACGCGGTCGGCGGGCTCGGCCACCGACAGCATGCCGCCACGACCGGCCAGAGCGGTCAGCGCGCGGGAGCGCAGGGCCACGACACGCGCGGCGTCGTCCAGGGAGAGGATTCCGGCGACGCAGGCAGCGGCGATCTCGCCTTGCGAGTGGCCGACCACCGCGTCCGGCGTGACTCCGGCCGCCTGCCACACCGCAGCCAGGGAGACCATGACCGCCCACAGCGCGGGCTGCACCACATCAGCTGTTGCCAGCTCCGGCGCGCCCTCGGCACCGGACAGCACATCGTCCAGCGACCAGTCCACATACGGGGACAGCGCTTCACCGCACTCGGCCAGACGGGCCGCGAACACCGGTGAGATGGTGCGCAGTTCACGCCCCATGCCCAGCCACTGACTCCCCTGGCCCGGGAAGACGAACACCGTACGGCCGACACCACCAGCCGCATCCGTACCGGACACCACACCTGCCGCAGGCTGCCCCGTAGCCACCGCGGCCAGCCCGGCCACCAGGCCCTCACGGTCCGCGCTCGTCACCACGGCCCGGTGCTCGAAAGCGGACCGCGTCGTGGCCAAGGCCCACGCCACGTCCGCCACCCCCAGCTCCGTACGGGACAGTGCGAACTCCCGCAGTCGGCCTGCCTGTGCTGCCAAACCGTCCGCACTGCGCCCGGACACCAGCCACGCCGATACTCCGGCCTCCGAGGCCAGCACCGGCGCCGGCCCCGTCTCCGACTGGTCTTCGGCTCCCGCGCCAGGCTCGATCGCGGCGGGGGTCTCCTCGTCCGCGTCGGCGGGGGCGGGGGCTTCCGCGACGATGAGGTGCACATTCGTGCCGCTGACGCCGAACGCGGAGACACCGGCCCGCCGCGGACGCCCGTCCGCCGACCACGGGCGGGCCTCCGTCAGCAGGCGCACGGCACCCGCCGTCCAGTCCACGTGCGGCGACGGCTCGTCCGCGTACAACGTCTGCGGCAGTTCACCGTGCTGGAGCGCCAGGACCATCTTGATCACGCCGGCCACACCCGCAGCCGTCTGCGGGTGACCGATGTTGGACTTCACCGATCCCAGCCACAGCGGCTGTTCCTCCGGCCGGTCCTGTCCGTACGTGGCGAGCAGCGCCTGCGCCTCGATCGGATCGCCAAGTTTGGTACCGGTCCCGTGGGCTTCCACCACGTCGACGTCCGATGTCGACAGCTGCGCGTTCGCCAGGGCAGCGCGGATGACGCGCTGCTGGGACGGGCCGTTCGGCGCCGTCAGGCCATTGCTGGCGCCGTCCTGGTTCATCGCGCTGCCGGGGATGACGGCCAGCACCTGGTGCCCGTTGCGCCGCGCGTCCGACAGCCGTTCCAGTACGACCATGCCCGCGCCTTCGCCCCAGCCGATGCCGTCCGCATCGGCCGAGAACGCCTTGCACCGGCCGTCCGCGGCCATGCCCTGCTGCTCGGAGAATTCGGAGAACGCTCCGGCTGTCGCCATCACGGCCACGCCACCGGCCAGCGCCATCGTGCACTCACCGGCGCGCAGCGACTGGCAGGCCTGGTGCAGTGCCACCAGCGAGGACGAGCACGCCGTGTCCACCGTCACCGCCGGGCCCTCCAGGCCCAGGGAGTAGGACACCCGGCCGGAGATCACCGCGGTCAGGCTGCCGGTCAGGAGGTATCCCTCGGAGCCGCTGTCGCCGCCGACGAGCCCCGTTCCGTAACCCGAGTACGTGGCACCCGCGAACACTCCGGTCTGCGAGCCGCGCAGCGACGCCGGGTCGATGCCCGCGCGCTCCAGCGCCTCCCAGGAGACCTCCAGGAGCATCCGCTGCTGCGGGTCCATCGCCAGCGCCTCACGCGGGCTGATCTTGAAGAAGCCCGCGTCGAATTCGGGAGCGTCGTAGATGAAGCCGCCGACGCGTGCGTACGTGCCCTCGGCCTCGGCGGCCCGGTCCCAGCCGCGGTCCTGCGGGAAGCCGGACACCGCGTCCGTGCCCGCCGCCACCAGGTCCCACAGCTGTTCGGGGCTCTCGACTCCGCCGGGGAAGCGGCAGCCCATGCCGACGACCGCGATGGGCTCGCCGTACGCCGCCGCCGTCACCACCGGAGCGGCGGTGTCGCTCCCGACACCCAGCAGGCCGGTCCGCAGATGTTCGGCCAGCGTGACGGGGCTGGGGTAGTCGAACACCAAGGTGGAGGGCAGTTGCAGGCCGGTGGCCGCATTGAGACGGTTGCGCAGTTCGACCGCGGTCAGCGAGTCGAAGCCCAGCTCCCGGAAAGCACGGTCGGACTCGACCATCTCGGCCGACGTGTGCCCGAGAACCGCAGCCGCCTCGGCGCGGACCAGCTCCGTCAGCAACCGGTCCTGCTCCGCGCGGGACAGACCGGTGAGTTGCTGCCCGAGGGCGGTGTTCGCCCCCGGAGCCGCCGGGCCGTCGTCCGTCTCCGAGTCGGCGGCAAGTGCCCGCTGCACTTCGGGCAGGGAGGCGATCAGCGGGCTCGGCCGACGCAACGTGAAGGTCGGGGCAAAGCGCTCCCAGTCCACATCCGCGACCGTGACCGCCGTATCACCACCATCCACCGCCTGCGCCAACGCCCGGATGCCGAGATCCGGGTCGATCACCCGCATTCCGTAACGCCGCAGCTGCTCACCGGCCTCGCCGCCGACCATTCCGCCGCCGCCCCACAGCCCCCAGGCCACGGAGGTCGCGGCCAGCCCGCGGGCCCGCCGGTTCTCCGCCAGCGCGTCCAGGAACGCATTACCCGCCGCATAACCCGAAAGCAGACCACTGCCCCACGTCGCAGCACCCGACGAGAACAGCACAAACGCATCCAGCTCCAAGCCCATGGCCGCCGTCAGCTCATCCAGCACGACGGCGCCGGAGGTCTTGGCCTCCACCGCAGCCGCCAGACCGGCCACCGACACATCCGCCACCGCACCGCCATGACCCACACCCGCCGCATGCACCACACCACACAGCGACGGACCACCGTCACCGGCAATACGGCTCAACAGGTTCTGTACGTCGGAGCGCTGAGCAACATCGCACGCCAACACGTCCACCTGGGCCCCCGCAGCCGCCAGCTCCGCCGCCAGCACGGCGACATCCTGCGCGGCGGGACCGGAGCGGCTGGTCAGCACGACCCGCTCCGCACCCCGACCGGCCAGCCAACGCCCCACATGCCCACCGATCGCACCCGTACCACCGGTCACCAGCACCGCGCCGCCCGGCACCCACTGCTCACGGTCCTTCGACTGACGAGGGGCAGCATGGACCAGTCGACGTCCCATGACGCCCGCACCACGCACTGCGACCTGGTCTTCCTTGCCGTCGGCGAGCACCGAGCAAAGGCGTGCGGCGATGCGGTCGTCCCAGGTCGGCGGCAGGTCGACGAGACCACCCCAGCGCTCGGGGTGTTCGAGACCGACGACCCGGCCCAGGCCCCAGACCTGGCTCTGTACGGGGCTGGTCAGCGCCTCGGCCTCGCCGGTCGCCACCGCGCCCTGCGTCAGCACCCACAGCGGCGCGGCAATGTCCGCATCGCCCAGCGCCTGTACGAGTCCCAGCGTCCCCGCGAGGCCTCGGCTCACCGACGGGGCGTCCGCCAGCGGTGCCTCGTCCAGGGCCAGCAGCGACACGACTCCCGCGAGGTCCGTGCCCTCTGCCCGCACCGTGGCCAGGTAATCGGCCAGCTCCGTACGAGTCGCCTCGCCCCCGGCCACCTCGGTGACGACCACTTCCACACCGCGGTCGGCAAGCGCCTGAACGCACTCCTGCACCAGTTCCGTGTCGGCCGCCCGGCCGCCCGGTGCCACGACAAGCCAGGTACCCGTCAGCACCGCCGAGCGGAGCTCGCCCACCGGCGTCCACGAGATCGCGTACCGCCAGTCGGCCACGGTCTCGTCGTCGCGTTCGCGGCGCCGCCACGACGCCAGGGCCGGCAGCAGCTCGGCCAGCCGCTCGTCGTCCACCGCCAGCGTATCCGCCAGCTCACGCGACTTACCCGCCTCCACCGCGGCCCAGAACCGGGCCTCGGCCGCACTCCCGACACCCTCACCCGCCACAGCCGACGCGCCCGGAGCCGCGGTCTGGGCCCAGTAGCGCTCGTGTTGGAAGGCGTAGGTGGGGAGGTCGATGTGCCGGGAGTGGTGGGCGGGTTCTTCGAGGAGGGTGGTCCAGTTGATGGGGGCGCCGTGGACGTGGGCCTCGGCGAGGGAGGCGAGGAGGCGGGCGGGGCCGCCGTCGTCGCGGCGCAGGGTGCCGGTGATCAGGGAGGCGGTCTCCTCGGCGTCCTCGACGGTGTCGGTGATGGCGGC
>NZ_JBHWHY010000066.1:0-50801 GCF_042732265.1 Streptomyces sp. NPDC059788 | reverse complement strand
CGGCGGGGTCGTCGCGCCGGGCGGGGGGGCGCCCCCCCCCGGCGGGGGGGGGCTCTCCCACCGGGACCCCCCGGCCTCGCCCGGCGGGGGGTGCCGGTTTGAACCCTTTCAAACCGGCTGTGGCCGGGTTGGGGGGCATCGTGACCGCACTGGTCGATCTCATCGTCATGCTCGGCATGTTCGTCGTGGTACCGACGGGACTCGCACTGATCGGGGACCCGGCGCCGGAATGGCTACGGCGCCGCTGGCCGGTGGCCGCGGCGGCGGGCGCGGCCTCGCTCTGGCTGCCGCGCGGCGCCGCCGCCACGGCGCTCGCCACCGGCTACGCGCTCGCCACCCTCGCCCTCGCGCTGCACGCACCACGCCGGCTGGCCCGCACCCGCAGCCTCGCCCCGGACGAGATCGCGGTGCTCACGGCCCTCGCCACCCCGGCCGTCGCGGGCACCGCCCTGGTCGCCGAGCGCTCGGGCCACCGATTGTTCGGCTTCGACCTGGAAATCCTGTCGCTGACCGTGCCGCACCTGCACTTCGCCGGATTCGCCGCCGCCCTGGTGGCCGGGCTGGTCTGCCGCGCCGCGCGCCCCGGCAGGGCCGGTCCGCTCGCCGCGCTCAGCGTGCCGGTGGGCACCCTGCTCGTCCTGGCGGGCTACTTCGTCGACGACTGGGCCGAGCTGGCCGGCGCGGTGGTCCTCACCGGCGGCATGTGGCTGGTCGCCCTGATCACCTGGCGGGACGTCCGTACGGCAGCGCCGGACCGGACCACCCGGGCGCTGCTGGCCGTCTCGGCCGCCGTCCTCGTGGCCACCATGCTGCTCGCCCTGAGCTGGGCACTCGGCGAGGCAACCGGCCTGCCGCACCCCACACTGGCATGGATGGCGGCCACGCACGGCCTGGGCAACGCGCTGGGCTTCGCCCTGTGCGCCCTGCTCGCCTGGCGCCGCCTCAGGGACAAGCTCGCATCCACCCCCACTTCCACCTCCATCCCCACACCCACCTCCGAGGAAGCAGGCACCCCGGCATGACACTCCGCACCCCCGCCCCCAGCCGGCACACCCCCCTCAACTACCCCGAGGAAGGCGCCACCCGCCGCCACCCGCTGCCCGGCGGATACCACCATCTGCACGAGGCGACCTACCTCGGCCACGGCCGCGCGGTCCTCGAAAGCGCGGGCCGGGCCGTCACCACCTTCCGGATGCACCGCCGGGCGGGCGTACGGGTACGGGCCTCGGCACCGGAGGCCGCGCCCGGCGTCCTGGTGGAATGCGCCCTGGGCCTCGGCCCGGCGCGGCTGTGGGCACCGTGCCGGGTGGTGTGGAGCGAGTACGACAGCGCGCGCATCGGCTTCGCGTACGGCACGCTGGGCGGCCACCCGCAGCGCGGCGAGGAGTCGTTCGTGGTCGAGATGCGGCCGGACGGCGCGGTGTGGTTCACCATGACGGCCTTCAGCCGGCCCGGCCGCTGGTACACACGGCTCGCGGCACCGGTCGTCCCGGTGTTCCAGCGCCTGTACGCGCGCCACTGCGGCCGTACGCTGCGCCGCCTCGCCCACCGGGACGGCTGAGCACCGTACCGCGACCCGGCGGCACGGCGGACCCGGCCGCCGGGACACTCCGTCCTCTCCATACGTCCACACGGAGTTCATGGCTCCGCCACCAGTTGCCCGATCACCCATGAGACAAAGCCAGCCATGTGTGACGACGAACTGATCCCGCCGCGGGCGGACCTGACCGAGGACCAGTGGCTGCGGACGGCCGGCCCCGGCCTCGCCGGCCCGGCCGGCCCGGACGGCACGCCGGACGTGGCGCGCGGTGTGCACCGGCGCACGCTGCTGGGCGGGGCGATGGCGGGAGCCGCGCTGGCCGCGCTGCCGTTCGGGACGCAGCAGCCCGCGGCCGCCGCGGACCGGGCAGGCGGCCCGGAGCGGTTCCCGCTCCCGTCCGCGCCGGGCCCCTCCGGCGAGTACGCCGTCCTGATCACCGGTGACGCCGGGACGGGCAAGGAGGAGCAGTACGCGGTCACGGCGGCGGCCAGGGAGATCTGCCGCACCGAGCACGTCGGGCTGGCGGTCGGCCTCGGGGACAACATCTACGAGAACGGCCCGGAGTCCGACCACGACTCGGAGTTCGACGAGAAGTTCGAGCGGCCCAACACCGGCATCGACATGCCGTGGCTGATGGTGCTGGGCAACCACGACTGCTCGGGCCTGGTACCCGGCAGCGGCGGCGACCCGTCGCGCGGCGACCGCGAGGTCGCCTACGCCGCCACGTCCCGCCGCTGGTACATGCCGTCCCGCTACTACAACGTCGCCCTCCCGCCGGGCGGCGGACAGGAAGACCCGCTCGTCGAGTTCTTCGCGCTCGACACCAACCCGGTCGCCTCGTACGTCGTCCAGACCGACCCGCACTACCGGTGGAACGGCCCGTACATGCGCGAACAGCGCAGCTGGCTGGACAGCGCGCTGAGCGCCTCGCGCGCCCGCTGGAAGGTCGTCCTGGGCCACCACCCGTACCTCAACAACGGACAGCACGGCAGCGCCGGCGCGTACGACGGCTTCGTGATCGGGCACTACACCAGCGGCATCCACCTCAAGGAGCTGTACGAGGAGGTGGTGTGCGGGCGCGCCGACGTGATCATGTCCGGGCACGACCACACCCTGCAGGTCCTGGAGCCCACCGACCGTACGCGCGGCACCCGGCAGCTCGTGTGCGGCGCCGCCTCCAAGACCGGCGACGGCAAACCGCACTTCACCCACCCCGCCGCCTGGCAGGACTTCAGCCACCTCGGGTTCATGGTGCTGAAGGTGTCGCCCGCGTCGATGACCATCGACACCTACACGGTCGACACCGCCACACAACAGGCCCACCTCGCCCACCGCACCCGAACCACACGCCCGGTCACGACGGCGGCACGAATACCCGCGGGAACAAGCTAGTGCCGTGACCGCACAGGTTCGCCGGGTTGGTGAGCGTGGCGGTTGAATTCGGTGGGGCGGCCGGTCGCTCGTCTCGGCTGCACGAGCGCGCCGCCCCGCCCCGCGGCCGCACCACGTCAGGGACGGAGTGCGACCAGGAGATCGACCACGTAGGTCTCTTCCACCTCGTCGCGAGGAAAAATCTCGACCAGCCGCTCACGCTCATCGGCGAAAAACGCCTGACGGTCAGCCTCTTCAAGGACGAGGAATGCCGACCGGCTGCCGATGTTGGCGAGATGCGTGTCCACGGAGACCGTGCGGCTCCAGCGCACTTGACGGCGCGCAACCCGCAGCCCCGCCAGCCCCGCCAGCCGGATGGCGTCGTCGTCCGAAGGGCGCACGGCAGACCGTGGTCTCACCCCGCAGTGGTGCGCGATGCGCCCGTGCTGCTCGCGAATCCACGGCACGTCGAAGGCCGTGGTGTTCCACCAGATCGCCAGCGCACCGCCCCCTCGCAGGACACGCAATGCCTCCGGGACGGACCGGCCGGGGTCCGTCCACTGCCAGGACTGGGCATACGTGATGAGGTCGCAGGAAGCCTCGGCCAGCGGCAGAGCGTTACCGTCGCCCCTCACGACCGGCACCCCCGGGAGCGCCCGGTGGAACTCACCGGCCATGGCCTCACCCGGCTCGACAGCGATCACATCAGCGCCTCGCTCCCGCAACAGCACGCTGGCGATTCCGGTACCCGCGCCGACATCGGCGACCCGGGCGCCCACCAGACGACAGCCCGCGAACTCCTCAAGACAGTCGAAGAGTGCGGCGGGGTAAGCAGGCCGACTCGCCGCGTACTGAGCCGCGGCCACATCGAAAGACTGGGCGCGAGAACTGGCGGACTTGAGCTGGTCCGCGTCCACATCAAAGCCGTCACCGGCCACAGGTCCCCCTGGAACGTTCTCAACTGCCAACGCTCTCAACCTACCCGCCCCCTCTGACAACGCCCCCGGCCCGCTTGGCTGCCGCCCCACGGAAAGCGGCAGCAGTTGCGGATTCAATGAAATCGGCAATTGCCCGCACCCGCCCCTCCCCCATGTGGCGCAAGGCCCCGCAGATCCCTGCACTCCCGAGGCATCCCTCACCCATCCCCCCACACCCCCACTAAAAATGCGCAAATCCCACCCCCGTCCTAATGTGGGCGCATGGCCGCTTCCCGGTTGCGATGGTCGCCCTCTGGCGGGCCGCGAACGGAAGCGGCGGGCGTGGTGGCCCCGGCGCCGCCGGTCCCGGCCGTCTGGTGGGCGGCCGGGGCCGGCGCGCCTTCGGCCTCGGGACGGGGGCGTGGCGGCTCATGACCGGACGGGACATCACACCCCCCGGCCGTTACGACCCGCGCCACGGCATACCGCACGGGACCGCCGGGCCGGAAGCGGATACGGACGGGACGCCTGCCGGGACGCCTCCCCGGCCACTGCAAGGGCCTCCTGCCGGAACGCCTACCGGGTGGTCCCCCGGGCCGACTGCCGGGCCCCCGCCGGCCCCGATCGGGCTGTCCGAACGGCTTTCGCTCAACCGGACGGGGACGTTCGACTGGGATCTGGACCGCGGGGCGCTGGAGCTGGACGCGTGCGGGCTGGACGTCTTCGATCTGCGGCCCGACGAGTACGACGGGCAGGCCGCTTCGCTCGCCGCCCGGGTGCCGCCCGAAGAGGGGTACCGGCTGGACGCGGCGGTCTCCCAGGCCATCCAGGACGGTGCCCCCTCCTACGGCGCGTACTTCCGCATCCACTGCCGCGACGGCACGCCCCGGTGGACCCACACCCAGGGCCACTTCCTGCGGGACGCGAACGGCCGTCCGTACCGCATCGTCGGTCTCGTCCGGGAGGCCGGCACGGAGATGGCCGACTCCGCGCTGCTGCGGTCCCTCCAGGAGAACCGGCAGCGGCAGACCGCCATGGTGCAGCAGACCACAGCGGCGCTCTCCCGGGCCCTGTCCGTCGCGGACGTGACCCGGGTGCTGACCGGGACGGGCGGCGCGCGGCGCTTCGGCGCCGACGCGCTGATCCTCGGGCTGGTCGACAACGAACGCTTCGAGGTCATCGCCATCACGGGCCTGCCGAACACCACCCCCACGGAGATGATGGCCTCCCGGCTCGACGACACGCTGCCGCTGTCGGACGCCGCGCTGTCCCGCCGGGCCGCGTTCCTGGCCTCCCGCGGCGAACTGATCGCCCGCTATCCGCGGCTGCGCCCGTACCTGGACCGCGTCCCGTCCGGCAGCGCCGTCTTCCTGCCGCTGGTGGCGCAGGACCGCGTGATCGGGGCGCTCGGGCTGTTCAACACCGAACCCAAACAGCACGCGGCGGAGGACCGGAACCTGGCCCTGGCGCTGGCGGGCGTCGTGGCCCAGTCGCTCCAGCGGGCCATGCTCTTCGACCAGGAACGCGAATTCGCCACCGGGCTCCAGGCCACGATGCTGCCGCGCCGGGTCCCCGACATCGCCGGGGGCGAGGTCACCGTCCGCTACCACGCGGCGAGCACCGGCCGGGACATCGGCGGCGACTGGTACGACGTCATCCCGCTGCCCCAGGGGCGGACCGGGCTGGTCGTGGGCGATGTCCAGGGCCATGACACGCACGCCGCGGCGGTGATGGGCCAGCTCCGTATCGCGCTGCGCGCCTACGCCACCGAGGGGCACGCGCCGGAGACGGTGCTCGTACGGGCGTCGCGCTTCCTCGCCGAGCTGGAGACCGAACGGTTCGCGACGTGTACGTACGTCCAGGCGGACCTGGAATCCGGCGCGCTGCACGTGGCGCGGGCCGGTCATCTGGGCCCGCTGCTCTGGGACGCGGCCGGGCACACGGACTGGCATCCGGTACGCGGCGGCCTGCCGCTGGGGCTGGCCACCGCGTTCGGCCAGGATCACTTCCCCGAGACCCAGCTGTTCCTGGAACCCGGCTCCAAGCTCCTCCTGTGCACCGACGGCCTGGTCGAACAGCCGGGGCAGGACATCGCCGTGGGCATCGACGCGCTGGCCGCGGCGGTACGGGACGGCCCCGCCGAACTGGAGGCCCTGGCCGACCGGCTCTCGGACCAGTTGTGGGCGCGCTCCGGCTCCGACGACGACATGGCCCTCGTCCTGCTGCACCGGCACCGCTCCCCCGGTGCCACCACCGTCACCCCACGCTTTCGGCTGCACGTCCATCAGGCGGACCCGTCCGGGGCCTCGGAGGTACGGGCGATGCTGCGGCGCACGATGGACCAGTGGCGGGCGGGCCCGCTCGCGTACGACATCGAGGTGGCCGCCACCGAACTCATCACCAACGCGCTGACGCACACGGACAGCGGGGCGCTGGTGACGGTGGAACTCCTCCCCACGAGAACCGGCGCACCGGGCGGCGGCCGGCGCCGTATCCGCCTGGAGGTCGAGGACCGCTCCAGCCGCTGGCCCCGCCGCCGCACCCCCGGCGAGACGGCGACCTCCGGCCGGGGCCTGATGATGGTCGAAGCGCTGTCGGACTCCTGGGGAGCCGAGCCGAGGGGCAGCGGCAAGGCCCTCTGGTGCGAATTCGCCCTCCCGGGCGAGGACTGACCAGAGCGCCGCACCCGTACGAGGCCGGGGGCCGGGGCTCCGGGAGCCTCACCCGGGAGGCGGAGGCGCACCCCTCCGCGGCCCTACGCCCCGTGCCACACCGTGGTCGCGTTGCAGAATTCGCGGATGCCGTGGCCGGCCAGTTCGCGGCCGTAGCCGGAGCGTTTGATGCCGCCGAACGGGAGGGCCGGGTGGGAGGCGGTCATGCCGTTGAAGAAGATGCCGCCGGCTTCGATGTCGCGGACGAGGCGGTCCTGTTCGGCCTCGTCGCGGGTCCACGCGTTGGAGCTGAGGCCGAACGGCGTGTCGTTGGCGGTGGCGATCGCCTCGTCCAGGTCGTTGACGCGGTAGAGCGTGGCGACCGGGCCGAACGCCTCCTCCTGGTGGATGCGCATCGCGGGGGTGATGCCGGCCAGTACGGTCGGCTCGTAGAACCAGCCGGCGGTCGGCTTCTCGGGGCGTTTGCCGCCGCAGAGGGCCGCCGCGCCCTGGTGGACCGCGTCGTCGACCAGTTCTTCCAGGTCGGAGCGGCCCTGTTCGCTGGACAGCGGGCCGACGTCGGTGCTCTCCTCCATCGGGTCGCCGACGGTCAGCCCGGCCATCCGCTTGGTGAAGCGGACCGCGAACTCGTCGTAGACGTCGGTGTGCACGATGAAGCGTTTGGCGGCGATGCAGGACTGGCCGTTGTTCTGGACGCGGGCGGTGACGGCCGTCCGTACGGCCGCGTCGAGGTCGGCGGACGGCAGCACGATGTACGGATCGCTGCCGCCCAGTTCCAGCACCGTCTTCTTGATCTCGTCGCTCGCGACGGAGGCGACCGCGCGGCCCGCCGGTTCGCTGCCGGTGAGCGTCGCCGCGGCGACCCGGCGGTCGCGCAGGATGTCCTCGATCGCGCCGGAGCCGACCAGCAGGGTCTGGAAGCAGCCTTCGGGGAAGCCCGCGCGGCGCAGCAGGTCCTCCACGTACAGCGCGGTCTGCGGCACGTTCGAGGCGTGTTTGAGCAGACAGGTGTTGCCGGCCATCAGCGCGGGCGCGGCGAAGCGGATGACCTGCCAGAGGGGGAAGTTCCACGGCATGACGGCGAGGACGGTGCCCAGCGGCCGGTAGCGCACATAGGCGCGGGACGCGCCCGCGTCCTTCGCGTCGCCGGCGTCCGGCGTTTCGTCGGCGAGGAGTTCCTCGGCGTGCTCCGCGTACCAGCGCATCGTCTTGGCGCACTTGGCGACCTCGGCGCGGGCCGCCGCCAGCGGCTTGCCCATCTCGGTGGTCATGGTGCGGGCGATGCCGTCCCGGCCCGCCTCCAGCAGGCCGGCGGCGTTGCGCAGCAGTTCGCCGCGTTCGGCGAAGGTCGTCGTCCGGTGGTCGCGGAACGCCTGCTCGGCCCGGACGAGCCGGTCCTCGATCTCGCCCGCGTTGAGCGCGTCGAAGGTCTTGAGCGTCTCACCGGTGGCCGGGTTGACCGTGGCAATGGCCATGTGGGTGCACCTCCCGTGGGGTGGTGGGTGGGCGTGGTGGACGGGGTCGGGGGACCCGGGCCCGGGGCGCTCGCGGCCCCCGGACCCGGCGCCCGGTACGGGCCGCGGGCCGCGGGCCGCGCGCTACGTCAGCGGGCCGGGAGCCGGTGACGGCTCCGGTACGGGGTCGGGGCCCGGCGGCCGCGGCACGGGGTCGGGGTTGGGCGTCGGCGGCTGCGGCGCGGGCGGCGGCGGGGTCGGGTCGGGCGGCCCGGGAACCGGCGGTCCGGGCGTCGGCCCCGGCGCGGGGCCGGGCCCCGGTCCCGGCTCGGGCCCGCCGGGCCCCGGGGACGGCGTGGGCGTCGGCGGCACGGGATCGCGCTCCTGCCCGGGCTCGCGCGTACGGTGCGGTATCGGTTGCCGCTCCACAGCAGACCTCCTGGGTCGGACGGCACGTGGTTCTCCGGCCCCGGTACCCGAGTTTCGCCGGTCTATCGCCCCGGCGCACGGTGGATTGCGCCGCGGGCCGCCCCGTTCCTTCGGGTGGCTTGTCCGGTTCGTTCGGCGACGGGCCGCTCCGGGCCCCCTACATTGCGGGCATGACCTCCGCGAGGACCCTGACGACCGCGGCCTGCGCCGCCGTGCTCGCCCTGACCGTGCCCGCCTCCGCCGTGGCCGCGCCCCGCTCCCCCGCCGCCTCCCCGGCGGCCGGCCGGCCGCTGCCCGCCCGTATGGCCGACACGGGCGGCGGCAGTCAGCTCATCACCGCCCGCGCCCCGGGCCTGCGCTCCACTACCGGCACGGTGAGCTGGTGGGAGCGTCGCGCGGGCCGCTGGCACCGGGTCGGTACGGCGCCCGCGCGCTTCGGGGCGAACGGGCTGGCCGAGGGCAGCACCCGTAAGCAGGGCACGTCGACCACGCCCACGGGCCTGTACGACCTGCCGTTCGCCTTCGGCCTCGCGAAGGCACCGGCGGGTACGAAGGTCCCGTACCGGCCGGTGCGTGCCACCTCCTGGTGGTGCCAGGACAACGCGTCGGCCGCCTACAACCGCTGGGCCGACCCGCGGCCGCGGGACTGCGCGGCGAAGGAGGCCGAGCGGCTGGCCGACTACCCGGTGCAGTACGGCCGGGCCCTGGTGGTCGGCTTCAACTACCACCGCCCGGTACGCGGCCGGGGCGCGGGCATCTTCCTGCACGTCAACGGGCGTGGGGCGACGGCGGGCTGTGTGTCCGTACCGGCCCGCGCGATGGCCCGCATCGTGTCCTGGGTGAAGCCGGCCGCCCGCCCGCACCTGGCGATCGGCACGGCTGCCGGCCGTACGGCGATCACCCGCTACTGACCGGGCCCCGCGCGGCCGGCACCAGCGGGAAGTGGCAGGCCACCCGGTGTCCGGGGCCGACCGGCTCGGCCGGTTCGGGTTCGCGTTCCGCGCACAGTTCGCGGGCCGCCGGGCAGCGGGTGCGAAAGCGGCAGCCGGAGGGCGGGGCGGCGGCCGACGGCGTCTCGCCGGTCAGCGGGGTGCCCGCGGCGGGGGCCGCCGGGTCGGGCGCGTTGACGGTGTCGAGCAGGCCCCGGGTGTACGGGTGCAGGGGGCGCGCGAAGACCTCCCGGGCCGGGCCGGTCTCGACCATTTTGCCCAGGTACATAACGCCGACGGTGTCCGCGAGGTGCCGGACCACCGCCAGGTCGTGGGAGATGAACAGATACGTCAGTCCTCTGTCGCGCTGGAGGTCGCGCATGAGGTTGAGGATCTGGGCCTGGACGGAGACGTCGAGCGCGGAGACCGGTTCGTCGGCGACGACGAGGGACGGCGAGAGGGCGAGGGCGCGGGCCAGTCCGAGGCGCTGGCGCTGGCCGCCGGAGAACTCGTGCGGGTAGCGGTCCACGGCGCCGCGTGGCAGGCCCACGTCGTCGAGCAGCGCGGCGACGCGCCGCAGCTGCGCGGCGCGGTCGCCGATGCCCTGGATGACCAGCGGCTCGCGCAGGATCGCGCCGACGCGCATCCGCGGGTCCATGGAGGCGTAGGAGTCCTGGAACATCAGCTGGACGTCGCGGCGGTGGGCGCGCAGCTCACGGCGGGTCAGGGCGCCGATGTCGCGGCCCGCGAAGCGGATCGTGCCGTCCGTCGGGGGCTCCAGGCCGACGACCATCCGGCCCAGGGTGGACTTGCCGCAGCCGGACTCGCCGACGATGCCGAAGGTCTCGCCGCGGGTGACGGTGAGGCTGACTCCGGCGACGGCGCCGATGTCTCCGGCGCCCTTGCGGCGGGCGAAGGGGTTGGCGCGCAGGGCGTAGCGCTTGGTGACGCCGGTGAGGTCCAGGAGGGTGTCCCGGTCGGCGGGCGCCGCGGAAGCGGGTGCGGTCCTGTCGGGTACGGGTGCGGTCCTGTCGGGTACGGGTGCGGTCCTGTCGGCTGCTGGTCCGGTCCCGTCGGGTACGGGGGTGATCACGGGTGCGGGTGTCGATGCCGGTGCGGCGGCGCCGTGCGCCCGGTCGTCCGCGGGCCCTCCGGCCGCGTCGCGCACCGGGTGGAAGCACGCGTACGCATGGCCTTGGTCCCCCGCCTGCGCCGGCTCCTCCGTACGGCACCGGTCGGTCGCGAACGCGCAGCGCGGCGCGAACCGGCAGCCGGCGGGCCGGGTGACGAGCGCGGGCGGCAGGCCCGGGATCGTGGCGAGTGTGGTGCGTTCGCCCGCGGCGCGTTCGGGGAGGGCGGCGAACAGGGCCTGGGTGTACCGGTGCCGCGGGGTGGCGAAGAGGCTGCGTACGCCCGCCCGTTCGGCGACCTTGCCCCCGTACATCACCGCGACCCGGTCCACGCGCTTGGCGATGACGCCGAGGTCGTGGGTGACCAGGATCATGGCCATGCCGAGGCGGTCGCGCAGGTCGTCGATGAGTTCCAGGATCTGGTGCTGGGTGGTGACGTCGAGGGCGGTGGTCGGCTCGTCGGCGATCAGCAGCCGGGGCTCGCACACCAGGGCCATGGCGATCGCGACGCGCTGCCGCATGCCGCCGCTGAGCTGGTGCGGATAGTTCCTCATCCGCTCGGCGGGCTGCGGCATCCCGACCAGCCGCAGGGTCTCCTGCGCCTTCTCCCATGCCTGCCGCCGGGTGATCCGGCGGTGCAGCAGCAGGGGTTCGGCGACCTGGGCGCCGATGGTCATGGTCGGGTTGAGGGAGGTCAGCGGGTCCTGGAAGACCATGCCGATGGTGTTGCCGCGGACGTCCCGCAGGACGGGCTCGGGCACGGCGGCCAGGTCGGTGGTCCCGTTGCCGCCCGGCGCCCCGTCGCCGCCGGCGTCCCGGAAGAGGATGCGTCCCCCGGTGACCCGGCCCCCTTTCGGCAGCAGTCCCAGGACGGACAGCGCCGTCATGGTCTTGCCGCAGCCGGATTCGCCCACGATGCCGAGGGCCTCTCCGGGGGCGAGGTCGAAGGTGACGCCGTCCAGGGCGTGCACGGTGCGGTCGCGGCCGGTGATCTGCACGCGCAGGTCCTCGACGGAGAGCAGCGGCGCGGCGGTCCCGGACGGCGGACGGGTGGTCGCGGACAGGGGGTCGGCGGTCATGGGCCCTTCCTCAGCTCTTCTGGAGGCGCACGTCGAAGGCGTCCCGCAGGCCGTCCCCGACGAAGTTGAAAGCGGCGACGACGAGGACGATGGCGAGGCCCGGCGGGAAGATCAGCCACCAGTGGCCGACCTGGGTGTAGGTGATGCCGGCGGAGAGCATGGAGCCCCAGTCGGCGGCCGGCGGCGGGATGGACAGCCCCAGGAAGGAGAGGTAGGCGACGTAGAGGATGGCGTCGGCGATCTGGAAGGTGGCGTTGACGATGACGGTGCCGACGGCGCCGGGCAGGATGTGCCGGAAGACGGCCCGGCCTCCGCCGCCGCCCATCAGGCGCATCGCGTGCACGTAGTCGCGGCTGCGCAGGGCGAGCGCCTCGCCGCGGATGAGGCGGGCCGGGGAGAGCCAGGCGACCGAGGCGATGATCAGGATGAGGACGGGTTTGCTGGGCGTGACGATCGCGGCGACCACGACCAGCAGGAACAGGGCGGGAATGGCGAGCGCCGCGTCGGTGACGCGCATCATCGCCGCGTCCACCCAGCCGCCGAAGTAGCCCGCGACCGCGCCGTACACGGTGCCGAAGAGGGTGGCCAGCAGCCCGGCGGCGAGGCCGACTTCGAGGGAGGTCTGCCCGCCGTACATGAGCCTGCCGAGCATGTCGTAGCCGAGGTCGGTGGTGCCGAGGAGGTGGCCGGGGCTGCCGGGCGGCAGGCTCGCCTGGGACAGGTCGGTGTGCACCTGGTCGGTGGGGTGCAGCAGCGGGCCGAGGTAGCACAGGGCCAGCAGGCCGAGCAGCACTGCCATGCCGGTGACGGCGAGTCTGTTGCGGGCGAAGACGGCGAGGACGCGGCGGGCCGGGCCGGGGGCCGCCCCGGGCGGGGTGGGGTCCGCGGCTGCCAGGGGGTCCGCGGCGCTCCCGCCGCCTGTCGGCGCGTCCATGGAGGGTGCGGTCACGAGACGCTCCTGATACGGGGGTCGAGTACGGCGTAGGCGATGTCGGTGATCAGTGAGCCGAGCACGGTGGCCACGCCGACGACCAGGGTGACGCCGAGCAGGACGGGGAAGTCCGAGCCCTGGGCGGCGTTCCAGAACAGCAGCCCCATGCCCGGGTAGTTGAACATCGACTCGACGACGAGGGTGCCGCTGAAGAGGGTGGGTAGGTAGAGCCCGAGGAGGGTGGCGAGCGGGATCAGCGCGTTGCGCAGCACGTGCCGGGCCATGATGCGGGCGCCGGACTGCCCCTTGGCGCGGGCGGTGCGTACGTAGTCCTCGTTGAGGTTGTCCAGTACGGCGGAGCGCATGTAGCGGCTGAACGCGGCGATGATGCCGAGCGCGGTGGTCACGACGGGCAGGACCAGGGCGGGGGCGTCGGCGAGCAGCCCGCCGACGGTGTCGGCCTGCGGTGCCTCGGCCGGGAAGACCTGGAGCTGCTGGCTGAAGACGAGGACGAGGACCAGGCCGAGGAAGAAGACCGGGGTGGCGTAGGCGAGGAAGGCGGCGCCGGTGAGCAGGTAGTCGGCGGCCTTGCCGCGGCGTACGGCCTGGAGGATGCCGAGCGGGACGGCCAGTACGGCGGCGAGCGCGATCGACAGGCCGGCCAGCAGCGCGGTCTTGGGGAGGCGTTCGCCGAGCAGGGAGCTGACGGTCTGGTTGAGCTTGTAGGACTCGCCGAGGTCGCCGGTGAGCAGCCGTCCGAGGTACATCAGGTACTGCTGCGGCAGGGAACGGTCGTAGCCCTGCTCGTGGTCGAAGTGGGCGATGGCTTCCGGGGTGGCCTTGACGCCGAGGATGGCGCGGGCCGGTCCGCCGGGCAGCAGGTGCAGCAGCACGAAGACGATGACGGAGACGAGCAGCAGGACGACGACGGCCTGCGCGACGCGTTTGACGAGGAAGCGGATCACCGGCCCGCACCGCCCTTCTTCACGAAGTACCAGTCCTGGGGCGCGAGGCTGAGGGTGGGGTTCTGGTCGATGCCGCGCAGGTCGTTGCGGATGACGGAGACCTGGTAGGCCGGGTTGGGCGTCCACAGGACGGGCACCTGGCCGGCGGTGTAGCGGGCGTAGTCGCGCAGCGCGGTCGGCGCGTCGGAGTACTCGGTCTCCTTGATCAGCTGGTCGGCCTTCGGGTCGGACCAGTTGCCCATGTTGGAGGGCGCCCCGGTGGCGAAGAGCGACTCGCCGCTGGCCACGGTCGGGAAGTACCAGCTGCCCTGGGTGCCGAAGAAGCCCAGCTGCCAGGCGGAGCACACGGCTTCGGTCTTCTTGCAGGGGACGGTGGTGCCGAGGACGGTGTTCAGCGGCTGCTGCCGGATGTCCAGCGTGATGCCGGCCTTGTCCATGGCGGACTTGATCTCCTGCATGGTGTTGGAGGTCTCGGTGGAGCCGGACTGGGACAGCAGTTCCAGGCGCAGGGGCTGCCCGGCGGGGATGTCCTTGCCGCACTGCCCGGGGCCGGTGCCGGGCCGCGCGCAGCGCAGCCGGCCGTCGGTGCGCTGCCAGCCGTGCGCGGTGAGCAGCGCTTCCGCCTTCTTCGGGTCGTACGGGAAGGGCACGCGGTCGAGCTGTCCGGCGGGGATCGGGCCGCGGGTGGGCTCCGCGCTGCCGTGCCAGACCACGTCGGAGATCGTCTGCTGGTCGATGAGGTGCTGGAGGGCTTGGCGCAGGTAGGTCTGGCGGAGCAGCGGCCCGGCGGTGGGGTGGTTGAAGTTCAGGACGATGTAGGTGATCGCCCAGCCCTCCCACGGATCGATGCGGTAGCCCATCTTCTTGAAGCGGGCGGACTGGGCCATGACCGACGGCGGGATGTAGCCGTAGTCCACGCCGCCGGCGCGCAGCACGTTGAACTCGGAGTCGGCGGTGGTGAAGGGCTTGAGGACGACGCGGTCCAGGTGCGGCTTGTCGGGCCCGCCGTACTGCTTGTTGGGGACCAGCGACACCTGTCCGGAGGTGGTCCACTTCTCGATGCGCCAGGGGCCGCTGACGGTCTTCCAGAGCGGGTCGGTGGCGAACTTCGAGAGCTGCTTGGCGTGTTGCAGCAGCCGCGCGAAGACCTTCTTCGGGCTCTCGCCGTCCGGGTTCCAGGCGTGTTCGGGCAGCGGGGTGAAGTTGTAGAGCTGGTTTCCGGTGAACCAGGCGGGGTTGTACGCGCGGTCCAGGCGCAGCCGGAAGGTGTGGTCGTCCAGCGTCTCGAACTTCTTGACGTTGTCGGGCAGCAGGCCCGGCGAGTAGCCCGCCCACTCCTCCTTGTCGTTCTTGATCAGGTCGTACCAGAACTTCACGTCGCGGCTGGTGACGGGCTTGCCGTCGGACCAGCGGTAGCCCTTTTTGAGCGTGATGGTGACGGTGGTGTTGCCGTCGCTGTAGCGGGGCTGCTCGGCGAGGTTGCGCGGGCTGTCCATGGTCAGGCCCGCGCCCTTCTTCTCGGGCGTGAACAGCGGCGGGTAGAGCAGGTTCTGCACGGCGCTGTTGTACGAGGCCAGGTAGCCGGCCGCGCCGATCGGGAAGATCCAGTTGGGGGTGGCGGCGGGCGGCAGCGCCATGGTGGCCGTACCGCCTTCGACGCGGGTGCCGCCGGTGGTGCCGACGCCGGTGACGGCGCCGTCCGCCGGGCCGCAGCCGGTGAGCGCGGCCAGGGCCAGCAGCAGCGCGGTCACCGCGCAGAAGAAGCTGCGGACGGGCCCGCGTCGGCGGGAACTGCGCGGGCCCATGCTGCCTCCGGAAGGGTCGGCCGGTCGAAGAGTGCGAGAAAAGTACGGACGGCCGCGAAAAGAAGTCAAGGGTCTGGCGGAACTTCGGCAATTGATGTGTACTGAGGGCCACTTCATTCCCGCCCTTTCTTCGGTAAGCGAAGAAAGAACGGGGTGCCGCACGATGTGTCCCCTGCCGTTCACAGCCGGAAGGCATCGACATGACCACCGCCGAGGCCCCGACATGACCACCGCCGAGCCCGGCTCCGCCGCGCATGTCCTCGAACTCGTCGCGGCCGGCACCGCCCGCTCCCGCGCCGACCTCGTACGGGAGCTGGGGCTCGCCGCCTCCACCGTCTCCGCACGCGTCCAGGAACTGGTCGACGCCGGACTGCTGACCGAGTCCGGCGAGGGCGCCTCGCGCGGCGGGCGCCGCCCGCGGCTGCTGCGCGTCCCGGACGGCGGCACCGTGGCGCTCGCCGCCGACCTGGGCAGCCACCACATCCGTACCGGCGCGGTGGGCCTGACCGGCACCGGCTTCGACGTCGAGGAGTGCGCCCTCGACCTGACGACCGGCCCGGAACCGGCCGTCGGCCTGCTCGCCGAACGGCTGGCCGCGCTGGCCGACCGCCAGCGCGCCGCCGGGCGCACCGTGTGCGGGGTGGGCATCGGCTTCCCCGGGCCCGTCGACCCGGCGTCCGGCCGGGTCATCGCCCCGTCCCGGATGCCGGGCTGGCATCTGTACGAGCTGCGCGACCGCCTCGCCGAACGGCTCGACCTGCCCGTCCTGGTCGACAACGACGCCAACGTCCTGGCCCTGGGCGAGCACCGGGCCGCCCACGCGGACCTGCGGCACCTCGTCGTGGTCAAGGCGGGCCGCGGCATCGGCTCCGGCGTGATCAGCCACGGCCGGCTGTACCGGGGCGCCCGCGGCAGCGCCGGGGACATCAGCCACGTACGGGTGGACGCCGCCGCCGAACGCCCCTGCTCCTGTGGCAACATCGGCTGTCTGGAGACCGTGGCCAGCGGCGCCGCGATCGCCGCCGCGCTGCGCGGCCAGGGCATCGAGGTGGACTCCGCCACCGACATCCTGCGCCTCGTCGAGGACGGCGAGCCGCACGCCACGACGCTGGTACGGCAGGCCGGACGGCACATCGGCGCGGTGCTGGGCGTCGTGGTGAACTTCTTCAACCCGGAGGCGGTGGTGCTCGGCGGGGCGCTCTCCGCGGCGGAGCCGCTGGTCGCGGCGGTCCGCGGCGTGCTGTACGAGCGCTGTCTGCCGATGGCCACCAGCGCGCTGTCGATCGTCGCCGCGAGTTGCGGCCCGGACGCGGGCCTGCTCGGCGCCGGCCATGCCGCGCTCCGCGAACTGGCCGCCGACGGCGGACTGCCGGCCCTGCCCGCCTCCCGTGCGTAAGCGCCCGCGCCCCGCCCGGACCGCCACGGGCCACCCCACAACTCCGCACGCCCCCACGACTGCCCAACGGAAGGTGTACGACCGACATGCGCATCGCGATCGGCGGCATGGCCATCGAGTCCAGCCAGTTCTGCCCGCACCGCTCGACGTACGACGACTTCCGCGTCACCCGCGGCGCCGCGCTGCTGGACCGCTACACGTGGACGGGGCCGGACAGCGACCTCGCGGGCGACGTGGAGTGGGTGCCGCTGGTGCACGCGGTGGCCCTGCCGGGCGGGCCGGTCGAGCGGGAGACGTACGACCGGATCAAGTCCGAACTGGTCACGCGCATACGGGAGGCCGGTCCGCTGGACGGCCTGGTGTACGACATCCACGGCGCCATGAGCGTCGTCGGCCTGGACGACGCCGAGGCCGACCTCACCGGCGCCGTACGGGACGCGCTCGGCCCCGAAGCCCTGATCTCCGCCGCCATGGACCTGCACGGCAACGTCTCGCGCCGCTTCGCCGACCCCCTCGACCTGCTCACCGCGCACCGCCTGGCCCCGCACGAGGACGCCTGGGACACGCGCGAGCGGGCCGCGCGCAAGCTGGTCGGGCGGCTGGCGTCCGGCACGGGCCGCCCGCACCGCGCCTGGGTGCAGGTGCCGGTCCTGCTGCCCGGCGAGAAGACCAGCACCCGGCTGGAACCGGCCAGGTCCCTCTACGGGAGGCTCGCTTCGGTCGAGGCGCTGGACGGCATCGTCGACGCGGCGATCTGGGTGGGCTATGCCTGGGCCGACGAGGCGCGCTGCCGGGCCGCGGTGGTGGTGACCGGCGACGATCCGGACCTGGCGGTGGAGCAGGCCCGCTCGCTCGCCCAGGAGTACTGGCAAGTGCGCCGCGACTTCGTCTTCGTCGGCCCCACCGGCGACGCCGACGACTGCATCGCCCGCGCCGCGGCGTCCACCGCCCGCCCGTTCCTGATCAGCGACTCCGGCGACAACCCCACCGCGGGCGGCGCGGGAGACCTCGCGTACATGCTGCGGCGCCTGCTGGCGAACGAGGAACTGGCGAGCGGGCGGGTCACCGCGCTGCACCCCGGCATCACGGACCCGGCGGCCGTGGCCGCGTGCTTCGAGGCCGGGGTGGGCGCGCCGGTGACACTGAAGGTCGGCGGCCACATCAGCGCCGGTACCGGCCCGCACGCCGAGCCGTACGAGCTGACCGGCACGGTGACCGCCCTCGAAGACCCGGCCGCGCCCGCCGCCGGCGCCCCGCGCGGCAATCCCGCGTACGACGGGGGCGGCCGTACCGCGGCCGTCACCCGCGGCGGTGTGACGGCCGTCCTCACCGAGCGGCGCAAGCCCTTCCACACCCGGGCCGACTTCGGCACGCTCGACCCGGCCGCGTACGACATCGTCGTCGTGAAGATCGGCTACCTGGAGCCGGAGCTGCACGAGATGGCGGCGGACTGGCTGCTCGCCCTCACCCCCGGCGGCGTGGACCAGGACCTGCTGCGGCTGGGCCACCACCGGGTCACCCGCCCGCTCTACCCGTTCGACGACGCGGGCTTCGAGGACCCGGACCTGACTCCGGTCCTGCTCTGAGCGGGGCCCGGCGGCAGCACGGAGGCCCGGTGGGGCGGTACGTCGGCGACTGACCGGTACGGCCGATATGCGCGGCACCGCTGCAAGGCGGCCCGTACGGTGGAGAGGCGCTCCCTGATCACCTTTCCCGACGGAGGGCCCCGATGGAGTCGCCGAACCCGCTCACCGAGAGCGATCTGCTCGATCTCGACGCCCACTGGCGGGCGCTGAACTACCTCGCCGCGGGCCAGATCTACCTGACCGGCAACCCGCTGCTCACCGAGGAGCTGCGGCCCGAGCACATCAAGCCGCGGCTGCTCGGCCACTGGGGCACCTGCCCCGGCCTGAACCTCGTCTACACCCACCTCAACCGGGTCGTCAGCACCCACGGGCAGGACGCGGTGTGCGTGTGGGGCCCGGGGCACGGCGGGCCCGCGGTCTTCGCCGGGGCGTGGCTGGAGGGCACGTACGGGGAACTGAATCCGGACGTCGGGCGGGACGTCGCCGGGATGGGGCGGCTCTTCAAGCAGTTCTCGTTCCCCGGCGGAGTGCCCAGCCACGCGGCGCCCGACGTGCCGGGCTCGTTCCACGAGGGCGGTGAGCTGGGCTACTCCCTCTCGCACGCGTACGGCGCCGCGCTGGACAACCCGGATCTGCTGGTGGCGTGCGTGATCGGCGACGGCGAGGCGGAGACCGGGCCGCTGGCCGCCTCCTGGCACGCGAACAAGTTCCTGGACCCGGCGCACGACGGCGCCGTACTGCCGATCCTGCACCTGAACGGCTACAAGATCGCCAACCCCACCGTGCTCGCCCGGCTGGACCAGGACGAACTGGACGCGCTGCTGCGCGGCTACGGACACGAGCCGCTGTACGTCACCGGCTCCGACCCCGCGCAGGTGCACCGCGACATGGCCGCCGCCATGGACACCGCCCTGCACCGCATCCACGAGGCCCAGCGCGCGGCCCGCAGCGGCGGCGGCGACCGGCCCCGGCCCCGCTGGCCCGCGATCGTGCTGCGCACTCCCAAGGGCTGGACCGGCCCGGGCGAGGTGGACGGCAACCCCGTCGAGGGCACCTGGCGCGCCCACCAGGTCCCGCTGGCCGGCGTCCGGGACAATCCGGACCATCTGCGCCAGCTGGAGCGCTGGCTGCGGTCGTACGCACCGGGCGAGCTGTTCGACGGCGAGGGCCGGCCGGTGGATCGGGTGCTGGCCTGCGTGCCGCGCGGCGACCGACGGCTGGGCGCCTCCCCGCACGCCAACGGCGGCCGGCTGGTGCGCACGCTGCCGCTGCCCGAACCCGAGCGCTACGCCGTGCCCGTCGACAAGCCCGGCACACAGCTGCACGAGCCGACCCGCGTCCTCGGCGGCCTGCTGCGCGACCTGATGGAGCGCACCGCCGACCGCCGCGACTTCCGGCTGTTCGGCCCGGACGAGACGGCCTCCAACCGCCTCCAGGACGTGTACGACGTCACCGACAAGGCCTGGCAGGCCGCGACCGAGCCCACCGACGAGCACCTGGGCCGGCACGGACGTGTGATGGAGGTGCTCTCGGAGCACCTGTGCCAGGGCTGGCTGGAGGGGTACGTGCTCTCCGGCCGGCACGGCCTGTTCTCCTCGTACGAGGCGTTCGCGCAC
This sequence comes from Streptomyces sp. NPDC059788, assembly GCF_042732265.1. Lineage (NCBI taxonomy): Bacteria > Bacillati > Actinomycetota > Actinomycetes > Kitasatosporales > Streptomycetaceae > Streptomyces > Streptomyces sp. NPDC059788. Next base: position 30,981 of record NZ_JBHWHY010000066.1, on the reverse strand, counting down.
ATCGTGTCGAGCATGGCCTCCCAGCACGTCAAATGGCTCCAGACGGCCCGCGACATCCCCTGGCGGGCCCCGGTGGCGGGCCTGAACTACCTGCTGACCTCGCACGTCTGGCGCCAGGACCACAACGGCTTCTCGCACCAGGACCCCGGCTTCGTCGACCACGTCCTGAACAAGGACCCGCACACGGTACGGGTCTACCTGCCGCCGGACGCCAACAGCCTGCTGTGCGTGGCCGACCACGTGCTGCGCACCCGTGACGTGGTCAACGTGGTGGTCGCCGGCAAGCAGCCGTGCTTCGACTGGCTGGACATCGGGCAGGCGCGGGCGCACTGCGCGCGTGGCGCCGGGATCTGGGAGTGGGCGGGCACCGAGCGGCCCGGCACCCGCCCCGACGTGGTGCTCGCCTGCGCCGGGGACGTGCCGACGCAGGAGACGCTGGCCGCCGCCTCGCTGCTGCGCGCCCGCCTGCCGGAGCTGTCCGTACGGGTCGTCAACGTCGTCGACATGACCCGGCTGCAGCCGAACGAGGAGCATCCGCACGGGATGACGGAGCGGGAGTTCGAGGCGCTGCTCCCGCACGACGTCCCGGTGGTCTTCGCGTACCACGGCTACCCGTGGCTGGTGCACCGGCTCACCTACCGCCGGGCCGTCCACCCCAACCTGCACGTGCGCGGCTACAAGGAGATGGGCACCACGACCACGCCGTTCGACATGGTCGTCACCAACGACCTGGACCGCTACCGGCTGGTGATGGACGTCGTGGACCGGGTGCCGGGCCTGGCCGTACGGGCCGCCGGGGTGCGGCAGGCGATGGCGGACGTACGGCAGCGCCACCACCGCTGGATTCGCGAGCACGGCACGGACCTGCCGGAGGTCGTGGAGTGGAGCTGGCCGGACGGCGGGCGGTGACGGGACGGGGCCGGCCGCCGTCCGGCCCCGCAAGGCGCCGTCAGGGCTGCGGGTCGCGGGCGTCGTAGCGGGCGAAGTCGCGCCGCCACAGGGCCAGGAGCAGCACCGTCACGACGCAGGCGAGTCCCCCGCCGACGACCGCCGCGGCCGGCGAGGCGAGGTCGGCCGCCGAACCGGCGAGGAAGTCGCCGAGCCGGGGGCCGCCCGCGACCACGACGATGAACACGCCCTGGAGGCGGCCGCGCATCCGGTCCGGCGCGGCGGCCTGGAGCATGGTGCCGCGGAAGACCATCGAGACGGTGTCGGCGCAGCCGGCGACGGCGAGGAAGAACAGGCCGAGCCACAGGTGGCGGGTGAGGCCGAAGCAGGCGACGGCCGCTCCCCAGGCGGCGACCGAGATCAGGATGGCCAGGCCGTGCCGGCGGACGGCGCCCAGCCAGCCGGAGAACAGCGCGCCGAGGACGGCGCCGATCGCGGGCGCCGCGACGAGCAGCCCCACCGTCTTCGCGTCACCGCCGAACCAGAGCACGGCGACGGCGGGGAACAGCGCGCGGGGCTGGGCGAGCACCATGGCCGCCAGGTCGGCGAAGAAGGTCATGCGCAGGTTGGGCCGGGTGGCCAGGAAGCGCAGTCCCTCCAGGACCGAGGGGCGGCGCGGCGCCGCTTCCCCGTCGCCGTGGTCGGGGCGCATGGCGGGCAGTCGCCACATGGCGTAGAGGGCGGCCGTGAAGCAGACCACGTCGATCAGGTACGCGGCCTGGTAGCCCCACAGGCCGACGAAGACGCCGCCGAGCATCGGGCCGCCCATCAGCCCGAGGTTGCTGGTGAGCGAGCTGAGGGCGTTGGCGGCGGGCAGCTGCTCGGGCGGCAGCAGGCGCGGGATCATCGACGAGCGGGCGGGCGCGTTCATCGCGAAGCAGACCGCCTGGAGGGCGACGACCGTGTAGAGCACCCAGACCTGGCGTACGTCCAGGAGCGCGGCGGCGGCCAGCGCCACGGACAGCACGGTGGCGCCCACCGCGCTGAACAGGCCGAGTTTGCGGCGGTCGACGGTGTCGGCGATGACGCCGCCGTACAGCCCGAAGACGACCAGCGGGACCAGGGAACACAGGCCGACCATGCCGACGGCGAAGGTGGAGCCGGTGAGGGCGTACACCTGGAGGGAGACCGCGAGGGCGGTCATCTGCTGGCCGACCCAGGAGACGGTGTTGCCGAACCACAGGCGCCGGTAGTGCGCGGAGGTGCGCAGCGGGGTGATGTCGGCGAAGACGCGGGTGCGCAGCGGGGCGCGGGACTTGGGGGCGGATATGGCAGGAGGCACGGGCCAGTAAAACACGATCCGTGGTGGTGCCACCTACCGGAACGGCGTGATCATGACGACATTTCCGGGCCCCGGCGGGGCCCGGTCAGCCGCCCGAAAGCCCGTATACGCGACGGGCGTTGCCCGCGGCGATCAGCGCCGCGACGCGGGTGGCGTCCGCCGCCGACCAGGCGCCGGAACGGACCCAGCCGGTGAGCACCTCCTCCAGCGCCGCGCGGAAGGCGGCGCTGCCCACCGTGTACAGCTCCGGCAGGCCGTAGGCGTCGGTGGAGAAGAGGAGTTTGCCGAAGGGGGCCAGTTCCAGAAAGCCGGCCAGCACCGCCGCCGCGCGCGGCCCGGTGTGCGTCAGGGTCAGGCCGACGTCGGCGTACACGTGCGGGAAGGCGTGCGCCAGGTAGGCGGCCTGGCGGTGGTACGGGTAGCAGTGCAGCAGGACCAGGTCGGTGCCGGTGCCCGCGGTGGCGTGGGCGAAGTCGGTGAGCAGGGCCGGGTCGGCCTGGTGCAGGCGCAGGTCGGGGTCGCCGAAGCCGGTGTGGAGTTGCAGGGGGCGGCCGGTGGCGGTGGCGAGCCACAGCAGGTGGCGCAGCAGGACCGGGTCGGTGAGGCGGCGGGTGCCGGTGGCGAGCCAGTCGCGGGCGGCGGTCAGCACGTCGGCGGTGGTGGGCGGCTCGGGGGCCAGGGCCAGGCCGTGGCGGTAGGCGGCGACGGACTTGAAGCCCACGGCGTCGCGGGCCGCGTCCCGTACGGCGCCGGCAAGCTGGGCGGCGAACACCTCGGCCGCCGCCCCGGACCCGGCGGCCGTGCCCGCCTCCCCCGCCCGCACGCCTGCGGCGACCCGTTCGGCCAGCGTCTCCAGGCGGACGATCTCGTGCCCGGTGGCGCCGCCCGCCTCGGCCGTCTCGTGCGCGCCGGTGAGGTCGCCGGGCAGTCCGGTGTCCACCAGGTACGTACCGATGCCGGTGCCGCCCAGCAGCAGGCGGCGTACCTCGGCCGCGCCCAGCGCGCGCCGCCGGGTGAGGTACTCGCCGGGCGGGCAGTGCGGCGCGAGGCCGAGCAGCGGCGGGCACCAGCGGCGCACGGCGAAACCCGTCTGGGTGTCGAAGAAGGTCGTGCCCGCGGCGGCGGGCCGGTCCGACTCGGTCAGGTACGCCTCGAACTCGGCCGCCGACAGGTCGCCGCGCAGCACGCCGTGGCAGTGCTGGTCGACCAGCGGCGGCAGGTCCAGCGCCGGTTCGCCGCCGGGTGCGGTCGCGCTCATCAGTACCTCCAGCGGGTCGCGGCGGCGATCTCGTCGGGCTCGCTGTCGGCGAAGTGCGTCGCCTCGGCCCGGCGTACCGCGATCACGGCGCCGTGCAGCACCTCGCCCATGGCCTCCCGCAGCGTCGCCGACTCCGCCAGCCGGTCGGTGGACTCGGTCAGCGAGGTGGGCAGGCGGACGATGCCGCGCCGGGCGCGTTCGCGTACGCCCAGGACGCCGGGGTCGCCGGTGACCGGCGGCGGCAGCGCGGTGCCGGTGGACAGGCCGTGCAGCCCGGCGGCGATCACCGCGCCGACCGCCAGGTAGGGGTTGGCGGCGGCGTCGAAGGGCTTGATCTCGGCGTGGCCGCCGTCCGGGTCGCCGGGGGCGCCGGTGACCAGGCGCAGCGCGGCCTCCCGGTTCTCCACGCCCCAGCACTGGTAGGCGCCGGCCCATACGGAGGGGCCGAGCCGCAGGTAGCTCGCGGGCGACGGGCAGCCGACGGCGAGCAGGGCGGGCAGGGCGTCCAGGACGCCGCCGAGGAACCGCAGGGCATCGGGGTCCAGGCCCCATTCGGCGTCCGGGTCGCGGTGCAGGCTGCGTTCGCCGCGGTGCAGGCTGAGGTGGAGGTGGCAGCCGTTGCCGACCTGCCCGGCGACGACGGTGGGCGCGAAGCTGGCCCGCAGGCCGTGGCGCAGCGAGACGGCCCGTACGGTCTCGCGGACGAGGACCAGGTCGTCGGCGGCGCGCAGCGGGTCGGCCGACGCGGTGGAGACCTCGAACTGGCCCTGCGCGTACTCGGGGTGGAGCTGGAGCACGTCGACGCCCTGGAGGGCGAGGGCTTCGGCGACATCGCGGAGGTAGTCGGAGAGTTCGACGACCCGGGTCATGCCGTAGGCGGGGCCGATACAGGGATATTCCAGGGGTTCGCCGACGCCCGCGGCGCCGTCGGGGTGTCCGCCCTCCGGCCCGCCGCCTCCCGGCGCACGGGTGACCACCCATTCCGTCTCGAAGCCCATCCGCAGGACGAGCCCGGCGTCGGCGGCGCGGTCCACCATGCGGCGGGCGAACTGCCGCTGGCAGCCGGGGTGCGGCGTGCCGAGCTGGTCGTAGCGGTCCACCGGCGCCCAGGCCCAGCCGGGCTGCGCGGCGAGCACGGTGACCCGCTCCAGGTCCGGGAAGAGCCGCAGGTCGCCGTCGGGCCCGCCGAGGTGCGCGGATGCGGTGATGGCGTCGTCGGAGGTGAAGACGTCGAAGACCGGTGACATGCCGACGCCGCGCTGGACGGCGGGCGCCAGCCGGGCCGTCGGCACGGTTTTGGTACGGGCGATGCCCGCGTTGTCGACCCAGGTCAGGGCGATGGCCCGGACGTGTTCCGCGTCCAGCCGTGCCGCTGTCCGGCGGGCGTCGCCCCACTGCTGCGCAGGCCCCGGTTCCATAGCGCGTGTCCCCTGTTCCGCCATGCCGCGCACGCGCGGCCGATCGAGCTTGTGTCCCTGCCCGCCGTCCGTGCCACGGCGCCCCCGAAAAGGGGCGGTTGCCCCGTGGGCGGCCGTCCCGCCCGCGGAGAGCGGACCGGCCGTCACGGACAGTCGAACTCGCACCATACGCACTTTCCGGTGCCGCGCGGTTCCACACCCCACACATCCGCCAGCCGGTCCACCAGGAGCAGCCCGCGCCCCGACAGGGCGGACTCGTCGGGATCGCGGCGCCGCGGCAGCGCGCTGGAACGGTCGGTCACCTCCAGCCGCAGCCGCCGTTCGGTGCCGTGCGGCATCCGGACCGTCACCAGCGCCGCGCCGTCGGTGTGCAGCAGCGCGTTGGTGATCAGCTCGTCGGCGGCGAGTTCGACCTCGTCGGCGCGGCCCGCGGCGCCCCAGGCCCGTACCGCGGAGCGGATCATGTGGCGGGCGGCGGACAGCCCACGGGGGTCGTCGGGCGCGACGTGCTGCTGGAGCCGCCCGGCGGCCGGCGCGGCGGGCTCGCCGCCGCGCCGCAGGATCAGCATCGCCATGTCGTCCTCGCCGGTCTGCTCGGCCGCCAGGTCGCAGAGCCGGTCGGCCAGTTGCTGGACGTCCTGCGGGCCGTCGCGCACCACCCTGGCCAGGTGCCGTACGCCGTCGTCGATGTCGACGCCCGGCTGTTCGACCAGCCCGTCGGTGTACAGCACCAGGGTCTCGCCGACGCCCATGTGCACGGTGGTCACGGGGTAGTCCAGGTCCCGGAAGCCGGTGGCGATGCCCAGCGGGAGGCCACCGGTCACCTCCAGCCGGCCGCACCGGCCCTCGGCGTGCCGCAGCAGCGGGTCGACGTGTCCGGCGCGCACCAGCCGCAGCGTCCCGGTCGCCAGGTCGGCTTCCGCGTACGTGCAGGTGGCGAAGCGGTCGGTGTCCAGTTCGCCGAGGAAGGCGGAGGCGCGGGCCATGACGGTGGACGGCGGGTGCCCCTCGGCGGCGTAGGCGCGCAGCACGATCCGCAGCTGGCCCATGACGGTCGCGGCGTGCGTGTCGTGCCCCTGGACGTCGCCGATGACCGCGGCGACCCGGTCCTCGGGCAGCGGGATCACGTCGTACCAGTCGCCGCCGATGTCCCGGCCGATCCGGGCGGCGCGGTAGCGGACGGCGATCTGCGCGCCGGGGATGCCGGGGATGCGGCGCGGCAGCATGGCCTGCTGGAGGCCTTCGGCGAGGTCGTGCTCCTGGTCGTAGAGCATGGCGCGGGCCAGGCTCTGCGCGACGCTGGAGCCGAGGGCGACCAGCAGGTTGCGCTCCTGTGCGCCGAACGGGTTCTCCGAGCGGTAGAACAGTCCCACCACGCCGATCGGGCGGGCCTGCGCGATGAGCGGCAGATACGCGGCGGAGCCGAAGTCCATCCGTTCGAGGTGCGGCCAGAGCGTCGGATAGCGCTCGGCGAACTCGGCGCGGGAGCGGATGAAGCACGGTGTGAGGGTGCGCACCACCTGGCTCATGGGGAACTCGTCCTCGATCCGCAGGACCTCGTGCTGCGGTACGAAGCTGCCCTCCTGCCCTTCGTGGACCACCCGGATGCGGCCCGCCTCGACCAGGCCGACGATGACGTTCCGCGCGCCCAGCCGGATCAGGGCCTGGTCGTCGCCGAGCACGTCGATGACGTCGCGGACGGTCCTGGCGTGCGCCAGCGCCGCCGTGGTCCGCTCCACGAGGCCGGTGTTGCGCAGCTTGCGCTCGTGCGCCCGCACCCGTTCCGCCGCCTGGACGTACTCCTGGCCGGCGTCCCGGACGATGCCGATGATGCGGCGCGGCCGGCCGCTGTCGTCCCGGCGGATGCTGGCCTGGGTGTGGGTCCAGCGCACCGTGCCGTCCCGCAGCCGGACGCGGAAGTAGGCGCCGTAGGATTCGCTGCCGTCCTTCAGCGACGTGGCGACGAGGGTGTCCAGGCGGGCCGCCTCCTCCTGCGGCAGACGGCAGGCCAGGGCGGCCGGGTCGGAGTCGTACTCCTCCGGCAGCAGGTCGAAGACCTCCAGAGCGGAGCCGTCCATGTGCATACGGCCGCTGTCGAGGTCCCAGTCGAAGCCGCCCATGCCGTTGAGCGCCAGGGTCAGGTCCGGGTGGGCGGGCCAGTCGTCCGGCACCGACACGGCCGGCGGCTTCGCACCCCGGTCAGCCATGTCGCCACTTTCCCACATATGACCGGACAGCGGGTGTTCCCGGCGTCCGGGACCCGGCGGTTCGATCTTCCTGACTTTCGCATCAGTCAGTTCTCATCAATGCCTGTCTGAACCGCTCTGAACGGCCTGGACGTGTCCGCGCTCCATCGATGGCATTGCGATGTTCTCAACGTATTGGTACGGTCCCTGGCCATGGACGAAGCCCCCGGCACCCGGGTACCCGACGACGGCGACGTGGCCGACCGCGTCCGCCAGGTGGTCGACAGCCTCGGATGCAGCCGCCGCGAGTTCGCCCGGCGCATCGTGATGGACCCCTCGAAGCTGTCCAGGTCGCTGGGCGGCACCCGGCGTTTCACGCTCGCCGAGATCGTGCGCGTCGCGGACATCGGCGGCGTGGACGTGGCGTGGCTGCTCGGCTCCCGGGGCGGTGTCCCGGCGGCGACGCGCGGCCGGGAGCCGGTCGCGGTGCCCGAGGGCGGCCGGCCGTTGCAGATCGTCCGGGAGACCGTCCGGCTGATCGCCGAACACGGCTTCCACGGCGTCCGGGTCGCCGACATCGCCGCCGCCTGCGGCACCAGCACGGCCGCCGTGCACTACCACTTCCCGGGCCGCGACGAGCTGCTGGAGGCGGCCGTGCGCTGGTGCATGGACGAGGACACCGCGCGGCGCGCGGCGGGCCTGGCCGACGCACCGGACGCGCGCGCCGAACTGCTGCACCTCATCGCGCTCCAGACGCCGCGCACCGACCAGCAGCGGCGCCAGTGGCTGGTCTGGCTCGACCTGTGGGCACAGGCCGCCCGCTCCACCGCCGTCGGGCAGCTGCACGAGCACTACTACCGGCAGTGGCGGACCACCGTCGCCGAGGTCCTGCGCCGGGGCGTCGAGCAGGGCGTCTTCCGGTCCGTGGACCCGGAGTTCACGGCGCTGCGGCTGACCGCGCTCATCGACGGCCTGGCCACCCAGGTGCTCGCCACCGCGCCCGACAGCACCGGCCCCGACAGCATGCACGCGGCGCTGCTCGCCTTCGTGGACAGCGAACTGGCGCCGTGAACAGGTAATCCCCCTCCCCCGCACCCTCTCCGAAGGAATCCCCGTGAACAACGAGGTCATCATCACCTGCGCGCTGACCGGCGCCGGCGACACCGTGAGCCGTTCGCCGCACGTGCCCGTGACGCCCGAGCAGATAGCGAAGTCCGCGGTCGAGGCGGCCTCGGCCGGCGCCGCCGTCGTGCACATCCACGTACGCGACCCCGAGACCGGTGCCCCGTCCCGCGACCCGCGCCTGTATGCCGAGGTCGTCGAGCGCGTCAAGGAGACCGGCACCGACGTCGTCATCAACCTGACCGCCGGAATGGGCGGCGACCTGGTCATCGACCCGGACGAGCCGCTGCGGCACCTGCCCGGCACGGACCTCGTCGGCGGCCTGGAGCGGCTGCCGCACGTCGAGGAGCTGCTGCCCGACATCTGCACCCTGGACTGCGGCTCGCTGAACTTCGGCGAGGGCTCCAACCTCTACGTCTCGACGCCCGACATGCTGCGCGCGGGCGCCCGGCGCATCCAGGAGCTGGGCGTACGGCCGGAGCTGGAGATCTTCGACACGGGGCAGCTGTGGTTCGCCAAGCAGCTGCTGGCCGAGGGGCTGCTCGACGACCCGACCGTCTTCCAGCTGTGCATGGGCGTCCCGTGGGGCGCGCCGGCCGACCCGAGTGTGCTCCAGTCGATGGTCGCGATGCTTCCCGAGGGCGCCCAGTGGGCCAGCTTCGCGCTGGGCCGGATGCAGATGCCGTGGGTCGCGCAGTCCATCCTGCTCGGCGGCAACGTACGGGTGGGCCTGGAGGACAACCTCTACCTGAGCAAGGGCGTCAAGGCGACCAACGGCCAGCTGGTCGAGCGCGCCGTGCAGATCACGGAGCTGCTGGGCGCGACCGTCGCCACCCCGGACCAGGCCCGCGCGCGCCTCGGCCTCAAGCCGCGCGGCTGAGACCGGCCCGTCCCCGCGTACGGCCCGGTGCCGGACCACGAGTCCGGCGCCGGACCGGCCGCCCCCTGCCGTACACCCGCCCCACCTCCCAGGAGCCCTCATGTCCCCCACCCCTCCCACCTCCGTACGCCGTGTGGCGTGCATCGGCGCCGGCGTCATAGGCGGCGGCTGGGTCGCCCACTTCCTCGCCCGCGGCTACGACGTCACCGCCTGGGACCCCGCGCCGGACGCGGAGGACAAGCTGCGCCGCCTGGTCGCGGCCGCCTGGCCCGCGCTGGAGCAGCTCGGCCTGGCCGACGGCGCGTCCGTCGACCGCCTCACGGTGGCGCCGACCCTCGCCGAGGCCGTCGCCGACGCCGAGTTCGTCCAGGAGAGCGCTCCCGAGCAGCTGGAGCTCAAACGCGACCTGCTCGCCCAGCTCGACGCGGCCACCCCGCCCGGCGTGGTCATCGCCTCGTCCACCTCCGGCTACCCGATGACCGACATGCAGACCACGGCCGCCGCCCCCGGCCGCCTGGTCGTCGGACACCCGTTCAACCCGCCGTATCTCATTCCGCTGGTCGAGGTCGTGGGCGGGGAGCGGACCGAGCGCGCGTCGGTCGAGTGGGCCGCGGAGTTCTACGACGCCGCGGGCAAGTCCGTGATCACCATGGACCGCGAGCTGCCCGGCTTCATCGCCAACCGCCTCCAGGAGGCCCTGTGGCGCGAGGCGCTGCACATGGTCGCCAACGGCGAGGCCACGGTCGAGGACATCGATGCCTCGATCACCGAGGGGCCGGGGCTGCGCTGGGCGTTCATGGGCCCGATGCTGACGTTCGCGCTGGCCGGCGGCGAGGGCGGGATGGCGCACATGCTCGATCACTTCGGTCCGTCGCTGAAGTCCCCCTGGACCCGGCTGGAGGCGCCGGAGCTGGACCGGGCGCTGCGGGACGCGGTGGTCGACGGCTGTGACCGGGCCGCCGACGGCCGTACGTACGCCCAGCTCGTCGCCGAGCGCGACCAGGGCGTCATCGACGTGCTGCGGGCGACCGGCCGGCTGGACGGGACCGCCCGGTGACGGCGCTCCTGCCGCTGTTCCGGCGGACGGTCCAGGACGACTGGATCGACTACAACGGCCACCTCTCCGAGGCGTACTACGTCCTGGTCTTCGGCTTCGCCACCGACGCCCTCATGGACACGGCCGGACTCGACGCGGACTACCGCGCCCGCACCGGCCACTCGCTCTACACCGTCGAGGCGCACGTGCGCTATCTCGCGGAGGTGCCGCGGGGCGCCGAACTCGTCGTACGGACGACGGTGCTGGGCGCGAGCGCGAAGAAGGTGCGCTTCGTCCACGAGATGTACGTGGGCGACGCGTCCGGCGACCCGGTGGCCACGGAGGAGATCTTCGCCCTGCACGTCCACCAGGACGAGGGCCGCGCCACGCCGCTGCCCGACGAGGCGTACGAGCGGCTGACGGCCTCGGCCGGCCCGGCTCCGGAGTGGGCGGGGCGGGGAATCCGGACGGTCTGAGGGCGCGTTGCACGGTGTGCCACATGGATCGCGGAGCGGGCACGCGGCCGGGTTCGGCCGCGCGCCCGCTCCGCGGTGCGACCCTGAGGGCGCGGCGCCCCGCGCGCCCCGTCCGGAGAGGAAACACCATGCCGTCCGTACCAGGTCACCGCATCACCGTCGAACAGGGCACCGACCACGTCCGCGTCGTCCACGACGGCCAGGTCGTCGCCGACAGCCGCCGCCCGCTGCTGCTCCACGAGACCGGCTATCCGGTGCGCTACTACCTGCCGCCGGAGGACGTACGGACCGATCTGCTCGTCCCGTCCGGGACGCGCACCCACTGCCCGTTCAAGGGAGATGCCTCCTACTGGTCGCTTTCCGGTGGCCCGGAGGACATCGCGTGGGCGTACCCTGCGCCGAAGTCCGCGGTCGGGCAGATCAAGGACCATCTGTGCTTCTACGCGGCGGAGTTGGTGTAGCGGCACGGCGCCGCAGTGAGTAGGAAAGTTTCCTAACTATTCTCCGCCGGACTTATTGACGCGTACATGCGCTGTCGTCAAGATTCCTCCGAACGGCACCTCCGCCGACCGAGGAGACGGACATGACGCCCACCCCCCGCGCCGCGAAGTCCCGCACCACGCCCCCGGCCAGACCCTTCCTCCGCAACCCCCGCACCGGCATACCCACCGCGGCGGGCGCGGTCCTCGCGCTCGTCGGCGGTGCGCTGCTGTGGTCGCCGGCCGGACAGGCGGACGCCGCGCCGGAGCGGACCGCGGCGCGGGCCGGCGGCTTCACGGCCGTCGCCGCCGGTGACATCGCCGAGCAGTGCACCGCGAGCAGCAGCAGCTGCGTCCACCCGAAGACCGCGGCCCAGGTCAAGAAGATCGACCCGGCCTTCGTGCTCACCATGGGCGACAACCAGTACGACGACGCCCGGCTGAAGGACTTCCAGAAGTACTACGACACGTCCTGGGGCGCCTTCAAGGCGAAGACCCACCCGGTCGCCGGCAACCACGAGACGTACGACCCGGCCGGCAAGCTGTCCGGCTACAAGTCCTACTTCGGCTCCGTCGCCTACCCCCAGGGCAAGAGCTACTACAGCTTCGACCACGGCAACTGGCACTTCATCGCGCTGGACTCCAACAGCCTGGACTCCGCGCAGACCAAGTGGCTCAAGAACGACCTCGCCGACAACTCCAAGAAGTGCGTCGCCGCCTACTGGCACCACCCGCTGTTCTCCTCCGGCGAGCACGGCAACCAGCCGGTCAGCCGCTCGGTGTGGAAGCTGCTGTACGACGCCAAGGCGGAGCTGGTCCTGAACGGGCACGACCACCACTACGAGCGCTTCGCGCCGCAGAACCCGGACGGCAAGGCCGACCCGGACGGGCTGGTCGAACTGCTCGCCGGGATGGGCGGCGCCAACCCGTACAAGATCGAGGAGGTCCAGCCGAACAGCGAGAAGCGGCTGACGAAGACCTTCGGCGTGATCAAGCTGAACTTCACCGACGACGGCTACTCCTGGGACCTGGTCGGCACCGACGGCAAGACGAAGGACAGCAGCCCGTCCTACCGGTGCCACTGACCGGCCCGGGACCCACCCACCATGTATCTCGCCACCACCGGCGCGGCCGCCGCCACCTCGCAGCTGACGCGCGGCCGCGTCGCCGGACCGGTCCTCGCGCTCGGCACGGTCAGCCTGGTCACCGACATCTCCTCCGAGATGGTCACCGCGGTGCTGCCGCTCTACTTCGTCCTCCAACTGGGCCTGTCGCCCCTCCAGTTCGGGTTCCTGGACGGGCTCTACAACGGCGTCACCGCGCTCGTCCGGCTGGTGGGCGGACACGCCGCCGACCGCGGCGGACGGCACAAGCTCGTGGCCGGAACCGGGTACGCGCTGTCCGCGCTGTCCCGGCTGGGCCTGCTGCTCGCGGGCGGCGGCACGGCCGGGATCAGCGCCGCGATCGCCGCCGACCGCATCGGCAAGGGCGTACGGACCGCCCCGCGCGACGCGCTGATCTCGCTCAGCAGCCCGCCCGACACCCTGGGCAGGGCGTTCGGCGTGCACCGCGCGATGGACACCACGGGCGCGCTGCTCGGCCCACTCGCCGCGTTCGCGCTGCTGTGGGCGACCGCGGACGCCTACGACGCGGTGTTCGTCGTCAGCTTCTGCGTCGGGCTGCTGGGCGTGCTGCTGCTGGTCGCGTTCGTCCCGGGGCGGGCCGCCCTGGGCCCGGTGGCCGCAGCCGCCGGGCCGCGGGCCCCGCTGCGCGCCAGGATCACCGAGCCGCTGCGCGACGCCGCCTTCCGGCGCATCATGCTGGCCGCCGCCCTGCTGGGCGCGGCCACCATCGGCGACTCGTTCGTCTACCTGCTGCTCCAGCGGCAACTGGACTTCGCGGTGCGCTGGTTCCCGCTGCTGCCGCTCGGCACCGCCGCGGTCTACCTGCTGCTCGCGGTGCCCGCCGGACGCCTCGGTGACCGCATCGGGCGGCGGGTCCCCTTCCTCCTCGGGCACGTGGCGCTGCTCGCCGCCTACGTGCTGCTGGCCGTCGGTGACGGGACCGTCCTGCTGGCCGGTGTGCTGCTGCTGGTCGGTGTCTTCTACGCGGCCACCGACGGCGTACTGATGGCGCTGGCCGGCCCGGCCCTGCCGGCGGCACGGCGGGCGAGCGGCATGGCGTTGCTACAGACGGGACAGGCGCTGTCCCGTCTTCTCGCCGCCGCGGGTTTCGGCGCCGCCTGGACGCTGTGGGGCAGCGGGCCCGCACTGGTCGCAGCCGTCGTCGTCCTCTCAGCCGCGCTGGCGGGTGCCGTCGCGCTGCTTCCCCGTACGGAGAGGCGGTCGTAGTGGTCGTGACAGACACGGCACGTTCACCGGAGACGGCGGACGTGGCGGACGAGGCCCGTAAGGGCCCGGCCGGATTCTCCATGCGCGCCCGCGTCGTCGCCGTAGCGGTGGCCACGGCCGTCCTCGCCACGGTCGCCGTGGTCTACACGGTGACGGCGGCCCGGCGTGCCGAACCCGCCGACACGCCCTCGGCGTTCGGCCTGGACCACGGGCAGCTGTACTTCCGCAGTACGCGAGACGGGGAGGGCGCCGGCCGGGTCGCACGCCTGGCCGCCGCTCCCGCCACTGCCACCTCTCCCGGCGTCGCGGCAATGCGGGCACCGGCCGCGGACCACCGCACCACCGGCGGCCCCGCCTGCGAGCGCTTCTACGCGGCCGGCGGCACCGCCCTGTGCCTCCAGCGCCGCCCCGGCATCCCCCCGGCCGCGTACGCCGTCGTGCTGGACGGGCGGCTGCGCGAGCAGCGCCGTATCGCCCTGACCGGCATCCCCAACCGGGCGCGGGTCTCCGCCTCGGGCCGGATGCTGTCCTGGACGATGTTCGCCACCGGCGACTCGTACGCCACCACGTCCTTCTCGACCCGCACCTCGATCCTCGACACCCGCACCGGCTATCTGGTCAAGAACATGGAGGACATCCCGCTCACCCTCGACGGCCGCCGCTACCACTCCCCCGACGTCAACTACTGGGGCGTCACCTTCGCCCGCGACGACAACCGCTTCTACGCCACGGTCTCCACCAAGGGCCGCACCTACCTCGTCGAGGGCGACATGCGCCGCTGGGCGGCCCGCACACTGCGCGAGAACGTGGAGTGCCCGTCCCTCTCGCCGGACAACACCCGTCTCGCGTTCAAGAAGCGGGTACGGGAGGGCGCACGCGCCCCCTGGCGGCTGTACGTGCTGGACCTGCGCACGATGCGGGAGCGGCCGCTCGCGGAGGAGCGCAGCGTGGACGACCAGGCCGCCTGGCTGGACGACCACACGCTCGGCTACGCGCTGCCGGGCGGCGACGGGAAGGGCAGCGACGTCTGGACCGTCCCCGCGGACGGCACGGGCACCCCGGCCCTGCGGGTGGCGGGGGCCTCGTCACCGGCACTGGTGCGCTGACCGGGACCGGTCCGCTACTCGCCCGCCCGGGGGACGTCGCCGGCGCACAGGCGCGGCGCGTTCCCGGCCGCCGCCACCGGCCCGTCGGTCCGGTCCGCCAGGTCGCGCGCCCAGGCCGTGAGCCCGGGGACGTCGATGCCGTACGGGACGGTGTCCGCGTACGGAGCGATGGCGCCGGCGCCCCGGAGCAGCAGCGTCGCGCCGCCCTTGGCGTTGCCCCGGGCCGCGTGGGTGAGGCCGACGGCGAGCTGGGCGAGGCCGCGCCACAGCTGCCGCTCCGGCTCGGGCGACATCTTCCAGGCGTCCTCCAGCACTTCGTGGGCGTGGAAGGGCATTCCGCGGTCCAGGAGGTCCTGGGCCTCGGTGAGCGCCTGGTGAGGGCTGCGCTCGACGCCCTCGGGCTGCCGGGCCACGCCCGGAGCGCCGTACGGCAGCGGGCGCCCGAGGCCGTCCCGCGGCCGGGCGTTGCGGGCCCGGCCCTCGGGGTCACGGTCGCGGACGCCGCCGCGGGTGTCGTTCGGGTCGGGGGCAGCCATGCTCCGTCCTTCCGGTTCCGGCGGGTCCGCCGCGGTCGCGGCGCCGGGCACGGCTTCCGCCCCGGTCCCGGCCCCGCAGTGCTCGCAGCCGGGCTCCGCCGGACGGTCCGAGATACGGCCGCACTCCTGGCACACCTGGTCCAGCCAGCAGGCCGGGTCGCCGCCCTCGTCGCGTCGCGTCACGTTCACGCTTCGATTGTGCAGGGCGCGACGGGGCGGTGTGCGCCCAGGGCGGCGGCCGTACGGATCGGCCCACCGGTCCCGGCCGCATCATGGCCGGATCACGACGGTGCCGTGCACCCGCGTGCGTCCGGGGGAGCGGCCTGCTCAGGAGCCGCCGCCCCCTGGCGTGCGCCGTCCGCGTACGTACATCCGCCAGCCGAAGATCGCACCGATCGCCAGGGCCACGGCGAAGCCCCCCGCGAGCGCCCACAGCGTCGCCTCCGACGACCGCCCGGCCTCGCGGGAGACCTCGGCGGCGACCGGCCGCACCGTCGCGGCATGGCGTCCGGCGCCGCCGCGCGCACCGTCGGCCGAGGGGGCGGTCCGGCCGCCCGGCGTGGCGGCCGCGGCTTGCAGGGAGCCCACCGGGCGGGCCTTGCCCGCGGCCTTGAAACCCCAGTCCAGCAGCGACGCCGCCTCGTTGTAGACGGCGTTGGACGCGCCCGACTGCGGGCTCATCACCGTCACCAGCAAGGTACGGCCGCCCCGTTCCGCCGCGGCGATCAGGGTGTTGCCCGCGTTGCTGGTGTAGCCGTTCTTGACGCCGACGATGCCGGGGTAGCGCCGCATCCCGTTCGAGCCGGACAGCATCCGGTTGGTGTTCTGGATCTCGAAGGAGGGACTGCCCTTGCTGGGGAACCGGGCGGTCGTGGTGGCGCAGTACGCGGCGAAGTCCGCGTTGGCGAGCCCCGCGCGGCCGAACACGCTCAGGTCGTACGCCGAGGAGACCTGCCCCGGGCTGTCGTACCCGTCCGGGGATTTCACCGTGGTGTCGCGGGCGCCCAGTTGCCGGGCTCTGGCCTGCATCTCGCGGGCGGTGGCCGTCCAGCCGCCGTTCATCGAGGCGAGCACCCGTACCGCGTCGTTGCCGGAGCGCAGGAAGACGCCGCGCCACAGGTCGGCGACCTGATAGCGGCGGCCCTCCTGGATGCCGACGAGGCTGCTGCCCGGACCGATGCCCGCCAGTTCCTTCGGGGTGACCTTGTGGACGGCCTGCGCACGGAACTTGGGCAGGACGGTGACCGCGAACAGGGTCTTGAGGGTGCTGGCGGGCGCGAGCCGCTGGTGCGCGTTCCTGGCCGCCAGCACATCGCCCGTACGGACGTCCGTGACCGTCCAGGAGCGGCCGGACACCCCGGCGGGCAGCGCGGGGGCCCCGGCCCCCACCACTTCGCGCCCCGTCCGGTCCGCCAGCCGGTCCGCCGCCGGTCCGGCCGCCCCCGTCCCGCGGTCCGCGGCCTGCCGGGTCGCCGCCGCCTCCTCGGCATGGGCCACCGCCGGTATGGAGGTGAGCGTCAGACCGGTGGCGGCGATGACGGCCAGCGCACCGGCATTCCGGGACAAAAGCGTGTCAATTGCCATGCCTTCACGCTAGGAAGCGCGCACCCCGGCCGCAGACGGGCCTACGCCAGACGGCCGAAGCGCCGAAACACGCGAGGAGAGCGGGGGAAGCCGGGCGACGAAGGCGGCGAGGGCCAAAGGCTCACAGGCGGCTACGGCCGGCCGGGAGGCGCGCGGCGGGCGGACGCCGTACGGCGCGGCGCGGCACCCGGGCCGCGCCCGCCCCGTACACACGAGGACCCGCCCGGTGCGACGGGGGATGCACACCGGGCGGGCCTCACGACCTTTCTACCGCATGAAGGAACGGTTATGCCTCAAAAACTTGTTCGTCCCGCGATTACCAGGCGACGGGGAGCGAGATCAGGCCACGTGCGCGCAGGGTACGGCGATGGCGTACGTCGGCGCGCGCGATGTCGAGCCGCAGACCGGGAAAACGGCTGATGAGAGCGTCGATGGCGGTCTCGGTCTCCATCCGCCCCAGGGCCGCGCCGAGGCAGTAGTGGATGCCGTGGCCGAACTGGAGGTGGCCTCCCGCGTCGCGGTCCGTCCCCAGCGTGTCGGCGGCGGGGAAGCGGTGCGGGTCCCGGTCCGCCGAGGCAAGGGAGAGCAGCACAGTCTCCCCCGCGGGCACCCGTACGCCGCCGATCTCCACGTCCTCCACGGGGAACCTGCGGATGGCCAGCGCGACCGGTCCGTCGTAGCGCGCGAACTCCTCCACGGCCCCCGATAGTTCGGCTGGATTCGCACGCAACGCCGCGAGGCGTTCGGGGTGGTCCAGCAGCGCGAGCACGGAATTGCCGATGAGGTGCACGGTGTTCTCGTAACCGGCGAACAGGAGGAGGAAGGCCAGCGAGGTGAGTTCGTCCTCGGTGAGCCGGTCCCCGGCGGCGTCCGGCGCCGCGGCCGGGCCCGTACCGCCGTCCGCGCCCCGGTCCGCGCCGCCCTCCGCACCGCCGTCCCTGACCATGATCAGGTCGGACAGCAGGTCGTCCCCCGGCGCGGTCCGCTTCGCCGCGATCAGCCGGGTGTAGTAGCGCATCATCGCCCCGACGGCCTGCTTGGCCTCCTCCGGCCGGGCCGGGTCGGGCGCGATCAGCGCGTCCGTCCAGGCGCGGAAGTCCGGACGGTCCCGCTCCGGCACGCCGAGGAGGTCACAGATGACGACGATGGGCAGCGGGCCCGCGTAACTCTCCATCAGGTCGGTCCGGCCGGCGCCCTCGACCGCGTCCAGCAGGCTGTCGGCCAGCCGCCGCACGGGCGCCCGCAGCTTCTCGACGCGGGCGGGGGTGAACGCCTTCGCCACGAGGCGGCGCACCCGGGTGTGGTCCGGCGGGTCCATGTTGAGCAGGTTGGCGTCCAGGGCGGGCGGCAGCGAGAAACCGCGGTAGCCGCCGTGCGCGTGGCGCTTGTCCAGCGAGAGCCGCGGGTCGGACAGACACCTGCGCACGTCCTCGTACCGGGTCACCAGCCACGCGGGCTGCCCGTCGGGGCCGGCGATGCGGTGTACGGGCCCGGCCTCGCGCAGCGCGGCGTAGCCGGCGTACGGATCGTCCAGCAGGTGTGTCACGTCGATCAGGTCGTCGGGGCCGGTCTCGGCGGTCTTCTGCATGGTCCACGACTCTAGACACGGCGGGCGCCGGGGCGGCGGGCGGCCGGCGGGCCGTTTCGGTCAGTGCCGCCGCGCCGCGCTGCGCTGCCGCAGTTCGGTGAGCACCGTGTCGGTCAGCGGGGAGTGGTAGACATCCGCCACCCGCGCCAAGTGCTCGAACTCCGCCGCCAGTTCGGCGAAGCGTCCGGACCCGGCGCCGCCGGGACGGCCGTCCGTCAGCTGCTCCCGGCCCCCTGCGGCCCGGACCCCGCCGCGCTCCCCCGGCCACCCCTCCACCCGCACCACCACACTGTCGGCACCGAGGACGGGCACCAGCCCGATCGCCCGGTTCTCCAGCCCGCGGCGCAGCGCGGCGGCCTCCGCGACGGCCGCCAGCTGCCGTTCGTCCGCCACCACCGCGCGCCCGCGCTCGCGCGCGATGTCGATCGTGTCCGATTCCACGTACCGCCGGATGCCGCGCTGTACGGTCCGGATCTCCGCGAGCTGCCGGTCCGCGCGCCACTGGAGGTCGGCGAACGGCCAGTGCGTCCGCCGCGCGGTCACCTCGGGGGCCTGCGCGGTGACGTCCTTCCACAAGGGCTGGAGACGGCGCATCCGGCGCCAGGCGCCCGCCCGGGGGCCCGCGGCGGGCAGCGCGAGCCCGGCGAGCACCAGGACCGCGCCGGCCATGGCGCTCAGCGACGCCACTCCGTCGGAGAGCCACAGCGCCTCGCGGCCGGCCCAGGACAGGGCGAAGCCGACCAGCTTGCAGGCGCAGTAGGCCAGGCCGAGCCAGCAGCCCGCGGCCAGCACCCGCAGGCCGCGGGCGAGCCAGGAGGTACCGAGCCGGCCGGCGTAGCGCGGGCAGAGGGTGCCCAGGCCCGCGAGGCTCGTGCCGAAAATGGCCAGATACAGCACCAGGAACGTCATCACGCCGGGCGATCCGGTGTAGGCCGTACTGAAATCGCGGGGATGCTCGACATCGTCGGGCCGCCCGAAGACGAAGCAGACCACGGCCGCCGCCCAGGCCACGGCCACGACCGCCACAGCCCTACGGGACCGCTGCCGGGCCCGCGCGCGGCCCGCCGCACCACCGCCGCCGTTCCAGCGCAGCAGCAGGACGAAGGCGCCGGCCGCGAACACCACGACCGCGGAGTAGAGGAAGACCATGGCGAGGTTCGGCACGCCGGTCAGCCGGTCGAACCACTGGTAGACGCTGGGGGCGGAGAAGAGGAACACCGTCGCTACCCCCGCGCTCATCACGCAGGTCAGCCTCAGATCGGCGTCGCCGCGGTCGCGGAGCCAGGTGCGGATCTTGAAGGCGACGACCGTCCAGGCCAGCACACCCAAGCTCAGATACAGCACGTCAAACACTCGATCCCCCGTCCGAGTCGGCCGTTCCGGCGCCGCGCGCGGCGCCGTCCTTTCCACCGGCGCCGGCCGTGTCGCGCCCCGGCGGCGGACGGCCGGGTGCGTACGGCACGAGGTGTGTCCGGTGCCGCGAAGCGGTCCGGAGTCCGTGGAAGGTCTTGTCCCCGTCGGCGGTGCGGGCCTTCGGGCCCTGGGCCGTGCCGCCCGGCCGCTCGCACCGGTATCGCGCCCGCCGGGCCCGTACGCCCGCGCGCAGGCGGTTCCCTCGTCGCGTGCGCGTGCTCCGCGCCCCGCTCCCGGTCCGCACGCCCCCCATCAGCATCCGCCCCCCGGCTTCGCTCCCCCGGGTTCCGGCCGCCCGCGCCCCGCACGCAGTTGTCACCGCCGAAACCGCAGCCCGCATCCTGTCACGCGCGCGATATCGCGCACCAGTCCACTTATGGACAGGGAAAAGCGGGGAAAGAGGGACGCGCGGCCAAGGATTCCAAGCCGGAGCCGACCGGGGTCAGTCCCCGAACCGCCGCCGTACGTCGGCCCGTTCGGCCAGCCGCCGCGGATATCCGGGGCCGATCCGCGGCCGGGTGTCCGCGGCCGTCATCGGTTCGCCGCATCCGGCGCAGACCACCTCGGCGTGGCTGTCCTGACCGCAGCGCTCGTGGTGGAAGAGGACCGGCGGCCCGTCGGCGCCGGCCAGCCAGCGGTCGCCCCACTGGTTCATGGCCGCGAGGACGCCGAAGAAGTCCCGGCCCTTCTCGGTGAGGACGTAGTCGAAGCGCACCGGGTCGCGCTGGTAGGGGCGCTTCTCCAGCAGCCCCTCGTCCACCAGCCGGCGCAGCCGGTCGGTCAGCGTGTTCCGGGCGATGCCCAGCTCGCGCTGGAACGCGTCGAACCGCCGGATCCCGTAGAACGCCTCGCGCAGGACCAGCGGCGTCCACCAGTCGCCCAGCAGGTCCATGGTGCGCGCGATCGAGCAGGGCCAGTCGGCAAAGGAAGTGCGCCTCATGCGGCGAGCATACGAGGGTCCCCTCGGCCGGCCCCGGCCGAGGCGTCGCGCGCGAACGCCGCGAAGGCCGCTCCCGCATTCCTGCGAGAACGGCCTACGACCTGCGAAAACGCTGGTCGGGACGACAGGATTTGAACCTGCGACCCCTTGACCCCCAGTCAAGTGCGCTACCAAGCTGCGCCACGTCCCGATGCCCGTCCGGCCCGGGTTTTTCCCCCGGCTGGCCGTGCATGAGAACAATACCGCATGTCAGGGGGTGTCCACCGCCAGGTTTCGGGCAGCGGGCCCGCGCGGCGGTGCCGGGCTCGCCGGCGCGGCCGCGCGCCCGCGTGAGTACGCGTACTCATGCGCTCCCGGCGGACCGGCGGCACGCTACGCGCATGACCACTCCTTCGATACAGCGGCCGACGACCACCGCCTTCTTCGTGCAGTCCGCGATCTCGTTCGGACTCTCCCTGGTCGCCGTGACCGTCGGCATCGTCAAGCTGCCCGTGGGCGCCTGGGAGCGCGGGTTCCTGGGGCTCGGTCTGATCTTCGTGGTCTCGTCGGCGTTCACGCTGGCCAAATGCGTACGGGACCGGCAGGAGGTCGAGGAGGTCACCAACCGGGTGGACAAGGCCAGGATCGACAAGCTCCTCATCGAGCAGGACGTCTTCAAGCCGGGTCAGGTGTGACGCGCGGCGCCCCGGCGACAGGGGGCCCGGCTCCGGGCGCCTCGGGGCGGTCGCCCAGCAGATAGCGGGCGCCGGGCCCATTCTCGGCCGCGGCATCCTGCGGGTTGTACAGGCCGCACTTGCGCAGGCTGAGGCAGCCGCAGCCGATACAGCTGGACAACTGGCCGCGCAGCTTCTGGAGTTCGGCGATCTGCTGGTCGATGCGGCGGGTCCAGGTGCGGGCGACGCTGTTCCACTGGGCGGCGTTGGGTGCCCGGTCCCGCGGCAGCCTGGCCAGGGCCGCGCCGGTCTCCTCCAGGGAGAGGCCGACCACCTGGGCCGCCCGGATGAAGGCGATGCGGCGCAGGGTGGCGCGGGTGAAGCGGCGCTGTCCGCCGCCGGTGCGCTCGGAGTGGATCAGGCCCAGTTCCTCGTAGTAGCGCAGCGCGGAGGCGGCCAGTCCGCTACGGCCTGCGAGTTCGCCGATCGGCAGGCGGTCGTGGGGTGAGGTCATGCCCGCAGCCTAGTGCTTGACTTCAAGCGTCCTTGAAGTTGCACGCTCTCTTCCATGACGACGACCACACCCTCCGCCGCGTCGCGGGACGCGGACTTCGCCGCTCTCCCCCGCCTGATGAGCCTGATGACCGGCGACGAGAAGCACGGCCCGGCCGCCACCTCCACCCTCGACGCCCTGTGGGTGCTCTACGACCGGGTGCTGCGCGTCTCCCCCGCCACCGCCCAGGACCCGGACCGGGACCGCTTCCTGCTCTCCAAGGGGCACGGCCCGATGGCCTACTACGCGGTGCTCGCCGCCAAGGGCTTCTTCCCCGCCGCATGGCTGCCGGGCTTCGGCTCGTACGACTCGCCGCTCGGCCACCACCCGGACCGGCTGCTGGTGCCCGGCGCGGAGATCGGCAGCGGTTCGCTGGGGCACGGGCTGCCGCTCGCCGTCGGCACGGCGCTGGGGCTGCGCGCCCAGGGCCGCACCGGCCCGGCCGTGTGGGTGCTGGTCGGCGACGCGGAGCTGGACGAGGGCAGCAACCACGAGGCCCTCGCGTACGCGGGCGCCGCCGGCCTGTCCCGGCTGCACACGCTGGTCGTCGACAACTCCTCGTCGACGCACGGCTGGCGCGGCGGTATCGCCTCCCGCTTCGAGGCGGCCGGCTGGTCCGCCACGACCGTGGACGGGCGCGACCACGAGGCCCTGTACGCGGCGTTCACCGCACCCCACCCGGACCGGCCGCACGCGGTGGTCGCCCGGGTGGAGCCCAAGGAGTACTCGGGCGAGCCGAAGCCGAAGGCGTCCTGAGCCGCACCCGTATCCGTACGCACGCCCGCGCACGCCGCGCCCCCATCGCCGCACCGCCGCCGCACCGACTTCGAGAAGGAACATCTGATGGACACCATGCGTGAACGCTTCGCCTCGGTCACCACCCAACTGCTCGACAAGGACCCACGGCTGGCCGTCGTGCTCGCCGACATCGGCGCCGACGGCTTCCGGTCCGCCCGCGAACGCCACCCGCGGCGGGTGGTGAACGTCGGCATCAGAGAGCAGCTGCTCGTCGGGGTGGGCGGCGGGCTCGCCCTGGCCGGGCTGCGGCCCGTCGTGCACACCTTCGCCAGCTTCCTGGTGGAGCGCCCCTTCGAGCAGGTGAAGCTGGACTTCGGGCACCAGGGCGTGGGCGGGGTGCTGGTGAGCGCCGCCGGTTCCTACGACTGGCCGGCCGGCGGTTTCACCCACATGGCGCCGGGCGACATCGCCCTGCTGGACAGCCTGGAGGGCTGGACCATGCACGTCCCCGGCCATCCGGACGAGGCCGAGACGCTGCTGCGGCACGCCGCCGCGGCCGGTGACGACAAGGTCTACGTACGGCTGTCCGTCCAGAGCAACGAGGCGCCGCGGCCGGTCGACGGGGCACGCTTCCTGACGCTGCGCGAAGGGCGCGGCGCAGTCGTGCTGGCGGTCGGCCCGATGCTGGACAACGTCCTCGCCGCGACCGAGGGCCTGGACGTGACCGTGCTGTACGCGACGACCGTGCGGCCCTTCGACGCCGCGGCCCTGCGCGGCGCGGTCGCCGGGAGCACGGCGGCGGACGTGGTGATCGTCGAGCCGTACCACGAGGGCACCTCGACCCGGCACGCGAACGACGCGCTGGAGCACGTGCCGCACCGCGTCCTCGGTCTGGGCGTCGGACGCCGCGAACTGCGGCGTTACGGGCAGCTCGACGAGCATCTGGCGGGCCAGGGCCTGGACGCCCGGTCGCTGCGCGAGCGGATCACCGGTTTCCTCGCCCGGTGACGGCCGTACGCGGCACGCCGTACGCCGGGGCCTACACGCGCTCGTCCAGCCACGCCAGCAGGTCCCGCTGGACCTCGTCGCGGTTGGTCTCGTTGAGGATCTCGTGGCGGGCCCCGGGGTAGGCCCGCCAGGTCAGGTCGCGCAGGCCCACGTAGCGGAAGTCCTCCAGGAGTTCGGCGACGTGCGTCAGCCGCTGGTTGCAGGGGTCCTGGTCGCCGACGGCGATGTGCAGGGGCAGCCCGAGCGGTACGCGGGCGAGGTTGCGCGGGTCGTTGACCTTGCGGACCGCCCGTACCCAGTCCAGGGACAGCCCGGCGCTGAAGGGGAAGCCGCACTCCTCGTCGGCCACGTAGCGGTCCACCTCGGCGGTGTCGCGGGAGAGCCATTCGAAGCCGGTGCGGGGCTCGTACGGGTCGTTGAAGGAGCCGAAGAGGTCCGGGACGAAGCCGGAGAGGGCGGCGCGGCCGCCTTCGGCGATCTCCGCCTCCAGGGCGGCCGCGCCGCTCTCGACCTCGGCGCCGGGCAGGCTGCGCAGGACGCCGGTGAGGATCAGCCCGGCCAGGTCGGCGCCGTACTCCTGGGCGTAGTCGCGGGCCAGCATCGAGCCCATGCTGTGCCCGAGGAGGACCAGCGGCAGGCCGGGGTGGTCCGCGCCGGCCCGGTCGCCGATGTGCTTGAGGTCGGTGACGACGGCGCGCCAGGCATCGTCACCGACGACGCCGAGGCCGCCGGTGGAAGGAGCGGTCGCGCCGTGGCCCCGGTGGTCGGAGGCGATCACTCCGTAGCCGTGGCCGGTCAGGAAGCGCGCGAACCGGTCGTAGCGCCGGGCGTGTTCCGCCGCGCCGTGGGCGATCTGGACCAGGGCGCGCGGCTGCCCGGACTCCGGCAGCCAGGTGTACGTGGCGATGCGGGCGCCGTCCGGGGCCTGGTGGAAATCCTGCTGCACGGCCTGCATGGCGCACTCTCCTGACTGCCGGAACGGACGGGGCACGGGACGGCCGGGGCGGACCGCTTCCGGGAGGCCGCCGCGGATCTTCGGCCCCCACTCTCCCCCGGAACCCGCGAGCGGCCAAGGGACGCGCCCGTCAGGTGTTGACCCCGGGCCGTCGGCGCGTGACACGATCAGTCGGTTCGCCGCAGGCCACCGACCCACGCAACCCCCCATGGCTGGAGGACCGTTGGACACCACGGACAGATCTGCCGACGCTTCCCGGGCCGCGCGCTTCCCGCGGCCCCTGTCCCGGCGCAGTTTCCTGCAGGGCACGGCCTCGGCCGCGGCGGTCACGGGCCTGGCCGGGCTCCCGGGCCCGCTCGCCGCCACCGCCCACGCCGCCGGCGCCGACGCCGCCGGCCTGCCCACCCTCTCGTTCACCGCCGCCACGAACGGCGCCGCCTCCCTCTCCCCCGCCGGCGACCGGCTGATCGCCGAGGTCCAGAACGTCCTGTGGTCCCTGCCGCGCGACGGCGGCGAGGCCCGGGCGCTGACCCCGCCGGACCTGGAACCCACCCGGCCCGTCCACTCCCCCGACGGCAGCCGCGTCGCCGTCTGCGCCTACCGCGGCGGCGGCTTCCACATCTGGACACTGCGCCCCGACGGCTCGGACCTGGAGCAGCTGACCGACGGGCCGTGGGACGACCGCGGCCCGGCCTGGTCGCCGGACGGCACCCGGCTCGCCTTCGCCTCCGAGCGGGGCGGTGATCCGGTGACGGGCAGTCCGTACCGGATCTGGGTGCTGGACCTGCGGACCCGGAAGCTGACCCGGGTCACCGGCCGGGCCGGGCAGCCGGGCCCCCACCAGGACGGCGCCTGGGAGGACTTCGACCCCACCTGGTCGCCGGACGGTGAACGGCTGTGGTTCGTGCGCGGCACGGTGTCGGGCACCTCCCTGGCCGGCCGCACCATCGCGTCCGTACGGGCCGACGGCGGCGGCGAGGTCGTCACCGAGCACACCGCCGCCTCCGGCACCCAGGCCATGGTCCCGGCCCTGGCGCCCGCCGCGAAGGGCGGTGCCGCCCGGCTCGCCTATCTGCGGACCACCGAGCGCCCCGGCGCCACCTGCGCCCTCGTCGTGGACGGCGCCGAGGTCCCGGTGGACGGCGACGTGGAGCCCGTACCGCCGCGCTGGATCTCACGCGAGGAGCTGCTGCTGACCGTCGGCGGACAGTTCACGGTGCTGCGGCCCGCCGCGCCGGACGATGCGGAAACCATTCCCTTCACCGCCGAGCTGCCGGTACGGCGGCCCCGCCACGAGGTCAAGGACTACGGCTTCGAACGCACGGGGGCGCGCCCGGTGCGCGGCGTGCACCTGCCCGCCCTCTCCCCCGACGGCCGCCAGGTGGCCTTCGCCGCGCTGAACTCGCTGTGGCTGGTCTCCGCCTCCGGCGGCAGACCCCGGCGGCTCGTCCGGGCGGACACCACCCGCTACATCCTCGGGCCGGGCTGGGCCCGCGACGGCCGTTCCCTGGTGTACGCCGACGACCGCGAGGGGCTGTTCGCGGTCCGCCGGCACGACCTGGCGAGCGGCGAGGAGACGGTGCTGGCCGGCGGGGGCCGGGTGCAGCCCGCCCTGTCCCCGGACGGCGGCCGGCTCGCCGCGATCGACATGTCCGGCAACCTCGTCGTACGCGACCTGGCCGACGGCAAGGAGACGCTGACCGCGCCGCTGGGCGCCGGCGGCGTGCCGGGCCGTCCCAGCTGGTCGCCGGACGGCCGCTACGTGGCCTTCTGCGACCGCAACCGCCTCAACCGCCGTTTCCGCGAGGGCTACAACCTCATCCGGGTCGTCGACACCCGCACCGGAAAGGACCGGCTGCA
The DNA here is from genome assembly GCF_042732265.1 of Streptomyces sp. NPDC059788. NCBI lineage: Bacteria > Bacillati > Actinomycetota > Actinomycetes > Kitasatosporales > Streptomycetaceae > Streptomyces > Streptomyces sp. NPDC059788. The sequence continues at coordinate 4,611 of NZ_JBHWHY010000066.1, read as the reverse complement.
CGCCCCGGACCCGGGTCACACGCTGCTGTCCATCGCCGACCGCTACGACTCGGGACCCGTCTGGTCGCCGGACGGCCGCTGGATGGCACTGATCGCCGAATCCGCCCTGTGGGTGCTGCCCGTACGGCCGGACGGCACGCCCGACGGAGCCCCTCGCCGGCTGACCGACGAGTGCGCCGACCACCCGTCCTGGTCCGGCGACTCCCGCACCCTGCTGTACCTGTCGGCCGGCCGGCTGCGGCTCACCGGCGTGGACGGCGGCCCCGCCCGTACGGTCAAGGTGTCCCTGGACCACCGGGGCACGCGCGCCCGGGACACGGTCGTGCACGCGGGCCGGTTCTGGGACGGCACCGGCGAGGAGGTGCGCGAGGACGTCGACCTGGTGGTGCGGGACGGCCGGATCACCGCCGTCGAGCCGCACGGCCGGGCAGCCGGCCGACGCGCCGCCCGCCGCGTCGACGCGTCCGCGCGCACAGTGATCCCCGGCCTGTGGGACTCGCACACACACCCCTGGCAGACGACGTACGGCGGCCGGCAGACCGCACTGCAACTCGCCTACGGCATCACCACCGCCGTCTCCTTCGGCGGCTTCTCCTACGAACAGGCCCGCATCCGGGAGGCCGTCGCCGCCGGGACCCTCGCCGGCCCCCGGCTGCTGTCCTGCGGCGAGCTCCTGGACGGCAGCCGCGTCGCCTACAGCATGGGCCGCGCCCACGCCACGCGGGAGGGCCTGCGCCGGTCGCTGGAGCGGGGCGCGGGGCTCGACTGGGACTTCGTCAAGACGTACGTACGGGCCCCCGGCTGGATCATGGAGGAGGCCGCGCGCTTCGCGCACCAGCGGCTGCGCGTGCGGTCGGGCAGTCATCTGCTGTCCCCCGGCGTACAGCTCGGCCAGGACATGACGACACACCTCCAGGCCACCCAGCGCCTGGAGTTCGGCCACGCCGTGTCCGCCACCGGCCACGCGTACCAGGACGTGGAGGAGATCTACACCGGCACCGACTTCCACCTCATCGCCACCCCCTTCACCGCCTCCGTCCTGCTGGGCGCCGACCCCGGGCTCGCCGACGACGCCCGCGTCACGACCCTCATGCCGCCGTGGGACGCCGCGCTGACGCGGGAGAACGCGGGCCACCGGCCCACCCCGAAACAGCTGGGCGACATCGAGACCGAAGTCGGCGTCTACCGGCGGGTGCTGCGCGGCGGCGGTCTCGTCGCCCTGGGCACGGACCAGCCGCTGACGCCGGTCGGCCTGCATCTGCACCTGGCGCTGCGCGCCCTGCACCGCTACGGGCTCACCGCCGCGCAGGCCCTGCGCACCGCCACCGTCCTGCCCGCCCGTGTCTTCGGCGCGGACCGGGACCTCGGCACCCTGGAGGAAGGCAAGCTGGCCGACCTGGTGATCGTGGACGGCGACCCGTTCACCGACTTCGACTCGCTGGTGCGTACGTCGGCGGTGCTGCGGGGCGGGCGGCTGTTCGAGCAGCGGGACCTGGTGGCGGCCTTCCCCGCGCCCGCGGACCGCGCGGCCGGGGCCGGGGCGGGCGAGGCGCACTGGCTGGAGGTGGGGCGGCAGCACCGGCGCGACTCCTGCTGCGGGGCGGGCCACTGAGAGCGCGAGCGGGCGCGCCCGACGACGCGGAGGCGTACGGACGCGGGCGGCGGCGGGTGGTGAACGCCCGCCGCCCTCCCGCGCTCCCTCACGCCCCCTTGGTCTGGCCGCGCTCGAAGTAGTCCACCAGCTCCGGGTCCAGGGGCGGCACCTCACGCGGGGTGCCGCCGTCGCGGAGCGAGGCGGTGGCCCGGTCCCCCGCCGCCACCGCCATCCGGGCGGCGACCGGCGACGTGTCGGTACACCCGCCGTGCCGGACGAACCGCAGGAACTCGTCCACGAGCAGCGGGTCGGCGCCGCCGTGCCCGCCTTCGTCGTCCGCCTCGCCGGACGGCAGCCCGTACACGGCGTCGGCGTCGGCGCGGAACCCGGACTGGCGGGAGTTCCACACCAGTACCGAACCGCCCGGCCCGTCGCCGAAGTTCTCCAGCCGGCCCGCGTCGCCGATGACCGTGTAGTTGCGCCAGTAGTCCGGGCTGAAATTGCACTGCTGGTAGGCGGCCAGCACGCCGTTGTCCAGGCGCATGTTCACCAGGGAGACGTCCTCGATGTCGATCCGCGGGTTCAGGCCGCGCTGGCTGCCGGGCGGCCAGTGCGCGTCGTGCGCCAGCCAGTCCTCCGGACGGGGCTCCCCGGGGGCGCGCCGCATCGCGGGGTCGCCGTACACCATCAGGTCGCCCAGTGCCTGCACCTGGCGCGCGTAGCCGTTCGCGAGCCAGTGCAGCGCGTCCAGGTCGTGCGCGCCCTTCTGGAGGAGCAGTCCGTTGGTGTGCCGCCGCTCGGCGTGCCAGTCCTTGAAGTAGTAGTCGCCGCCGTGTCCCACGAAGTGCCGCACCCACACGGTTCTGACGCGGCCGATGTCACCGCGCGTGATCAGTTCGCGCATCAGGCGGATGACGGGCATATGCCGCATGTTGTGACCGACGTACAGCCGCGTACCGGTTTCGAAGGCGGTGCGCAGGATCGCGTCGCAGTCCGCTATCGAGGTCGCCAGCGGCTTCTCCACGAAGACGGGCCGCCCCGCGCGCAGCGCCTGGCGCGCGAGGTCCGCGTGGGTGTGGTCGGGCGTGAGGAGGAGCAGGGCGTCGAGACCGGGGTGGCGCAGCAGCGCGCGGTGGTCGGCGAACGTCTCGACTCCGGGGAGGCGTCGGGCGGCGTACGCCAACGCGTCCGGATCGGTGTCGGCCACCGCGGCGACCCGGGCGCCGTACCCCGGCCGGTGGGCGGTGAGCGCGAGATCGCCGCGCAGGCCGAAGCCGATGACGCCCAGGCGCAGATCGTCGGTCATGAGGTGCCTCCAGAGGCTGACGGACTCCATGGTCGGTGGGGTTCGGAACCTGCGAACGGCGGGGCGGCGGGGGCCGTGGACCACCGGCGTCGCGCCTTTCTTCGCCACCCCGCGGGAACACTGCCGGACGTGCTTCACGCACCGTAAACCACAGGGGTGGTGAATGTGTTCTTCGCACTCCCATTGCTCGCATAAATGCACGGAGTTGATGTTTTATGCGCCGTGCAACAGGTATGCCAACGGGTATTGCACGAGGTAAGCAACCGATGACCGTTCGAAACGGCAGGGCTGGGGGCCACGGTGACCGGCGGCGAACACCCGGGGGGCGCCGTCCGGCAAGCAGGGGGCGGCAGAGCGCGGGGGCGTACAGCGTAGGAGGCTCGTCTTGCATCGCTACTTCACCGACCAGCGGCATGAAGCGCTTCGGCGCCGGGTGCGGGACTTCGCGGAGAGCGAGATCCGGCCCCGGATAGCCGAGATGGAGGCGGCCCGTACGGTGTGCCACGACCTGTCGCGCCTGATCGCCCGCCAGGGGTGGATCGGCGCGACCGTCCACCGCGCCTACGGTGGCATGGGGGCCGGACATCTGGCCAAGACCCTGATCATCGAGGAACTGTCGCGGGTGAGCGGCGCCATGGGCGCCATGGCGCAGGCGTCCCAGCTCGGCGCCGCGAAGATCATCCACTTCGGCAGCGAGGAGCAGAAGAAGACCTGGCTGCCGGCCATCGCCGCGGGCGAGTGCCTGCCGACCATCGCGGTCACCGAGCCGCAGTCCGGCGGCCATGTGCTCGGCATGACGAGCCGGGCGGTCCGCGACGGCGACGACTACGTCCTCAACGGCCGCAAGATCTACGTCGGCAACAGCCACGTCGGCGATCTGCACGGTGTCGTCATGCGGACCGGCGAGGGCTCCTCGGGCCTGTCGGCGTTCCTGGTGGAGGCGGACCGGCCGGGCGTCCGGGTCGGCGAGCAGCGGCAGGCGATGGGGCTGCACGGCTTCGGCTTCGGGGAGCTGTTCTTCGACAACTGCCGGGTGCCGGCGGCGAATCTGCTCGGCCAGGAGGGCGACGGGCTGTCCGTCGCGTACTCCTCCAGCGTGCTGTACGGACGTCCGAACCTGACCGCGGTGTCGCTCGGCATCCACCAGGCCGTGCTGGACGAGACCTCGCGGTTCTGCGCGGAGCGGGAGCGCTACGGCAAACCGCTGGCGCACCTCGGCAACATCAAGATCAAGCTCGGCCGCGTCCAGTCCCGGCTGCTGACCGCCAGACTGGCCGCCTACCACGCCGTCCACCTGCTCGACCAGGGCCTGCCCTGCGACGCCGAGCTGATGAACGCCAAGCTGGTCAACGTCGAGACCGCGCTGGAGTCGGCGCGCGACGCGATGGACATCCACGCCGCCTGCGGGCTGTTCACGGACCGCCCGGTGGAGCGCTATCTGCGCGACGCCCACCACATCTGCGCCCCGGCCGGGACCTCCGACATCCAGCTGCTGCGCCTGGGCGAGCTGGCGCTCGGCACGGCCAAGGGCGAGTGGTCCGGCCGCCTGTCGCACCTGGTGCGCAGGGAACCGCCCGACCCGGAGGAGGACGACCGGGCCACGGACACGCCGGAGCCCGCGGTGGCCGGCCGGCGCACCTCTCTCCTGCGGGAGCGGGCTCAGTTGCAGCCGACCGGTTAGCGCCGGCGAGGGGTGGCGCGGGTCTTCTTC
>NZ_JBHWHY010000065.1:0-53398 GCF_042732265.1 Streptomyces sp. NPDC059788 | reverse complement strand
GTTCCGCGGTGCCCCCGGCGCCTCGTGTCCCCTCGGTCCCCTTTCGGGCCGGGCCCGGCCCCCAGGGCAGGCCGCGGCCCGCGGGTCCGCGCGGCGGACCCCGGGAATGCGGGTGTGCTACTTGATGAATCCGTCCACGACCCGGGGCGGCCAGGTCCCCACCGTCAGCACTCCCATCGCGTACGCGCGGGAGACCAGGGCCGCGCGGTTGGGAACCTTCAGTTTCCGCAGCAGTCCGGTGACGTGATACTCCACGCCCTGCCGGCTGAGGTAGAGCCTGGACGCCAGCGGAATCGTGGACAGGCCCGCCGCGATTCCCTCCAGAATGCGTGCGTCGATCTCGCTGAGCAGTTTCTTCCGGGGCGCCACCACCGCGTCGCCCTCCGTGTTCTGCCCCGACCGCATCGATACGAGAACCGCGGCCGGGCCGGGGGCGTAGCCGCTCACCGTGGTGGCCGTGAGGCTGCCGGTGAACGCGTCGCCCGTCGACCGCAGCGCCACGACGTGCGAGCTGAACCGGTCACAGCGGCCGGTCAGGAGTCTCTCGAACTGCCGCACGAGCGGCTGCCGCACGCTGGGGTGCACCAGGTCGCGGAAGTCCCGCCCGCAGACATCGGGTGCCGTGGTCGAGGAATCGGAGGGGGAAGCGGCGAGGACGTCGACGTCCTGCGCGTCGGGGGTCGCGAAATGCCGGTAGAAGTCCTGAGTGGCCTGACGGATCGTCAGCGTCGGGTCCAGTACGGCCATACACGCGCCGGGCCGGTCGGACGGCGGCCGCTCGTCACGCCGCGCCGGACCGTCGAGCACACCGACAGCGCCGGTCGCACTCCGATCTGCTGATATCTGCGGGGAATCCACCAGAGCAGAAAACTTCAAGGGAGTGACATCCTTTCCAACCCCCGTCTGCACACCTGAAACGCAAGAGAACTCGACCGAGAATGGGAAAACCGGAGAATTTACGCGCGGGCCGACCGGAAGGGCCCGGCCGCTGCCGGGAATTTCCGACCTCCTCGGCACAATCGACACTAGGGAGAGGTCCAGACAAGCGTCAACGCCGACCCGGCCCCCCACCGCTAAACCTGTGGTCGCCCTCCCCCGGGGTACGGTCGCGCCCCGCCCTTTCGGTCCCCCCGAACATCCCGCACCGCTTACCACCGGTAAGCCCTTGCCCCCACTGGGTTCCCGCCTCCGCAAACTCAGTGCGCCGCGAACACCCCGCCCGCACTTCGGCCCCCCAGCAGCTCACGCCGCCCCGCCACACCCAACTTCCGGTAGCAGGACGTCAGGTGCTTCTCCACCGCACGGGTGGTCACGCCCAGTTCATCGGCGATTTCCTGATTGGTCAGGCCGCGCCCCACCAGCGAGACGACCTTGCGCTCGCTCTGGGTGAGCGACACCTCCGGGCTCGGGGCGGTGGCACCCAGCGCCACGTAGGCACGTTCGGTCAGCCAGGGGGCGCCACAGGCCGTGGCGAGATCGGCGGCCTCGCGCAGCACCGCCTTCGCCTCCTTGCCGCTCTCCATGGCACGGCCCAGCTGGAGGAGCGTACGGGCCCGTTCGAGCGCGTTGGCGGACGAGCGGAGGACCTCGGCGGACTCCCGCAGGGCGGGGACTCCCCCTCCCCCGGGCAAAAGGGCCTTCAGACGCAAGGCGCGGCCCAGGGCGACGGGAGCCGCCCACTGCCGCGCCCAGGCCAGTTCCTCCTCCGCCAGGGCCAGGGCCGCCCGGGGTTCGCCCAGCCGGTGGTGGAGGACGACGGCGCGGGGACGCCACGGGTAGAGGGAGGAATTGCGCCAGCCCGCCGCCTCCAGTTGGCGGCCGCAGGCCAGCAGGGATTCCAGCGCGTGGGCCCCACGTCCGCGGCGGGCGTCGAGCGAGGCTTTGAGGAGTTGCAGCATGGCCGTCAGGCCCAGGCTGTTGGTCCGGCGCTGCCCGGCGTCTTCGAGGAGGCTCTCGATCAGCTGGATGTCGCCGGACTCCATGGCCACCGCGGCCAGGACCGCGGTGATGGGCTCGCGCCAGTCCGCGTTGGCCAGTTCGGTGGCCCGGTCGGCCTGTTCGCGGGCCTGGGGCAGGCGTCCGCTGGCGAGCTGGAGCAGGGCGTTCTCGGCGTGCACCACCGCGTCGGGACGGTCGGAGCGCTGCTCGCAGGACAGGCGGGCGTTGATGCCCTCCGCCGAGTCGGTGGCGTACAGGGCCACCGCGACCAGCGGCAGAGCGATGCAGGCGCGGGCGGCGGTCAGCGGCTCGCGCTCCATGATCTGCTGGGCCAGTGCCGCGACGTCCGGTGCCGGCAGGGCACTGGAGAGCACCGCCGCGTTGGTCAGAACGGCCGCCAGTTCGCGGGCGCCGCCGGTGTCCATGGGGGGCGGGGTGCCCAGGCCGCGCAGGCGCTCCACCGCACCGGCCACCTCCGTCGGGTTCTCGTGCCCGGCGTGCCACAGGCGCGCCTCCAGGCGCAGGGCGATCTCGCGGGCGGTTCCCTGGTGGGCCGCCGTGGGGTCGAGGTCCTCGGATACGCGCCGCAGCAGGTCCACCGCCGAGGGCGGCGCCTCGCCCAGGAGGTTGGGCGGGATGAGCAGGGTCGCGGCGGCCCGGTCGGTGGCCGAGGGCAGGAGACTGACGGCCTGGCCGATGTGGCGTTCACAGGCTGCGGGGTCGCTGCCGCGTTCGGCGCCGGCCAGCTCGATCAGCAGGCGGGCGCGCTCGTTGCCGCCCGTGCTTCCCAGCAGGGCGCGCCGCAGATAGCGGATGGCGGCCTCCGGCGCGCCGCGGCGCAGCGCGGTGCGCGCCGCGGTCCGCAGGACCCGTACGGCCCACGGGCGGTCGGTGGTGGTGACGGCCATCAGCAGGTCCGCGACGTGTTCGGCGGGGCGGCCTGCCTGGTGCAGGAGTTCGGCCGCCGCGTCCCGGGCGCGTTCGCGTTCGTCGACGGTGAGGGCACAGTCGACGGCGTCGCGGACGACGTGGTGGACGAAGCGCGGGGTGCCGTGGGGGGCGAGCAGGCCGAGGTGGTGCAGGGTGCGCAGGGCCTGCTGGAAGCCGACGACGTCCAGTCGCGCGTGGCGCCGGATGAGGTCGGACTCGCCGTGGTCGCCGAAGGCGGCGATGGCCGCGGCCAGGTCGCGTACGGGTTTGGGCTGGGTGCACAGGCAGGCGGCCAGGCGGTCGCGGAGCTCCGCCGGGCCCTGCACGTGGACCTCACCGGCGTGTTCGGCGGTGGGGCGGTGGCCGCTCATGGCCAGGTGGCTCAGAACGGACTGGAGGAACATGGGGTTGCCTCCGCTGGTCTCGCGGCAGGCCGTGGCGTAGCTGTCGTCGGCGGGTTCGCCCATGTGGTGGTGGATCATGGCGCGGATGCCGTCGAGCGACAGCGGAGCGGGGCGCAGCACGTCGGCGGCGTCCGCGAGGTCGCGCACGAGCGGGTGCTGGGCGCCGGGGTCGCCGTCGCGCAGGGTGCACACCAGGACGACGCGCAGCCCGTGCGGGCGCCGGGACAGGTAGGCGAGCCAGCGCAGCGAGGGCAGGTCGGCCCACTGCAGGTCGTCGACGAGGATGAGTACGGGCGTGGTGGCGCTGGCTTCGGCCAGCACGGACCGCAGGCCGTGCAGGACGGCCTCGGAGGCGGGAGCGTCCCGGTCTCCGCAGGCGGGGACGTCGGGGTGCTCCGGCCGGGCGCCGCCCGCGCCCCGGTCGCCGGCCAGGTCGGGCCCCAGGAGCTGGTGGACGATGCCGAAGGCGAAGTCCTGCTCCGTGGGGTCGGCGTTGGCCCGCAGGACTCTTAAAGTATCGGGCGGATGGGCGCCGGCTTCCTGGAGGAGCGCGGTCCGGCCGATGCCCACGGGGCCCGCCAGGAGCAGTGCGGAGGAACGGCCCGCCTGCGCCCGGCGTACGGCGGCTTCGATGCGGGCGAGTTCGGTTTCCCGCTCATACAGCATCCGTTTTATCCTTTTCCATCTGCCGGCTCCACTCGCGGAGTTCCTTGCGTGAGGTGATGCGCAGTTTCCGGTACGTACTGCTCAGCCGGTGCTCGACGGTGCGCCGGCTCACCGCGAGCTGTTCGGCGATCTCCCGGTTTCCCAGGCCGCGGCGGGCCAGTTCGGCGGTCTGCCGCTCGGCGGGCGACAGGGCGGCCCACTCCTCGGAGAGGGCGGCGTCCTCGGGGGCGGTGGGCGCTTCCAGCCAGGCGGTCAGGAACCGTATCCGCTCGGCCAGGTGGCTGGAGGTGTCGGTGGCGGTGAGGCGGGACAGTTCGGTCAGCAGACGGGCCGCCTTGGCGCGGTCGCCCTGGGTGACCACCTCGGTGGCGAGGTCGGCCAGCAGCCGGGTGTAGGCGAGCCGGGCGGGCAGTTCACCCGGAATCCGGCGGGGTTCGCGCACGCCCGCGGCCGGTTCGTGGTCGTCGGGGCAGCCGGCGGACAGGTGGGCCAGGCCCAGCGCGCTGGGGGCGCCCCAGCGGCGGGCGAGGACCAGTTCCTCGTGGAAGAGGCGCTGGGCCTGTTCCTGGTCGCCGAGTGTGAGACAGGTCCGGGCGGCCGTCGAACGCCAGGGCAGCAGCACGGGGTTGACCCACTGCCTGCGCAGCAGCCAGCGTCCGCTCTCCTTGTACAGTTCGACGGCCTCGGCCGAGCGCTCTTCGACGGCGGCCAGCCGGCCACGGGCGTACAGCAGATAGGGCCAGGAGACGCCGTATTCGGAGCCGGGCGGCATGGGGACCTCGCACAGGGCGCGGGCCTCGTCGTGGCGACCGGTCTCCATGGCGATGACCGTGCGTACGGCCAGGAGGCTCGAAGCGGCCAGGGGGTGCCAGGCAGCGGCGGGCAGTGCCCGTTCGGCGGCGTCCGCGGCGCGCTCGGCGGCGTCCATGCGGCCCCCGCGCAGGTGCAGTTCGGCGCACAGGACCAGGGCGCGGGCGAGCGTGGGGTGACGGTGGCGGCGGCGCAGTTCGGCGACGATGGCGGCGAGCCGGTCCTCGGCCTCGGTGCCGGCGTCGGTGAACCACAGCGCCCTGGCGGCGACCAGGCGGGGCATCACGGGTACGGCGTTGCCCGCGTCCAGGGCGCGGCGGGCCAGCTCCGCGACCTTGGTGCGGTGCAGGCCGCGTGCGGAGAGCTGCCAGGCGCGGACTCCGGCCTGGGCGGGGGCGAGCGGGTCCTCGGGCAGGGCGGGGACGTCGAAGGCGCAGTTGTCGGTGATCTCGGGTGCGGCCTCGGTGGCGTACCAGTACAGCGCGGTCATGTGGTCCCGCTCGTCGCCCTGGGCGGTCGCGAGGGCTTCGGCTGCGGCGCTGCGGCCCCAGGCTTCGTCGCCGCGGGCCAGGCCCATGTCCAGTGCCCGTACGCGCAGTTGGGACCAGGCTTCGCCCTCGCCGGCGGCGTGCACGAGGGTGGCGAGCCTGCGGTCGCCGGCTTCGGGGGCGGCCACGGCCTCGGCGCTGGCCAGGTCGAGGCTGATCTGCGCGCGTTGCAGGGGGTCCTGGGGCTCGTCGAGGGCGCGGTCGAGGTAGGTGGCGGCGCGGGCGAAGTCCCCGCGGCGCAGGGCGGCGCCGAAACTGCCGCGCAGGGCGTGGACCGCCCAGGGCTCGCCGATGGGCGGCGCCTGGAGGAGGAGGCGGGCGATGTCCTCGTCGTCGGCCACACCCCGGTAGGCGAGGTGGGCCGCGCGGGCGTGGAGGTCGGCGCGCTCGGCCGCGGGCATGTCCTCCAGGATGCGGGCCCGGACGACGGGCATACGGACGCGTTCGTACGTGCCGTCGGGGATGGTGAAGCCGGCCACTTCCAGCGCCCCGCGCAGCCGGGACTCCCGTATGGTGCGCAGCCCGGCCAGGGAGCAGACCAGGGGGAAGTCCAGCAGGTCCCCGGCGACGGCCAGCGCGCGCAGCACGGCGGTGGCCTCGTCCGTCAGTCCGCGCAGGGCACGCCCCGAGCGGTCGCCGATGATCCCGGTGATCAGGGTGCGCAGCTGTGGGAGGCGGTCGACGGTCGGCCGGTGGCCTGCGCCGGCGAAGCAGTGCAGGGCCGCGTGCAGTACGGCGGGGCTGCCGTGCGATGCCTGGGTGGCCGCGGCGGCGAACACCTCGTCGCAGGGGGTGCCGCAGATCTGCTCGACCAGGGCGGCGACCGCGGCGGGGCTCAGTGGCCGGACGGTGAGATTGCGGGTCAGCCGTGCGGAGCAGGCGGCGTCGGCCAGCCGGTCGAGGCCGTGCGGGTCCAGGCCGGTGCGTCCGGTGAGCAGGGCGAGGGCCACGCCGGTGGACAGGCGGCGCACCAGGGCCTGAAGCCAGTGCAGGGAGGCCGCGTCCAGCCACTGCGCGTCCTCCACCGTCACGAGGGTGGGGGTGCGGCGCACCGAGTGCAGGAGTTCGGGCAGGCCCGGCAGGCCCCCCGGCTCGTGGTGGCCGCGCAGCTCCCGCAGGGGGCCTTCGGCCATCTCGCCGAGCAGGGTGAGGAGTTGGGCCACGGCTCCGTAGCGCAGGTCGCGTTCGGAAAGGGAACCGCTGATGCGCAGGACGCGGACGGAGCGCTCCTCGGCGAGGCGGGCGGTCCAGCGCAGCAGGGCGTTGTGGCCGAAGCCGGGGCGGCCGGTCACGGAGACCACGGCGGGGCGGCCCTCGCCGAGCGCGGTCACCACGCAGCTCAGCTCCGCCTGTTCCTCCTCGCGTTCGAGCAGGGTCGGGTCGGAGCGCCGGCGCCCCGCCCGTATGAACCCTGCGTATAGCTGCTCGTCCCGCAGTCCCGTCACCGCCACCACCCGCCGCCTTCAGCGCTGTCCGCGCGGCCGCGACGCCTGCCGTGGCACCCGTACCCCGTGGACACCCGGGGGGCGGAGGACCGCGGCGAGCTGGGCGCGCTCGGAAATACCCAACTTGCGGTACACGTTGGTCAGATGGGTTTCCACCGTGCGCACGGTGACGTGCAGCGACTGTGCGATCGAGCGGTTCCTGGCGCCGCCGGCGGCGAGGCCGGCGACCTTGCGTTCCATGCTGGTGAGCAGGTCCAGGGGCGAGGCCGTCATCTTGCGCATCCGGCCGCCCGCCGTCAGCAGGGCGCCGCGGGCGTCCTGGCCCAGCGCGAGGGCGCCGCAGCGCTGGGCGAGGTCGGCCGCGGCGCGCAGGTGCTCGCGCGCGCCGCGCCGGTCGTCTGCGGTCAACAGCGCCCGGCCCAGGAAGAGTTCCGCGCGTGCGTGTTCGACGCGGGCCGGTGAGGCGGACAGTTCCCGCACCGCCTCGCCCAGCTGCGCCACGCCCTCGTCACCGGGGGTCGCCACGCCGCGGGCCAGGGCGGCCAGGCCCAGGACGCGCGGGGTGCCCCAGCGCTGCGCGAGCCGCGTGCCGTGCGCCGCGATCTCCTGGGCCTCCTCGGCCCGGCCCAGTTCCGCGAGCACGCAGGCCGCGTCCGCCCACCAGGGCAGGTACGCCGCGTGGCGAACTCCGGCTTCCTCCAGCGACCTGCCGCACTCGCGGAACAGGGCCAGCGCGCCCTCCGCGTCGCCCAGGGCGTGACGGGCGCGTCCGTGGGCCATCAGGTAACGGGGGTGGGTCCACACGTACTGGTCGCGCCAGACGGGCCCGGTGTCGGTCAGCAGCTTCTCGGCGGACACGGCCTCGCCCCGGTCCACCAGTACGCCCGCCAGGGCCAGGCGCGGCAGGACCACCATCGCGCTCCAGCGTTCCGCCTCGCTGACCTGCACCGCCTTCCTGGCGTCCGCGAGCGCGTCCGGAAGGGCGCCCATGCCGTGCAGGAGCAGGGCCTTGAGGGCCAGGGCCAGGGAGTAGGTCCAGATGGCGGAGCTCTCCCGGCCGTGGCGCAGGAGCAGGTCCAGCGCGTGCAGCGCGTCCTCGGTGCGGTCGGCGATGTCCAGCACGAAGGAGGCGTTGATCAGGGACCAGTTCTTCAGGGGGAACTGGGGGGCGCGGACCGCGCGCTGGGCGCACCGGGTCACCAGCTCCGGACCCTGGTCGCCGAGCGATCTGAGGACGGCCATCGCCGCCAGCTTCTGGCGCTGGGCGGGGGTGTCGCCCTCGGGCACGGTCATCGCCTCGGCCCGCTTGCGTGCCGCGGCGAACGTGTCGCGGCCGTGGGAGCCGACGACCAGCAGCACCGACTCGACGAGCGTGCACAGTTCCCGGTCGGCGGGCAGTGGGTCGGGGCCGAGTTCGGCGTCGAGGGCGTCCAGTACGTCTTCGAGCATGACCATGGCGTCGGCGCTTTCGCGGGCGGCCAGGCAGACCATGCCGAACTGCGCGACGATCCTCGCCCGGGTGCGGACGTCGACGTCGGGCCCCAGGGCCCCGCGGAGCAGGCCGATGGCCCGGGGCGGGTCGGTCTCGGACAGCGCCCCGGCCAGCCGGGCGCGGATCTCCACGCTGCCGGGGTCCACCTCCAGCACCCGGTACAGGTAGCGGGCCGCCGCCTCCGGGGCACCGCGTTCCTCGGCCCGGGTGGCGGCCTCCAGCAGGACGCCGGGCATCCACGGTTCGGATATCGAGGGCAGCGGCAGAAGGAGTTCGGCGACTTCCCCGGCGGGCCGGCCCGCGTCGCTCAGGAGCAGGGCGGCCCGTGTGCGCAGGCCGGACAGCGCCTGGGCGTCCAGCGGCGCCAGCATCGCCGCGCGTACCGCGCCGTCCGCCGGATGCCTGCCGCCGGGCGTCAGCAGTCCGGCCTCGCGCAGGGCCGTCAGGGCGTCCTCGACGACTTCGGCGGGGAGACCGGTCAGAGGGCCGACGTGGTCGGCGCCGTGCTCGCCGAGGACCGCGGCCGCGCGGGCGACCTCGCCGACCCAGGGCGGCCGGCGGGCCAGGAATTCGCGGGTCCAGCGCGCCAGGACGCGGCCGCCGATTTCGGCGATGCGGTCGGCGCCGCCCACACCCGAGCCGACGCCCTCGGCCCGCAGTTCCCGCAGCAGGCGGTCCAGGAGGCGGGGGCTGCCGCCGGTCACGGCCGCGGCGCGGGTGACGAAGGCGGGGGCGGCGGGTGCCGGGAAGAACTGCCGTACGGCCTCGGCGACATCCGGCTCGGTCAGCGGCCGCAGGCGCAGTGTCGTGGTGCGGTGGCGGCCGGTGAGGTCCGCCAGGGCGCGGTGGGCCGGGGCGAGGGCGGTGGCCTCGGTCCGCCGGGTGAGGACGACGAGGAGGGGGAGGCCGTCGGCGCGGCGCAGCAGGAAGTCCAGCCAGCGCAGGGTCAGCTCGTCGCACTGGTGCGCGTCGTCCAGCGCCAGGACGAGCGGGCGGCGCCGCAGCTCGTTCAGCGCGAGGCGGTACAGGCCGTGGAACGCACGCTGGACGGCGGGGGCGTGCGGCGGCTCGCCTGCCAGCGCGCCGGGAGTGAGGGCGTCGCGGGCGGCGTCTTCGAGGGAGGCGTCCCGCGCGGCCGGGCCGAACAGGGCGCGTACACCGCCCAGCGAGTGGCCCGAGGTACTGTCCTCGCAGGGGGCGTGCAAAACCGTGGCCTGCCGGCAGGCGTCACCGTTGAGGAAGGTACGCAGAAGGGCGGATTTGCCGATTCCGGTGGGACCGGTCACGACCACCGAGCCCGCACGCCCCCGGCACGCGGCGCGGACGAGGTGGTCGAGTGCCGCCGTCTCGTCGGCCCGGCCGACCAGGGCGCTGTTCGGACAGGATGTGCGGCTCCGGTCTTGCACCATAGAGCTCCTCGCACCTCAGAGACACAACAGATGCGACGGGGCGTCACCACACCGTGTTGTAAATCACCCTAAAGAGTGATGTCCGACGAGCGCCACAGTACATGATCGGCAGACTGCGTGACCAGGAACGGAATTCGGCCTACGAACTCCTAACGTCCGCCGAGGTGTTTGCGCAACAGCGCGAGGACGGCAGGGGCCTGGGAGCTGACGAAGAAGTGACCTCCCGGATAGACCTGGAGGTCGAACGCCCCCGTGGTGTGCGCGCGCCAGCTCTCGGCCTCCTCCAGCGTGGTCTTGGGATCGCTGTCGCCCGTCAGCGCGGTGATCGGTGCCTTGATCGTCACCTCGGGGCCGCAGCGGTAGGTCTCCACCGCGGTGTAGTCGCTGCGGAGCGCCGGGAGGATCATGCGCAGAAGCTCCTCGTCGCCCAGCACCGCGGCGTCCGTACCGGAGAGCAGCTTCAGCTCGGCGACGATCCCGTCGTCGTCGCGCCGGTGCACGCTCTCCTCACGGTGGGTCGAGGGCGCGCGCCGCCCCGAGGCGAAGAGGTGCGTCAGTTCGCCGCCGTCGGCCTCCAGCCGCCGGGCCACCTCGAACGCGATCATCGCGCCCATGCTGTGCCCGAAGAACGCCGTCGGACGCGAACCGAGCCGGCCCCGCAGGGCCGCGTACACCTGATCGGCCATGACCTCGATGCTGTCGGGGCTGGTCTCGGTACGCCGGTCCTGGCGGCCGGGGTACTGCACCGACAGCACTTCCGCCACGGGCGACAGCTGCGCCGACACGGGGAAGAAGAAAGAGGCCGAACCGCCCGCGTGCGGAAAGCAGACGAGCTGGCGCGGCCGGTCCGGCGCCGGGTGATAGCACCGGGCCCAGAGCCCCTCCGCCGTGGTCGTGGTCATGGTGCTGGCTCCTCCTCCTCGCGATGACGCCGGACCGGCACGCCGGGATACGGCGGCCGGTCCGGCGCCTGTGGTCCACACGCCCATTCCACAAGGAGGAATGCGGGAAATCACCTAGTGTTCGCGCTCCGCGTGACGACGCACCCGCCGCGCCGGAGCGGTACGGGACACGCCCGGCGCCGACGCCGCGCGCCGGGGCGTCCCGTGGGCACGGCTACCAGCTGGCGGCCAGCAGCAGGTCCCCGTACTCCCGCTCGCGGGAGGCCTGGCGCAGGTCCGCGTCGACCATCATGCGCATCAGTTCGGGGAAGTCGACGCTGGGCTCCCAGCCCAGCTGGGTGCGGGCGCGCTCGGCGTCCGCGCACAGGATCTCCACCTCGGCCGGGCGCACCAGCGAGGGGTCGATGCTGACGTAGTCCTCCCAGTTCAGGCCCACGTGCTCGAAGGCGATGCGGACGGCGTCGCGGACCGAGTACATCTGGCCGGTGCCGATCACGTAGTCGCCCGGCTCGTCCTGCTGGAGCATCAGGTGCATGGCGCGGACGTAGTCGCCGGCGAAGCCCCAGTCGCGTACCGCGTCGAGGTTGCCCAGGGACAGCTTGTCCTGGTAGCCGAGCTTGATCCGGGCCACCGCGAGGGAGATCTTCCGGGTCACGAACTCCGCGCCGCGGCGCGGGGACTCGTGGTTGAACAGCATGCCGGAGACCGCGTACATGCCGAACGACTCGCGGTAGTTGCGGGTGATGAAGTGCCCGTAGGTCTTCGCCACACCGTAGGGGCTGCGCGGCCGGAAGATGGTGGTCTCGCACTGCGGGGTCTCGGCGACCTTGCCGAACATCTCCGACGAGGAGGCCTGGTAGAAGCGCATCTGGCTGCCGTCGGTGGCGCGCGACCCGTTCAGGCCGCTGACCATGCGGATCGCTTCCAGCATCCGCAGGACGCCCATGCCGTTGATCTCGGTGACGAGTTCGGCCTGCTGCCAGGACATCGGCACGAAGGAGATCGCGCCGAGGTTGTAGATCTCGTCGGGCTGCACCTTGTCGACGGCGGAGACCAGGCTGGCCTGGTCCATCAGGTCGCCGTCGACGAAGTTCAGTTCGGAGACGAGCCGGCTGACCCGCGACTTGCGGGGGTTCGCCTGCCCCCGCATAAGGCCCCACACCTGGTACCCCTGCGCGAGCAGGTGCTCAGCCAAATAGGACCCGTCCTGCCCGGTGATTCCGGTGATCAGCGCACGCTTGGACATCTCATTCCTCTCCTCCGCATAGAACAGACCGCCCAAACGCAGAGCCGGGGTGACTTCTTGGCCGCTTGGCCACTTGGCATCGAATGGCATCGGGTGACATCGAAAACGCCGCGGTCCGGACGCTGGGTAATCGAACGCTTCCAAGCGGCCGGTCGCGGTGTCAAGGAATTCCCGGCACACTAGGGAATTCCCGAGTCCCAACCGGCGTTCGCCACCCGCCTGTTGTGACCCGCTGTGTCGGCGGACGGTACGGTTTGCGACGCCCACGGACGGGACACTAGGGATTTTCCGGTATGCGGTGCGCTGCACTGTCCGGGTGTCCCCTCCGGGCCCGGGCCGGCGCTCTCATCCGTGCTGCCGACCAGGCCTGCCCGTCCCCTGGAGCGTCCCCGGTGCTGCTCGGACTCCTGCGATTACACTGGCGGCCCCACCGCCGCTCCGTCGCGCTGCTGGGGCTGCTGGGGCTGCTGGGGCTGCTGGGGCTGCTGGGGCTGCTACAACTGGTGCAGAACCTGGCCACCCTGGCCCTGCCGACCCTGGGCGCCGAGGTCATCGACCACGGTGTGGTCGAGGCCGACAGCGAATGCATCACCCGGACCGGCGCGGTCATGCTGGCCCTGGGGGCCGTGCAGGTCGCGGCGTCCGTCGGCGCGGTGGCGCTGGGCGCCCGCACGGCCATGGCGATGGGCCGCGACATGCGCTCGGCGGTCTTCCGCCGGGTGCTGGACTTCTCGGCACGCGAGGTCGGACAGTTCGGCACCCCGTCGCTGATGACTACACCCGTATGCAGAAATACCTGGACCGCATCAACGGGCTGATGCGCGAGCGCATTACCGGTGTCCGCGTCGTGCGGGCGTTTGTACGCGACGCCCACGAAGGGGCGAGATTCGACCGCACCAATTCCGAATTCCGCGACATCTCGCTGCGCGTCGGCCGGATGCCGGCGACCATCATTCCCGTCGTCCTGCTGACCCTGAACGCCTTCATGGTGGGCGTGCTGTGGTTCGGCGCCCGCCGTGTCGAGGCCGGGGCGATGCCGTTCGGCGCGCTCAGCGCCTTTCTGAGCTATCTGTCGCTGCTCATGATGTCGGTGGTGATGGTGACGATGGTGTGCCTGATGCTGCCGCGGGCGCGGGCCTCGGCCGGGCGCATCCAGCAGGTGCTGGCGGCGCGCCACGTGCGCCGACCGCTTCATCCGCACCCTGCCCGACGGCTACGACACCGTCCTGGACGAGGAGTCGGCCAACGTCAGCGCGGGCGAGAAGCAGCTCGTCACCATTGCCCGCGCCTTCCTGGCCCGGCCCTCGATCCTCCTCCTGGACGAGGCGACCAGCTCCGTCGACACCCGCACGGAGGCCCTCATCCAGCGCGCGACGCAGTCGCTGCGCGCGGGCCGCACCAGCTTCGTCATCGCCCACCGGCTCTCCACCATCCGCGACGCGGACCTGATCCTCGTCATGGAAGGCGGTCGCATCGTCGAGCGCGGCACCCACGACCAGCTCCTGGCCGCCGGGGGGACGTACGCCCGGCTGAACTCGGCCGTGGGCGCCGCCGGACCGCAGGACGCCGAACTGGAGGAAGCCGCGTCTCGCTGACCGGGCCGGCCACAAGCCTGCGGCAGGCCGGGTCACGCCGCTTTCGCCGGTTCGGTACGGTCCGGGCCGTCTCGGGTCGCGGCGCGTTGCAGCTCCAGATAGCGGGCCGCCGCCCGGGCCGTCGGGGTGAGCGGCCCTCGCGCCGCCCCGAGCCGTCCGAGCTGCTGCTCAAGTACGTCGAGCCGGTACTCCCTGGCGGCCAGTGCGAGCACGGCGTCCGAGGCCACGTCGTCGGGCGCGGCATGCGCGTGCGGGCGTGGCGTCGCGCCGTGCGTGTCGTACAGCACCGCGCAGAGAATCCCGGCGACGAACATCGTGTGATAGGTGTGCTGGAAGGAGTAGGCGGGGCGGGCCCCGGGCGGCAGCTCCTCGTATTCGGGCGTCGAGAACCGCGGGCTGGGCAGGTAACCGAGCCGCTCCCACACGCCGGTCAGCAGGTCCCAGCCCGCGCGGGTGTACGCGCAGGTGGTGCCGGGGCGCAGCATCGCGGCGGAGAAGAGCAGTTCTCCGGTCAGGTCGAGGTTCTCGTTGGCGATCTGCAGGGCCAGGCAGGAGTCGAGGGTGGCCAGTACGGCGTCGGTGCCGACCCGTGGATCGGCCGCGCGCCGTCCGAAGTCGGTGCCGAACATGACGGCGTGGGTGAGCGCGTAGACGTCGTTGGGGTGCATCTCGACCGCCGTGAGATCCGCGTACAGGACGGACCCGGGCGGGGCCTCGACCCCGTGCCGGCTGCTGCCGCCCGGGGCGAGCGAGGCGAGCCACCGCTGTTCCATGTAGCGGTAGGGCAGCCGTTCGGGTACGCAGGGGTGTGCCGCGGCGACCGCCGCCGAGTGGAGCGCGTCGTAGCGCGCGTCCGGGTATCCGATGCGGTCGAGGAGCAGATGCGAGGTGCCGATCGAGGCGGCGCTCTGCGGGACGCGCGCCAGCAGGTCCGCGTTCCGCGCACTCCTGGCGTGCGGCAGCAGGGCTTCGGCGAGCGCCCGGACCCCGGCCGCGATACGGGGCTCCGCGTGGCTCACCCGGTGGCAGGCGAAGGCCAGGAGCGCCGCCTCGACCACGATCTTCTCGTTCATCGAGACGATGGGGTCCTGCTTTCCCCGCCAGTGCTGCTCGTAGGAGGAAAGACGCGGTAGGTGGCGCACGGCGAATTCGAGGATCTCGCATATCCGGCCGCCGAGATATGTTCCGCTCGCGGCGGTGCCCGCCGGCGTACCGGCGGGCACCTGGTCCTGGCTAGGCAAGGTCGCTCCGCACGCTTTCCGCGACCGAGTCGGAGTCCTCGGTGGGCTGCGGCATCCCCTGGGTCGCGAGGAAGTACTCGTTGCAGCACAGGACGTGGAGGTCCGGGTCCGCGGGCCCGTCGTCCAGCGTCGTCGCCTGCGACTCCACGAGCTTGCCGAGGGTCATTCCGCCGTCTACCACACCCGCCCTGATGAGGCCCGAGACCATCTTGGTGACCTCGCTGTGCGTCAGGCTCTCTTTCATGTTTCTCCTCTTTCTTCGGTGTTCTCCTTCGTTGTTCGGGCGGCCTGACGCCGTCGGATCGGATGAACGCTGAACAGTCCTGCGCTGTGACAAAGTCCGCAAACGGAGCCGCGTTCTCGACGGGGCCGGTGTTTCCCGGGCGGCGTTACGGTGCGTGGGGTGCGGCTTCTCGCACGCGATCGTTCCGCTTCGGGTTCTTCCCGCGTAGCCCGACCGGTCGGCAGCGACGACACCCGGGTGGTCCGTATCGAGGCCGTAGCCGCGCACGGGCGGCTACGGAGCGGTCCGGAGATCTGCGGAACCCCGTCGCCGCGGACTTCGGGGCGAAACGGCGCTTCCGGCGCCCGGAAGGCAGCGGCCCCTGTTTTCAGAAGCGCTGTCGGCGCTTCAGCCAGGCCGACATGGAGAAGAGGCGCCACAGGAGCCGCCAGTCCATGTCGGCGAGACGGTGGAGCGCCGTTTCCCGCACCACGCCCATCTCGGCGAGCGGCCCCTCGGTGATGGTGGCGGAGAACTCCGGCCAGTTCTCGTTCATCCAGTCCGAATAGGAGAACGCGTCGTCGAAACCGACCTTGCGGGCGGCGAACATGTCCTCCATCGGGGTGCCCCGGAGCGCGCGCTGCAACAGGTGCTTCTTGGTGTGCGGCACGATGCGGCGGTCCACGGGCAGGGCGTACACCCCGGCGATCAGGTCGAGGTCGAAGAACGGCGAGCGCACCTCCACCCCGCGGGCGATGCCGTTCTCGTCCGTGGCGCGGAAATTGTCGTAGGTCATCAGCCGGAAGAGGTCGAGGGCCTGGCCGAAGAGGACCGGGTCGCTGTCCTCGGCGAATTCGTAGGGGAACGGGCGGCCGAGCGCGTCCGTCGTGAAGTCGGCGTGCGAGGCGAAGGCGTCGCCGGCCAGTTCGTCGACGAAGTTCTTCCAGCCGGCCGTGCGGCGCCACCTCTCCCACAGCGAGGCGCCCATCCACTCCAGGGTGGTGGCACGGTTCGCGTCCGCCTGAAGGGCGCTGTAGCGGTCGTAGCCGCCGAACACCTCGTCCGCTCCGTGGCCGCCGAGCAGGACCCTGGCGTAGTCGCGGGCGACGGTGTGCAGGGCGTCGTTGTGCAGCACGAGGGGTTCGGCGGCGGGCATGTCGAGGGTCTCGTCCAGGAGGGCCACGGTGTCGTCGAGGGACGGGATGCTGAACGGCACTTCGACGAGGTCGACGCCCATGACCTTGGCGACGGCGCGGGCGCGGCGCAGGTTCTCGTCGATGCCCGGACCGCGTTCGGAGAAGAGGGTGATGGCCGCGGCGACGTCCGTGCCCTCCATCGCCGCCTTCAGGACGACCGTCGAGTCGACGCCTCCGGAGAATCCGACGGCCACCGGGCAGTCCGCCACGAGCAGCCGGTGGTTCGCCTGCTCGATGAGGCGCTGCACCCCTTCCTCGCCGCCCGGACGGGCGGACGCGTCGTGCAGGTTCGGTACGGGGGCCAGCTGCCGCCGGGTCGTCCGGCCGCCCTTGATCTGCAGGATCTCGCCGGGCGCCACCGACTTGATCTCCTTGTAGAGGGTGCGGTCGCCGGTCATGCGCCCGAGCCCGACGAACGACAGGACGCTCGCCTCGTCCAGGGTGAGCCGGCCCCGCAGCGCCGTCTCCAGGCACCTGACCTCGGAGGCGAACATGAACAGCTCGGGCGTCTCGTAGTAGTACAGGGGCCGTTCGCCGAGGCGGTCGCGTACCAGCGTCAGTTCGTCACCGTCCCACGCGGCCAGCGCGAACGGCCCCCGCAGGGGCTCGAACCCGTCGGGCCCCCGCGCCGCGAACAGCTCCAGCGCGACCTGGAGATCGCCCGGCGGCAGGCGCCGCCTGCGGTCGGCCGGCACCTGCGCCGTCAGATCCCGGTAGTTGAGCACTTCGCCGTTGCCCACCATCACGTAGGCGCCGCCGCAGTCCCGGAGGGGCTGGCGTGCCTCCTCGATGGCGATGACCGCGTGCCGGGCGGAGTGCAGCGATACCAGTTCGTCGGCGTACGCGCCCTCCCCCGACCTGCCGCGGTGGGCCAGCGAGGCACCCAGCCGCCGTGCCATGGCGTCGTCGCGTACGCCGCCGCGCCTCTTCAGCACCATTCCACCGATGCCACACACAGGTCCTACCTCTTTTCCTCGGTCCGGCTCGGCCCGGCGGCCTGCCACAGCCCCAGCCGGCGCCCGTGCCGCTCGCCCGTGCGGGCGGCGGCGGACGTGAGCGTGGGCCAGAGCCGTACGAGCCCGGCGAACTCCTCGACGGCGTCGGCGATGTCACGCGGTGCCGAGTCCACCGCTCCTTCCAGCGCGGCGACGCGGACGTCCAGCCGGTCCCGGACGTCCCCGGTGGCCGTGGCGGCCGCTTCCTTGTAGATGGCGACGTAGGTGTGCGGGAGGCGCGCCGCCCGGTCGGCGCCTTCCCGCAACGCGTCGAGGAACAGTTCGCCGTAGGCGGGCGAGTCGAAGCCGCCGTCCGCGAGCAGCAATTGTCCGCGGTGGGCCTTCACCTTCTCGTTGAACGCGTTCCAGTGGAAGCGGAGGATCGAATAGCGCAGTTCGGCCAGGGCGTACCAGCCGAGGTGCCGCGCGTCGCTCTGTTCGGCACGCCATTCCTCGTAGACGTGATGGGCCCGCAATTCGTGGTGCAGCACCGGCAGGGCGAGCTGGTAGAGCAGGCCCTTTTGGAAATAGTCGCTGCCGAGGACTCCTACGGCGGGCATTTCGGGAATCCATTCGTACACCGTGCGCAGGGCGGCGATGCCCATTTCGACGGTGCCGGTGTCGTCCCGCTCGACCCGCACACCGTCGCCGACGGTGATCCGCCCGGGGACCGGCGCGGGGACCGAGGGCAGTCGCTGCGCGCCGGGCGGCGGCTTGCTCAGGTCGTCGATCCGGCGCGCGAAGTCCGGGTCGTCGTGCTGGAGGTCGCGCCGGTCGCGGGTGGACTCCCCGGTCAGCGACGAGCCGACGCAGTACGCCGCGGTTTCGGGCCGTACGGGGCCGGGGGCAGGGTCCAGCAGTCGGCTCTCGACGTGCAGGGGGGACCAGCCCGACCGGGGGTCCACCCCGGTGAGCTGGTCGCTGTCGCGGCGGTGCAGGGAGGCAGCGCCGGTGAACGCCGCGACCAGGGCCGCCTTGTTGGGTCCGGCCCCGTACGAACCGGTCGGCTTGACCAGAGCCGACCGGGCCGCCGCCGCGTCCGCCGGTGGCAGGCCGGCGGTGGCCACGATCTCGTCCGCCAGGCGCTGCCAGTCCCGCGGGGTCAGTACGTGGATGTCGCAGCCGTGCTCGCGCCCGGCCCGCTCGGTCAGGTCCCGGTTGCGCCGGGAGTCCTCCGGCGAGCAGTCGTCGATGACCAGCAGCCGGACGTCGTCGGAGGAACTCTTGCGTACCGCCGCCACCTCGGCGACGACGGAGCGGAAGGCGGCCTCGAAGGGACGGTTGGTGGGGATGTAGACGAGTCTGGTGGCGGGGGCGCCGCGCGTGTCGTCGTGTGCCGGGTTGACAGGGTGGTTCATGGCGTGGCGGGTTGGCCTCTCGTACCGGGGACGGGGTGGTGACGGACGGGCGGCCGCGGGCCCGGGCGGCTCAGGGCGCCGGCGAAGGCGTCCGCGCGCCGGTGTTCTCCGGCAGCAGCCCGAGCGGTGTCCGGCCGCGGCCGCGCAGCGCGCGGGCCGCCAGCTCGAACCGCACGGCGCTCTCGATCCAGGTCAGGTCCGATGCGACGGCCGGGTCGATGACCGGCCCGAAGACGCGTTGCAGCGGTACGACCGGATCGTCGTGCTTGCGCTCGAAGCGGGCGAGGTTGCGGCACCACTCACGGTGCATCCGGGCGGTGACGCCGTGCCGGTGCTCGTGGTAGACGACGGCGCGGGGGTTGTGCGCGAACCGTACGCCGGCCCGCGCCAGCCGGTAGCCCAGCTCGCTGTCCTCCAGCCCCCAGCCGAGGAACGCCTCGTCGAATCCGCCGAGCGCCGTCAGATGGCTGCGCCGGACCGAGGTGTTGCAGGTCCACATGAAGTGCCAGGCGGTCTCCAGATCCTCAGGACCGCACTCCAGCGCGGCGAAGACCGGTTCGCGCTCGTCGCCCCGTACGACCGGGGGCAGCGCTTCGAGAGCGAACCCGTCGCGCAGGCGCTCCCGGTCGGCCGGCCCCTCCCCCAGCTGGAACCGCGGGCCGAGGACCAGGAGGTCGTCCTCGCCGGTGTGCGACGCGACGTGTTCGGCGAGGAACGTCGGCGCGACC
Source organism: Streptomyces sp. NPDC059788 (assembly GCF_042732265.1). NCBI lineage: Bacteria > Bacillati > Actinomycetota > Actinomycetes > Kitasatosporales > Streptomycetaceae > Streptomyces > Streptomyces sp. NPDC059788. The sequence goes on along the minus strand of NZ_JBHWHY010000065.1, from coordinate 34,272 downwards.
ACCTGGTCCGCGTCGAGCAGGACGACGAGGTCACCGGTCGCCGCTTCGAGACCGATGTTGCGGGCTCTGGCCCGGCCCGATGCCGGGGTGCGCGGCTCGTGGACGTAGCGGATGTCGAGGCCGGTGGCGAGGCCGGCGACCATCTTGCCGGTGTCGTCCGAGGAGCCGTCGTCCACGACGACCACTTCCGTCGTGTACACCGCGCCGCCGGCCTGTTGGTGGGCCAGGGACAGCAGACACAGCTCCAGCGAGTCCCGCGCGTTGTAGGCCGGGATGATCACGCTCACCCGCACGGTCCACCTCCTCGCGCCGCTCCGGTCCGGGCGCTCATACGGACAGCCCGTCGAGGCCGGCCCGCGCGCCGGCGTACGCCGGTACCTCCTCGCGCCCGGCCTCCTCGGCCTTGATGTCCGCCACCGCGGCGAAGGCCTCCTCGACGCTCGTGGCGACGGTCAGTCCGGACAGTACGGAGGGGTTGGCCAGCCCGCCCTGGACGAGGTGTTCGTCCATGAAGCGCAGCCACGCCTCCCACATGCGTTCGCCCTCGGGCGCCATCAGGACGACGGGGAACCGGTTGAGCCGGCCGGTGTCCTGGTGCACCAGGACCTCGAACAGCTCGTCGAAGGTGCCGACGCCCCCGGGGAAGGTGAAGAGGGCGTCGATGTCGTGCGTCAGCAGCAGTTTGCGCAGCGCGAACGTGCCGACGGTGATCGACCGGGCCGAGTCGAGCACGGTCTCGGGGACCTCGCCCTCGATCTCGATCCGGACCGCCCGGGACAGCGTCTCGCCGCTCCCGTCGCGGACCGCCTGCATGATGCCCGGCCCGCCGCCCGTCACGGTCGTCCACCGGCGTGCCGCCAGCGCGGCCCCGAGGTCCCGGGCCATCTCGTAGGCGGGTTGTCCGCGGCGGGTGCGCGCCGATCCGAAGACCGTGGCGATGCGTTCCTGCGCCAGTGATTTGGACGCCTGGCTCCACTCGTGGACGTTCTCGATCTCGTCGGCGATGGACCGCAGCGTCGTCACGAGGCTGCCCTGCACCTGCTTGGTCATCGTGCCCCCACATTCATCGACAGGTCATTGGTGACGCGTGCCACGCCCAGGTCGGCGGCGACCACGGACGCGATCTCCTCGGCTCCGCCGAACGGGGCGCCCACGGTGGGCACCTCGCCCTCGCGGGCCGCCCGGCGGGCCAGCCGGCCGTACTCCGCCAAAAAGCCCTCGTCCGCGGCCAGGTCACGGTTGATCTCCCGCACGGCTGCCGCCTTGGCCGCCTCGGCGGCGCGGGTGTCGACCGCCCGGTACCGGCCGGCCAGGAACGGCCAGACGCCCTGGCCGGAGAGCCGGCTCATGTGCTCGCAGATGAGCACCTGGCTCCAGTTCTGCGGCGGCAGCGGCACATAGGGCCGGCCCGCCTGCGACGTCTCGATCAGCGTCGTCAGGCCCGGTGAGCTGAGCACCGTCGCGCAGTCGGCCAGTGCCTGCTGGAATCCCGTGCCGGAGAGCTGCCGCACCGCTCCCCCGCCGGCCAGGCGGAACGCGCTGCCCGCCTGGTTCATGGCCACCGTCAGCTCGTAGCCGTCGTCGCGGAGCGCGCCGAGCAGCCGCTCCGCCAGCGGCAGGTAGGCGTGTGCGGAGCCGGTGCCCGCGGGGTTGCCGAGGCCGCCCAGGTGGACCAGGGCGCGGGCGGGCGGGCCGTCCGGTGCCCGGTCGGCGGACGGGGCCGGGGCCGGAGCCGACACGATGCCGGAGACCGGCCGGACGCCGGGCACGCCGAGGGCGGTGAGGTTCTCGACGCTGCCGAAGACGTTCTGCGCGAAGTAGCCGCGCACCTGCTTGAGCGGGCTGTCCACCGGGATGTCGGCGGACTGCCACATGAAGCCGAGGCTGTCGACGTAGTACGTCGCCGCGGCCGTCTCCCGGGACCGGATCAGCTCCGGGGCCAGCACGTTGACGATCGCGTCGTAGCCGCTGAGCAGGCCGGGCTCCCGGTCCAGCGCGCCGGCGCTGATGTGGCGGGCGCGCACGCCGTCCTGCGCGTCGAAGAAGTCGCCCGCCGAGTCCGCGCCGTAGCAGTGGACGCTCATGCCGTACGAACCGGTCAGCACCTGGGTGATGGTGTAGGCCTTGGACGCCGGGCCGAACCCGAACGGAGTCGCCACCACGGCGATCCGCGCGGGCCGGACCGCGAACTGTCGGATCATCGCTCTCCCTTCGTCGTGCTGTCGCTGCTCGGGACGTCGTCCGGCGACCGGTTGAGGAAGCGCACGGACACCTCGTCGCCGTCCAGCCGGAAGCCGGAGAAGTGGCCGGTCTCCCACGCCAGGCTCCGGACGCCGGTCATGTCCGCGCGCAGTGCCTTCTCCACGAGCCATGCGTGCGGGCCGCCGTGGCCCACCACCAGGACCCGTTGGCCGCGGTGTTCGCGGGCGAGCGTGCGGAAGAAGTCGAGCACCCTGCGCTGCGCCGCGGCCACGGACTCCTCGTCGGGGTGTTCCCACAGGTCGCTGTTGCCGGAGAGCACGCGGTCGGCCTCGTCGTCGAGGAGTTCGCGCACCCGCTCCAGGGGCCTGCCGAAGAACTGGTGGAACACCCGCTCCCGCAGGTCGGCGCTGCGCCGGAGGTCGATGCCGAGGTCTCCGGCCGCTGTCTCGGCCGTCTCGTACGCGCGCCGGAAGTCGGAGGTGTAGACGGCGTCGGGCGCGAACCGCCGGACGGCGGCGCGCGCGGCGAGGGCCTCCGTGCGCCCCGTCCGGGACAGGCCCATCACATAGGGGTCCGGGTAGACGTCCGACGGGTATTCCGGCGCCCCGTGCCGCAGGTACAGCAATTCCGTACCGGAGTACGGGGCGGGCGCGTCCGCCGGGATCAGGTCCAGCAGGTCCAGTACGTCGTCGGCGACCTCCTCGGGCTGTTTGTCGCCGACGTCGAGCACCGTGCCGAAGGGCTGGAACGAGGCGTGCAGCTCCTTGATCCGGCCCTCCTCCATGCGGGCGAGCGGGTCGCGGGCGTCGTTGCGGATCAGCAGGTCCTCGACGGACGCCCGCAGGGTGATCGTGACGAGCCGCAGGCCCTTCCTGCGGAGCCGGAGCTCCTGGGCGGCCAGGAAGTCGATGTCCTCGTAGACCCCGTCGATCACCGCGGTGAACCCGCTGTCGAGGTAGGAGACCGCGAGGTCGACGCACGCGGCCTCGGACGCCTTGAGGGTGAAGTCGCTGAAGTCCCGGGGCTGGGCCATGTACCGCACCGAGTCGTTGGAGACCCGGACGGACGGGACGAGCGCGTTGCGCAGCAGGGCGGCCGTGGTGGTCTTGCCGGTGCCGGGAAGGCCGCGCAGAAGCAGGGCGATGGAGTTCACTTTCCGTCTCACCATTCCCGGGCGAGGTGCTGACGGTGGTTCAGCACGGCCTCGGCGACCCGTGCCACACCGGACTCCGGTACGTACTTCGAGACCGGGACGCTGAGGATTCTCGGCCCCAGCGCGACGGCCGTCTTGGGCCATTGCTGCGAGGACAGCTCGTCGGTCAGCCCGGACTGCCGGAACACCCCGTATTCGAGGAACGTCTTCTTCCACACGACCCGGGCGACCACGTCCTCGGCCTTCAAAGCCGCGCAGAACTGCTGTGCGTCGGACGCGGTGCGGGCCACGAACAGGGTGTGCGACCCGGAGTCGCCGGCCGGGTGTTCGCTGTCCAGGACGGTGACCTGCGAACCGAGCGCCTCCTTGAGCCGGGCCCGGTTCGCCCGCTGCCGGGCGAGGGTGTCGTCCAGCGCGGTGGCCTGGTCCATCACCAGCGCCGCCTGGAGCTCGGTGAGCCGGAGGTTGTCGGCCATCACGGCCCGTTCGTCGTCCCAGTCCGGCAGGCCGCCGCCGTGGCGTACGGCGCCGAGGTCGGAGAGCCGGTAGACGCGCTCGACGAGGTCGGCGGTGCCGGCGACGAGCCCGCCCTCGCCCGACGAGATCTGCTTGGACTGCTGGAAGCTGGTGACGGCGATGTCCGCGAGCGCTCCCGCGCGGCCGTCCGGGGAGGCGGCGCCGACGCCCTGGCAGACGTCCTCGATGAGCGGGACCCCCAGGGCGTCGCAGAGTTCGCGCACCCGCCCGACCGGTACGGCGTGGCCCTGGACGTGTACGACCATGACGGCCGCCACGGGCCCTTCGGCGGCCTTCAGGGCCGCGGCGTCCACGGTCAGCGCCGTGTCCATGTCCATCGGTACGGGCACCGCGCCGACCGACGCGACGGCCATGGCGCAGGCGATGAAGGAGTACGCGCTGACCAGGACCCGGTCGCCCGGCTTGACGCCGGCGGCCTGGAGGGACAGGCGCAGGCCGACCGTGCCGTTGGCGACCGCCACGGCGGCCTCCTTGCCGAAGTAACCAGCGAAAAAGCGTTCGACGGCGGTGTTCGCCGATTCCCGCTCGCTCTCGACGTAGCGGAAGAGCTGTCCGTCACCCAGCACGGCATGGAAATACGGCAGGGTGTCGGGGGATTCGGCGGGCAGGTCGAAGAACTGATGGGGATTTACCACTGCCATGGCGATACTTTCATCCAATCTTTACGAGGAGGGGGTCGACGGTCCTTTTCTCGCCGGGAAACACCAGCTTCTCGACTCCCCGGAACATGGGCAACCCCGATGGTGGAACCGCATGCAATTCCTGTACGGGGCCGAGAGTTTCCAGCATTCTCCGCAATTCCCGGGCCGGCCGCGCGGACACCGACGGCAACGGGTAGAGCGGCATTCTCGTCCACCCCGCGCCGGCGTCCGGCGGGAGGGGCGGCAGGCGGAAATGCGCGGACAGTTCACCGGCGAGGAACTCCGCGACCCCGGACCGGCGCGCCGCCAGGCGTGCGTCCGCCCGCTCCAGGGCGTCGGGCAGCCGTTCCAGCAGGGGCCACGGAAACCGGGCCGGGGAGGGCACGCGGTCCAGTCGGCGGTCGCCGACGCCGCCCTGTGCGACCGCCCCCTCCAGAGCGGCGGCCGTCCCGAGGACCGCGCCCCCGGCTCCCAGGGCGACGGGCTTCGAGGGGCCGAACGACGTGACCGCGAGGACGCCCGTGGCCCCCGAGACCACCCCGCCGGAGTGCGAGCCCCAGGTCTGTGCCACGTCCTCGATCACCAGGGCGTCCGGCGGCACGGCGGCCACGATGCCCCGCACGTCGCAGGGCAGCCCGTACTGGTGCGGGACGATCACCGCACGGGTCCGGCGCGACCAGCACGCCGCGACGTCGTCGGGGTCGAGCGTCAGCGACTCGCCGACGCCGACGAACACCGGTGTCGCACCGGCGCGCACCACCGCCGCGGCGAGCGAGTGGCAGCCGAGGTCCGGTACGGCGACCTCGTCCCCCCGGCCGATCCCGAGGATTTCCAGGGCGACTTCGAGCGCCGCCGCACCGGTCGCCGTCAGCGTGGCGGCCGGCTGCCCGAACCGGTGGGCCACTTCGGCCACGGCCGCCGCGTACGCACCGTCGGCGTGCGCACCGTCATCCGTACGCATGACGAAGACCCCTCCCCCCGTGCTGCGCCCGGGACACCCGGGCGTCCAACTGCCGCCGTTCGGCCGCGAGTTCGGCTCCCTGCTCCGGATCTCCGCACCAGACGTCCGTGCGGTGCGGACGCTCGCTGTACAGCAGGTCCTTCAGCGAGTCCGGGCTGCCGAAGAGGTCGACGGTACGGACACCGGCGCCGCTCCACTGCCGGGTCAGGCCCGTGGTGAGCAGATACAGCCCAGGGGAATAGCGCCGGTACGCCTCGTCGTAGGACCATTTCAGGCACACCACGCGGTCCTTGGCCCGGCCGTCCAGCCGGAAGGCCACCGGGCGCCCGCCGTCCCGCAGAAAGGTGGCCGTCAGCACGCCGGCGCGCACCAGGCCGCCGTAGACCTCCTGCTGCGAACCACGCTGCCGCATACTCTGACCGCGAGCCGCCTTCCAGGAGTTGTCGTCCACCGCCAGCATGTCATGAGCGGCGGCCGTTCCGGTCCGCGCCAGGTCCAGGACCAGGCCGTCCCGCTCGACGAGCCGCCTTTTGCGGGTCAGTTGGGAGGTGCCGCGGCCGAGGGCGCGGTCCCAGAGGTCGGCGCCGTCGTGCGCCCAGTCGATCACGGAACTGGGCAGCCGTGGCCAGGTGCGGAACTCCGCCCCCGCTGCCACGCCCGCGTACTCGGCCGCGACCAGCGGCGCGTACACCGACAGGCCGGTCGCCCGCCGCACCTGGGCCATGACGTCGGACAGCTGCCCGGAGCCGGCCGGTTCGGCGCTCAGCACCGGTACGTCGTTGCACAGGGCCCTGCACATGGTTCCGTCCCGGCCGAAGGCGACGGCCGTCTCCGGGCCGAGAGCGACGAGCACCCGCTCGCCCGCCCGGTGCATGGCCTCCGCGTACGCGGGCGACTGCTGGACCCTGGTGCCGTACCGGTCGTACAGGGCACGCCAGCGCTCCGTCAGGCCTGCGGTGAGGCCGTTCCAGTCCACGACGGACACCATGTGTCGGTCCTTCCTCGGGCTGTCCGAGCAGTGGGGAGCCGTTCGCCGTCCGGCCGGGGTCCCGGTCCGGCTGCCCGGGGTCATCCGAATGCCGCCGCGGGCGACGAGGACGGGCCCGAGCGCTGCCACTGGATGTGCGGATACGCGGCGGCGCGGGCGCCGAAGCCCGCCATGAACTGGTCGATGCCGGGAATCACACTGCCCTCGAAATCGAAGGCGGTCGCCTCCCATTCGCCGACGGCCGCACCGATCGCCCGGTCCACCAACAGGCTCGGCACGCCCCGGGTACCCGAACGGTCGAACCAGGAATGCATCAGGATCGCGGTCCCGGCGGACCCGAGCACGAAAACCTGGCCCCGGCAGACCTCCCCCTCGTCCACCGCCGCGAGGCACAGGGTGGCGTTCTCCCGGCTCACCGCGATTCCCGATGCGCGGCGGGCCGCGACGGCGGCCTCGTCCTGCCCCACGATCGCCCGGGAGAAGTCGAATTCCTCCGGTTTCACGCGTTCGACGGTGTGCTTCTTCTCCGCCGCGCGGACGTGGTTGCGTACGGTCGATGTGTACGCCGACCGGAAGTCGTGCCCCGGTTCCAGGTCGAGCATCCGGGTGTGCCGGCACAGCGCGACGGCCCCCGCTTCGAAAAGGGCCGCGACCTCGCCGAATCGCGGGTCCATGGGGAGTTCCACCGATTCCGCGTGGGCCATCAGCGTCGCCGTCATCGAGGCGACCACCCGGTGCCGGTCGATCGGGTGCAGGCGCGGATCGACCCAGGGCGAGGCGTAGGGAAGCAGCCGGTACGGCCGCCGGGCGGCGGGCGTGTCCGCGCCGTCGAGCGGGCAGACCCAGACGCCTACGGGGGTGTCCCCGCGCCGGAAACACACCACGTCGAGCGTGCGTCCGTAGACCTTCGCGGCGAGGGCCGAATTCCACAACTGGACAGGGAGCGTGTGTGTGAGGCCGGACAATCCGTCCTCGTGGAGGACTGTGCTGCGCATTTCCGCCTTTCCGCCATGCACGTACGCCGACGGCGCCGTCGTCCCGTCTTTCCGCGGCAGCTTCCGCTGACGGCCGTCTACATCGCGTCGATCAGGGCGAACGCCTCCTTCAGGCTCGTCGGCGGCTCCCCCAGGGACGCCGCCATCTCCCGCGCCATGCCCAGTTCGGAGGCGGTCCGGTCGCGGGCGACCGGAGGGGCGCCGCGGCCCGCGACGATCGCCTCGTCGAGGTCGGAGTAGTGCGCGAGGGCCCAGCTCGATCCCGTGGACGTCGCCAGGGCCTGCCGCAGCACGTCGATCTCGACGCCCAGTTCCCGCCCCGTCCGCAGGGCCTGGAGAGCCGCGTTGCGGTTGCTGTAGAGCAGCCAGTTGTTGCAGAGCTTGACGGTCATTCCGGCGCCCGTGGGCCCGGCGTGCACGATGTTGTCGGCGTACACCTCCAACGTGGCCTTGACCGAGGCGATGTCGGGGTCGGAGCCGCCGAGGAACAGGGAGAGCGACCCCTCGCTGACACGGCCCCCACGTCGGCTGAGCGCGGCGTCGATCAGGGCGTGTCCGTAGGTGTCCCGCACCCGCTCGTGCAGATCGCGCACGACCTGGGGGGTGAGCGTGGTGTGCAGCACCACCAGGGAGCCGCGGGGAGCGGCCGCGCACAGCCCGCCCTCGTCGAAGAGCAGCGACTCCAGGTCGCTCAGCTTCTTGAGTACGACCAGGTGGACGCGCGCTCCACCGGCGGCCTCGCCGGCGGAGGCGCACTGCCGGATGCCGGGCAGTTCGCCCGACAGGTCGATCACCGGGTCGTAGGCGGCGAGTTCCCGCCCGCGTCCGGCGATACAGCGCGCGATGTCCGCGCCCATCTCTCCCAGACCGTAAACAGCGATGTCCGGCATGGTTGCTTCCCTTCCGTCATGACTCTTGTTCGGTCAGGTCGTCACTGTGCGTGTTGGTCGGAGGTTTTGGTCCGCCGGGGAACGGCGGTTCACCAGGGGAACCCTGAACAGTCGGGCCGAGGGGCGCGGGGGCGCGGACCCCGGCTCAGGCCTCTTGCCCGGTCATCGGCCGAGCGGCCCGCAGCCGCGCCAGGAGCAGCAGGGCTCCGGCGGTCATCCCGCAGACGACGATCGTGGCGACATACAGCACGTGTACCGGCAGCCAGGACAGGAACCAGGAGATCACCAGGGCGCCGACCAGGTGCGACGGGCCCTGGACCGCGCCGAAGACGGCGTACGCCTGGGAGGAGCCGACCGGCCGCCAGCGGTCCTGGACCTCGCTCTGCAGGGCGCTGTCACCGCCGCTGAGCAGGCCGACCAGCGCGTACAGACAGATGGCCAGGGCCGGATAGGCGGCGGTCAGTCCGAAGACGATCTGGACGGCGAATCCGGTCAGGACGATGTGCGGCGTCAGGGTCCGCGCGTACCGCCCCAGCACACCGCCGGAGATGGCCACGCCGCTGATGACCGCCGCCAGCGCGAAGGACGCGTTCGCGATGCCCGCCACCCACGATCTGTCCTGGTCCCCCGAGGTCAGCAGGGGGATGAACATGCTGAACGCGAGGGTGTGGGTGAGTTCCAGGAGGAGCAGCGACGCCGTGAACAGCCCCAGCCGCCCGGGTGCCCACATGTTCTTCCAGGTGCCGGCCGTCACGGTCCGCGGCGCGTCGTCGCCCTGCGCCGGTCCTGGCAGCAGCCGCCTGAAGCGCGCCCGGTTGACGACGACGAAGACGACGAACTGCAGCACTATGCCGACGGCGTACGACAGGACACAGACGAGCAGGGACGCCGCGATGCCGATCGACGCGGCCAGTACGCCGCCCACCGCCCAGCCGACGACGACGGACGCCTGGGTCGCCACGGCCAGCATCGCGTTGAGCCAGGTGAGTTGCTCCAGGCTGCCGGTGCGGCCGGCGGCCCACTCCCGCATCGCGGGCATGTAGAAGGCGCCGAAGGTCGCGAAGAGGAACATGCCGACGTAGACGTGCCACAGTCGGGCGTTGCCGCTGTGCACCAGCCACCACAGGGCCGACGAGACCGAGAAGGCCCCGACGTCGGACAGCAGCATCACCCACCGTTCGTCCAGCAGGCGGTTCACCACGCGTACACAGCGCACGAACAGCAAGGGCGGGAGCGCTCCGGCCGCCACGACCAGCGGAACGCTCGCCGACGACCCGCTGATCTTCAGCGCGAACAGCGAGAGCAGCATGAGCAGCAGCGTGGAGGCGCTCTGGCTCTGGAAGGTGGAGACGACCACGGCGCCGATCTCACGCCGTTCCCCCGAGGAAAAATCACGCCAGATTTCCCCGCGGGAACGGACGCTTGTTAACACACTCGCCATGTTCTGGTGAGCCCCAATCCTGAACAGGAGGCGACCTTACAAATAGACATATATAAGTGGCGCGCAGCGCGCCGTGGCGTGCCGCTTCGTGCGGTTTGGGCGGTCAGGACACCGAAAACATCCGCGCTGCTCTACGATTACCCGCAGACGCGCCAAAAAGACGTGGTATTTGCAGCCACATTCGTAGTCAACCATCGGCCGGAGCGGGCAGTCAACTCCCTCCCGGCGGTTCCGGAACCTCTTCGTCAACTTTCCCGCGGTCGTTGAAGCCATGCCGCGGCAGCCCGGCTGACCGGCAGCGGAAGGCCTGCCGGCAACCCCGGGGACAGGCCGCTCGGCCGTGCGGGACACGGCTCACCATTGATATGACCGACACACTGTCGATATCCCGAAGCACCGATTACCCGCTCTCCGGGGCCATGCGACCGACATCCGCAAACGGACCGGAGAAGTGGCTGAATCGGCACGGTGACTGGCTTGCGGAACGTGGTTGCGGAGACTCTGCGAAGGTTTTGAAACAAACAGTAAAATCCTTACAGGCCGGGGGTGGATTCCCCTGTCCTGGGTACCTGTTGACCCTCCGAAGGGCGGGGTGTTTGACTGCCGACGGCGGCGCGACGGGGACGGCCCGGCGGTCGGAACGGACGCGCGACCCGCGCCGGAAAACGGCGATGACCCGACGCGTCCGGCACTTTCTCCGGCCTGTGGACTGTCCGAATTCGCGGCGCCCCGGCTCCCGGTCCTCGCCCGGCGCCCCGTCCCCCCCTGCCCGGCGCACGCTCCCACCGCCGAACACCCCCGAGGAGGACACCATCCGCTATCCGGCACCGCCGTACGGCACGACCGGCCCCGGTACCGAAACGTCTGCCCGCCGCCCCCGGCCGGACGCGCCATGAGCGCGCCCACCGCGCCGGACGCCGCGGCATGGGAAGCGTCCCTCTACGACTGGCACAACGACCACCGCCTGCGCCGCCAACAGGCCGACATCGCCTACTGGTTGACGGTCACCGAAGAAGACGAACGACTGCTCGTGCTGGGCGCCGGCACCGGGCGCGTCGCGGTACCGCTGGCCGAGCACCGCCACCGCAGCGTGACGGCCGTCGACGCGAGCCTGGCGCGCCTGCGGCGGATGCCACGGGCGCCCGGCCTGACACCGGTGTGCGCCGACATGCGCGAACTGCCGCTGCACGGGCCGTTCGACGCCGCCGTCGTGCCGTACTCGACGCTCCAGCTCCTCCTGACGGCACCGGACCGGCACCGGGCCCTCACCGAGGCCGCGCGGGTACTGCGTCCCGGCGCGTACATCCATATCGACGTCAGCGGCAACTTCGACGCCCGCGCCGCGACCGACTGGCATCTCGCGCTGGCGGAGCCCTGCCCGGCGGCCGGCGCGACGGTGGAGGAATGGGAACGCCAAACCCCCATGTCCGACCATGTGCTGATCGAGAAATCCTTCCGCATCGGCGAGCAGGTGCTCACCGAGGTACAGGAGCGCTGGGCCTATCTCGGCTCGCTCCGGACCGAGGCCGCACTCGACCGCGCGGGCTTCGACCTGACCGGAACCGACCACGGCTACGGCGCGGAAGCCTCCCCGCACCGCCTCATCCACCATGGCCGCCGTCGGCACTGAACACCGGGGCCTCACCGGGCCGCGGAACGGCGCGCGCCCGGACGCCAGGAGAGACAGTTGCCACTGCGCCACGCGCTGTTCTTCGCCCAGCGGCCGGTCGAGGCGAGCGCCCCGGCCACACCCGCCCGGTCGGCCGGCATCCCCGACACCACCGTATGGGTGGCCGGGCCGGACACCAGCCCGGACCCGGCGCCCAGAACGACGTAGCCGACCGCCGGGCTCAGCCCGACGACCGAGGTCCGCACCCCCCACCGCACGCGCGCGCTCCTTCTTCTCCGGGAAGACGCCGACGATGATGGACATCGCCACGGGATTCAGCAGCGCCCCTCCAACGGCCTGGAGGGCGCGGAAGGCGATGAGCCGGCTCCCTTCATCAACGCAGTCCACGGGGCATTCCTCGATGCGCGCCTTGTCCTTGACGCTTACTCAGGGCTGCGCGAAGCCATGGGTAATTGGAGACTCTCCCGTCCGGAGCGAGTGTCGGTAGGCGTTCGGAACCGAAGGCCGCCACAGGGGGCGGCCACGACGGTCCATGTGCAGGCAGGTGTCCGGTCACCCGTCCGGACCTCGCTCACAGACCGGCCGCGGCAGCACTGATCAGCTTACGAAATATTACTTCCCCGTATTTCTCTTACCCCGCGGAGAAACGGCAACGGTCTGAAGCATCAGCACCCCTTCCCCTGCAACACTTCACATGCATGACGGCGCGTCAGCGACCGTTCATGTGCATGACGCTTTCTGGATAGCGGGTCCCGGCCACCGCCTCCACCGGCAGGGCCTCGTCGAGTCGCCGCAACGCCTCGGCATCGAGAGCCAGCTGCTCGGCGGCCAGGTTCTCGGCAAGGGTGACGCGCCGTTTCGTGCCGGGGATCGGCACGATGTCCGCGCCCTTGTGCAGCAGCCAGGCGAGAGAGACCTGGGCGGGCGTGGCCGAGAACTCGCGGGCGATCTCGCGTACCACGTCGGCGGCGGCCGTGTTGCTGTCGAAGTTGGCGCCCTGGAAGCGCGGGTCGTGCTTGCGGTAGTCGCTGTCCGGGTAGTCCTCCGCGCGCATCGCCGACCCGGTCAAGAAGCCCCGGCCCAGCGGGGAGTAGGCGACGAGACCGATGCCCAGCTCCCGGATGGTGGGGAGAATCTCCTGCTCCACGTGCCGTTCCCACAGGGAGTACTCGGTTTGCAGCACGGTGACGGGGCAGACCTTGTGGGCCCGCGCGATGGTTCCCGCGCCGGCCTCGGAGAGCCCGAAGTGGGCCACCTTTCCCGTCGCGATGAGGTCGCCGACGGTGCCCGCGACCTCCTCGATGGGCACCTTCTCGACCCGGTGCTGGTACAGCACATCGATGCGGTCGGTATCGAGGCGGGCCAGTGAGGCGTCCACGACTTGGCGGATATGTTCGGGCCTGCTGTTCAGTGCCCCGCGCCGGGTGCCTTCGTATTCCCAGCCGAACTTCGTCGCGATCACCGCCCGGTCCCGCCGACCGCGCAGCGCCCGGCCCAGGAGCTCCTCGTTCACGAACGGGCCGTACGACTCCGCCGTGTCGAAGAAATTGCAGCCCATATCGAGGGCGCGGTGGATCGTTGCGATGGACTCGTCATCGTCGGGAGTTCCGTACGTCTGGCTCATCCCCATACAGCCCAGACCGAGGGCGGAGACTTCGAGACCCGTTCGCCCCAGACGGCGGCGCGGAATCGGTAAGGCGCTCAACTCCACGGTCCCTTCATCGGATTCCGGTGGTCTTCTCCGTACGGCCCGGACCCGGCCCGTGTGGTGCACTCTAGAATCCGACCGCAGGAACCGGAGTGACGATACGGAGCGGGCCCCCCGATTGTCAACGTTCAACCAGGAGATATACGTGGTAAATACGGACGAACCCTCGAATGCCATCGGTCCTCCTCCTCAGGAAACGGAGACCACTCCCCGTTTTCCTGCTCCGCTGCGCTCCGATGCGCAGCGGAATCGGGCCCGGGTGCTCAAGGCCGCCCAGGAGGCGTTCGCTTCGGAGGGTCTCGCCGTCCCGCTCGACGAGATCGCCCGCCGCGCGGGGGTGGGCTCCGGCACCGTGTACCGGCACTTCTCCAGCAAGGAGGTGCTCTTCGAGACGATCATCCTGGGCCGGCTGCAGCAACTGGTCTCCGAGGCCGAACAGCTGGTGGACACCGACGAGCCGGCCGAGGCACTGCTGACGTTCCTCTCCCTCACCATCGAGGAGGGCAGCGTCCGCAAGGACATGATGGACGCACTCTCCGGGGACGACGCCGACCCGTCCGCCGCGGTACCGCAGGCCCGCCTCCAACTGCGCCGCGTCATCGGCAAGTTGCTCTTCCAGGCCCAGCAGGCGGGCGCGATCCGCGACGACATCAGCGTGGCCGACCTCATGGCGCTGATCACCGGCCTCATCCTGGCCCGGCACCGCAACGACGGCGGCCTGGCCGGGCCCCAGCGGGTGCTGGGCGTCGTCTGGGACGGCCTGCGCGCCGGGTGTTCCGGGGCGGTCACACGGTCCCGGCGCGCTCCGCGAGCTGGTGCAGATCACGCCGAACCGTGACGCTGCTCTGGGAGGCCGCCTGGCGAAACCGCGGCGACGCCGGACCATACCCGGCACTACCTGCGCATCAACCACCCCTCGGTCACCTGGCCGCTGCCGGTGCATCCGCACGTCGTGGGCCAGCGGCCGTGCCGTTCACCTGTGGTCCGGCTCCAAGCATCCGCGGGTCACCGACCGTTTGCGAGTCAGCGCGGCGACCAGCACCTCGGCGGCCAGTGCGCCCGCCGTCTGAGCAGCGCAGGTGGCCGCGAACGCGCCGCGCAGGTCGTCGACTTGCAGGCAGCTACGGGCACGCAGGGCAGCCTCCGTCAACAAGGCGACCTGCTCGCCGATGACCTCCTCCAGTGGCCGTTCGCCCGTATCGTCCAGGCCGGCCTCGGGGTCGCGGTGCTGCGTCATGTCGTAGATATCCCCTCCGGGACCGACCGGCACGCCCCCCGGCGCGCCCCGTACTGCGGCACACGCCATGCTCCCAGCCTGTACCCGCGCGGCCCGCCCGGCCGATCTGGCGCCCCCTTCGTCTCCCCACATCCCCCACATTGCCGACGGACAGGCCACCGGTGTGCCTGCCGTACGGAGGCCCCATGAAGGCCCTGCACCGAAAGACCAGTGCCCGAGCCAGGTAACGCGGCGGCGGATACGCTGCCGACAACACGCCTTCCCTCTGGCGTGCGGTGTGCCGGGAAGTCTGGTCGGCGATGCACAAACTGCTGAGCCGTGACGACGCCACTGGGAGTCCCTGATGTCCCCTCTCCGCACGCGGGAACGCCCCGGTCACGCACCTGATCGCCCTCGGTGCGAGTGCTGCCGTACCGGAGCAGCGGAGTCCGCTGCCCGCGCCACCACCCACTCCTGCCCGTGGAACGAGGGGGTACGCCATGTCCCGGGAGCTCTTCAGCCGCCGGGCCGAGCCGCCCGACTCCCGGCTGCTCGTCGAACCGCTGCCGGACCCCGCGGGCCCCACCGTTCTCCACCTCACCGGAGAACTCGACGTGCGGACGGTGAACCTCCTGTGCGACACCACCGTGGCACTCCTCGAAGCCGGTGACCGCCGTATGCGCCTGGACCTGTCACGCATCTCCTGGTGCGACAACGCCAGCCTGTACACGATTCTCGGCCTGCAGCACGCGGTCCTCACCGCCGGCGGGCACCTCGGGCTCACATCGGTGAGCTGGCCGGTCGCCCAGGCCATCGCCCGCAACAGCCTGTGGCAGTTCCTGCGCCGATGAGGCTGTTCGGCCAGGGCCGCGCCGCCCTGCTTGCGGTGGCGCGCCGCGGTCCGGTGGTGGTCGGGCCGCGGCGCGGACGTGGCCGACGGGATCAGGAGCCGGTGAGGGTGATGGCCAGGTCCGTGATGTTCAGCGGGAACTGGGCGATGGAGGTGGCCTGGCCGGTGAGGATGTCGATGCTGTAGAGCGACGGGGTGCCGGCGCCGTTCGGGGTGAGGGAGGCGAAGGCTGCGTTGGCGACGGTCTTCCCGCCGGACAGGGTGCTGTAGATGTCCAGGCCGGCGTTGAGTCCGGCGTTGATGCCGAGGCTGCCGGTCGGGACGAGCGTGCCGCTGTTGGCCGGGGACTGGAGGACGACCTGGTCGCTGGTCGTGTTGATGTCGACCAGGGTGGTCCCGGTGGCCGCGTTGAGGTCGTTGTTCGTGTACGCGGCGGCGGTGACGCCCTTGGTCGTGCCCTCGATCGGCGGGGTGGTGAGGTTCTGGTCCTGGATGGTCGAGTGGTCACCCAGGTTGTGCCGCAGGTTCTGGCCGGTGTCGCTGATCACCCGGAGCCGGTCGGCCGCCGGGTTGAAGTCGACGCCGAACGTCGTGCCGTGCAACGCGTACTGAAGCTGGGACACCTTGGTGACCTCGGCGTCCGTGGTGGCCGGCGGGGTCTTGATCGTGTAGATGCCGCCCTTGTTGCCGACGCCGTACAGCAGGCCGTTCTGCACGCGGAAGTCGATCCCGATCAGGGCCGTGTCGCCGCTGAGGCCGGTGACGGCCCGCACCCAGTCGAGGACGTTGGGCCGGTCGGTCGTGAACGTGGCCATCAGGGTGCCGTCGCCGCTGATCCCGAACGCGCGCAGGCCGGGGGTGGCGGCGGGCGCGGCCGAACCGGTGCCCGGCGTGCCGAGCATGAGCGACGCCGACGTGGTCAGGACCGCGACCGCCGCCATGATTCTCTTTCTCGTACCAGCTTTCATCGGAGCATCCCTCCGGTTTGGGCGAGCGCCATGGTGCGGCGCCTGGCTGGAGATTCCCGTACGTTCGCCCGTACTGGTTACCGGAGAATCATGCCGCGGCCATGCCGGAGTCGGGCCCGGAACGACTGCCGCGATGTCCCCCACGGGCGTGTACGCGGTTCTCATTAAGGCCACTTCACGGCTCCTCCACAAGCGGAACAGGCGACGGGAGCGTCCCGCTCCGGGAAGTTTGCGCAGTGTGACAAAAGCCCGGCCGATACACTTGCCACCGTTTTGTGCGCAGTGATGAATGCCGACCAGTTCTCGCCTGTCGGCCGGTTCGTCCGGAATGACATGCTCGCGTGCGTGGGGAGCCTCTTCGTCGAACTGGCCCGGCAGGCGACAGCCAACGCCCGCCGGGAGGTCGAGACGTACACACGCGAGATCCCGGAATTCGGCTTCCTGGACAACGACTCCCGGGCACGGGCCGAGACGCTGGAGCACGCGCTGTGGCTCCGGCGCCGCACCATCGACCTGTCGCCGGACAGCAGCGCGTTGACCGGCGACGATCTCGCCTACATCGCGTCGATGGGGGAACTGCGGGCCGGGGCGGGAATGCCGCTCGGCGCACGGCGGCGCATCCTGTGGCTGCACACCGCGCTCATGCTGCGCGAGATCAACGAGGCGACCGAGATCCAGCGCGACGGCGGCGCCGAGGAAATCATGCGCATGATGAACTGGTTCGCCCCGCAGGGCGAACGCGGCATCGCCGCCTACTGCCAGGGATTCGTACGGGTACTGCGCCGCCGGTTGCCGTATGTCGAGCAGATCACCCTGTTGACCCGGGCGCTGCTGAACGGAGATCCCATATCGGCGGAACTCGCCTCGGCCGTCGGCATGGAACTGCCGGATTACTGGGCAGTGACGGTGATCCGGATTCCGGAACGCCCCGTCGGCGATCGTTTCCTGGAAAACGAGATCGAGACGCTGGTGAAGAACCACCGGACGCCTGTCATGTGGGGCCCGGAAGACGGAGACGGAAGCGGTGAGCTGATTGCCCTGATTCCGCTGCTTTCCGGCGCGGCGGAAGCGGAACCCGTACCGCCGCACGCCACTCTCGACCTCTCGCCCGACCTCGTCCCCGACTGCCTGTCCGAGCTCGTACGGGACTTCGCCCGGGCCCTCGGCCGTCCCTGCGCCGCCGGCACCGCCACCGCACCGCTGTCCGAACTGGCCGACGCCCTCGGCCGGGCGCGTCGGATCAGCCGGGCCGCCCCGCTGCGCCGGGCGTCCGCCCGCCTCCGGCCGCACACCCTGGCCGACGTGTTCGCCGAACTCGCCGTAGCGGACGTGCCGTTCGTCGACATGTGGCTGCGCGACGTGGCCAGACGCCTGGAATCCGGCCCGGACCTCCTCGTCACCCTCGACGCGTACTACCGCCACGACATGCACCGCGGCGCCACGGCCACCGCCCTCAACGTCCACACCCGCACCCTGGACTACCGCCTGCGCCGGGTAAGGGAACTCACCGGCATCGCCCCCGGCTCGACGCGGGGCGTACGCACGCTCAGCGCGGTCGTCACCCGGCGCCTGTCGGGAGCCTGGCGCTGAACCCATCGGGCGCGCGTCCGCCGTGTTCACCTTTACGGGTGGCGTGCCATCCCCTCGGCACTGAGGAAGGCCGTCGATGGGCAAACCCCCGATATTGCTGCCGAATTGGACGAACCGGCTGACGGTCCTCCGGAAGGGCGCGTGGGGTGAGCGTGAGGGAGATGCGCCGATTCCGCCGTGATCCGCTGGAATACCTCGAAGTCTGCGCACGCCGGAGCCCGGCCGAGGTGTTCCGGCTCCCCTGGGGCGCCTGGTGTGTGCGGGACACCGAGCAGGCGCTCACGGTCCTGCGCGACCCGGCCTTCCACAGCGGCATATCCACCTTCTTCGGCGACATGCTGCCCTCACGAGCCAACCAGATCGCCCTCGGCCGCGCCGTCCGGAACCTGCTGCGGTCCCAGCTGCCCGCCTACCGCCGGTGCGTGACCGAGGCAGCGGCCGGGCTGGGCCCGGTCAGCCGGTGGCCCGAAGCGGGGCCACTGCTGGTGTACCGGTGCACGGCGGACGTACTGCTGCACCCCGGTGCCCCGCCGGCACTGCGGCGGCAGCTGGCACAGGCTGTGGCGGCCGGCCTGACCGCCCGCCAGCCGTCCATGCGACAACGGGCACGGGCGGAACTGCTGCGCCCCGGACTGCTGGCCGCGATCATCGAACACGTCCGCGGCCGCCGGGCGGGAGGCTCCGAACAGGGTGGGCCGCAGGATGTGCTGGACGCCGTGATCGGAGCCTGTCCCGAGGAACTCACCGACCGCACCGTGGCAAACCTGTACGTGCTGCTCTTCCAGTCCATCGTCGGCAACATCGGCTACGCGGTGGCATGGACGGTCCTGCTGGCCTGCCTCCACCACCCGCCCGGCCCGCCCTGGCCGTGGCCCGCCGAATGGCTGGTGCGCGAGGCCGCACGCCACCGTCCGTTCGTCTGGATGGTCGGCCGCCCCGCCCCCCACCCCCTCGAATTCGGCGGCCTGCCGTTCGCGGCGGGCACGATCCTGTCGGTCAGCCCCTACCTGCTGCACCACGACACGCACCGCTGGGACCGCCCCGAGATGTTCCGGCCCGAACGCTGGAACGGAACAGAACGGCAAGGCCCCTATCTCCCCTTCAGCACCGGCCCTTTCACCTGTGCCGGCGCGGCCGTCGCCCACAGCCTGATCACCGAGACGGTCACCGCCCTGGCACAGGACGCCCGCCTGACCGTCAGCGGCGGCGATGCCCGCCCCCTGGTGTCCGGCTCCGTCCTCCCCCGCCCCTTCGCCCTGCACCGCACCCTCAAAGCCCCCAGCGAAGCCCGCGCTCACGAAGGGAGGTGAATGACATGCTCGCTGCCATCCGACGCATCATCCGGAACAAGCCCGCCAGTTACTGGGAGCCGGACGTCTGGCTCTAGCAGTACCGGTCCACCCTGGTGGCCCGCGCGCCATGGCCAATGGCGCGCGGGCCAGCTGCCTGTCCCCTGCCTCCGGGCCGGCGCGCTCGCGTGTGCGGGAGCCGTCCGGCACCCGTATCAGGCTGCTGCCGGTGCCCCGGACTCGGACTCGCGGGTGGTCTTGGTCCACCCGGTACGGCCGCGGAGCATGCGGAAGAGGGCGCGCCAGGCGCACAGGAACGAGAGGTAGTTCATGACGACGAAGGAGTGGCCCAGGAGGAGCGCCCGGGCCGGGCCGACCTGCCTGTCGCGGCGAAGGTAGGTGAAGGAGGTGGCCAGGGCGGGGGCGAAGGCGAGGAGGTACCAGGCGGCGAGGTTGACCGGCCACTTCAGCCAGGTGGCGTTGAGGGCCGAGGCCCTTCTGCCGCGCAGGACCAGAACGTTGGGGCTGCGCAGGAACCAGATCAGGCAGTACTGGAAGAGCAGCGACCAGGGCAGGTCGAGCACCCAGGGGACGAGGAGGTAGGCGAACATCTCCAGGGCGGCCAGGTGCCGCATACGGGGCGCCCGCCAGATCTCTCCCATCCGCGATATGGACGTCATGTGACCCTGGTACCAGCGGGTGCGCTGGCGGATGAGGCGCCGAAGGTCGCTCACCCCCTGCTGGTCGACGGAGGCGTGGGCGGTGGTGCGCAGGCGCCAGCCCCGTACGGCCAGGCTGATGGCCAGGTCCAGGTCCTCGGTCAGCGACTGGGACCAGGGCCGCTCGCCCAGGCCGTCCAGCGCCGACAGGCGGGTGAACTGGCCGTTTCCGCCGAGACTGACGGTCGAGGTGAGGTTGCGGCCGAACTGGGTGACGGCGGCCATCGCCCAGAACTGGTAGTCCTGGAACCAGGTCAGGAAGTTGCCGTGGCGGTTGCGGATGCGTACCCCCAGTTGGACGCCGCCGACCCGGCGGTCGTCGAAGAGCGGCAGGATGTGGGTCAGCGCGCGGTCCGACAGGCGGCCGTCGGCGTCCATGACACAGACGATCGTCTCGGCGGGGTCCTGGCCCCGGATCGCGACCCGGTCACGGATCAGCCGGATGCCGTGGTTGAGTGCCTCGCCCTTGCCCTGGCGGGCGTCTGGGGGCTCGCGGCGCACAACGGTCACCTCGCCTTCCCGTCCTGCCGCCCGGGCCCGGGCCCCCGCCTGTTCGGCGACCTCGCCGGTGGCGTCGTCCGATCCGTCGTCGATGACCACGACGGTGGTACGGGGCCCGAGCAGCCCGGTGACGGTGGTACCGATCACCGATTCCTCGTCGAGGCAGGGGACGAGGACATATACGTGGCGTCGGTCGCGGCGGCCGAGGTGCGGGCTCCCGTAGGCGGTGTCGCCCTGGACGCGTAACGCGGCTTTCTGGCGGCGCAGTTCGAGGAGGCCGGCGCCCATGGCGACGGCGAGGTAGCCGGCGGACATGCCGATGACGGTGTAGCCGATGGCGTCAACAGCTCGGAGAAGGGCGCGTTTCACGGTGGGCGTCCTCGCTTTCCTGGCCCGTCCGTGACGGTGCGGCGAGGGCGATGGGCGCCGGGAGGCTGCGGCCGGGCCCGGACGGGCGGGGTACGGGCGGATGGGGTACGGGCGGGTGGGGTACGGAGGGGCCGGGGACAGCTGGGCCGGGAACGGACGGGTGGGGGTCTCCAGCCCCGGGAGCCGGCAGCGGACGCCTCGTTCCGGTCAGCCGGCGCTGCACCTCCCGTCCCAGGACAAAGCCCGCCGGCAGTGCCACCGCGCCGAGCGCCGCGAGCAGGGCGCCGCGTCCGGGCGCCGCCCCTGCCCCCGCCCTGGCCGCCGCCATACCGCCGACGAGTGGCCAGGTGAATCCCAGGTACATGGCGCGGCGGTACCTCCGGGCAGGCGGGAGCGGGAAATGCGCACGGGACGGGGCCCGACCACTCTCGCCGAGAAACCGGCTGTTGGCCAGACCCCCATGCGGCGGGAATGCGGAAGCCGGAGGCGGTTTCGCGCCGACCCCACGAGAAACGGATTTTCCTGTTCGGCGAGTGCACCAGGACGTTTCCGCCCGCCTGCTGTGAACGCTGCCCGGATCCGGCCATTCCCGTCGGAGCCGGGCCGTTGCACGACCCGGACACCGGAGTTAACTTCGTCGGCGGGCCGCTCTCCAGGGCTTGCGCGGCCGGGGCCCTTTCGGCTTCCGTTCCAGCTTCCGCGTCATTTGCTTGATCTTGCGTACTGCTATGCGACAGGTGGTGATCCGGTGCGCCGGCGATTCCTTCGCAACGCCGTCAGGGCGAGCGGCAGTTCTTCCGTACGACGGACGGGGACCATAGCGCGTTGAGCGACCGACAGCGCATTGCGATAGTCGTGGGCACCCGCCCCGAGGCCATCAAACTCGCTCCTGTCATTCACGAGTTGCAGCGAAAGCGCTGGGCGCGGCCGGTCCTCGTCACCACCGGGCAGCACGGCCCGGTGGTCCACGAGACCCTGGCCTGTTTCGGGCTGCGCGCACAGGTCGAGCTGACCCTGCCACCGGGCGCGCACTCGGTGTCCGAGCTGACGGCCGGGCTGCTGAGCGGCCTCGGCAAGGGGCTCAGCACGCCCGCGGCCCAGGCGGTCGTGGTGCAGGGCGACACCTCGTCCGCCCTGGCCGGGGCCATGGCCGGATTCTTCTCGGCCATCCCCGTGGTGCACGTGGAAGCGGGGCTGCGCTCCGGCGATCTGCGCAGTCCGTTCCCCGAGGAGGCCCACCGCCGCATGATCGCCGAGGTGAGCGACCTCCACTTGGCGCCCACCCGTGCCGCCCGGCGAAATCTCCGCGCGCAGGGGGTACCGGCCGGGCGGATCGTGGTGACCGGCAACACCGTGATCGACGCGGTCTTCTCCGCGAGCCGCCGCCCGTCCGTGCAGCGCGATCCGACACTGCACCGAATCGAACGCACTTCCGCTCCGTTGGTTCTGGTGACCGCACACCGCAGAGAGAACTGGGGCGCTCCGATCCGGCGCATCGGGGCGGCGGTGGCGACCCTCAGCCGGCAATATCCGGAAGTCGGCTTCGTGGTGGCGGCGCACATGAATCCCTTGGTCCGTAACGCGATCGAGGATTGTCTGCGCGGCCGCCCCAATGTGCATCTGCCCGGCCCCATTCCGTACGACACCTTCGCCCGGCTGCTCGCCCGCTCCGTACTGGCCATCACGGATTCGGGCGGTATTCAGGAAGAAGCGGCCGCCTTCGGGCTCCCCGTTCTGGTGACCCGGGACAACACCGAGCGCACCGAGGGAATCGATTTCGGCCTCGCCCGGCTGGTCGGTACCCAGGAGTCGGAGATCGTGGCGGCGGCGGAAAAGGAATTCGCCCGTGAAGGCGCGTTGTCGGGCGATGCCGAGCGGCCCTTCCCGCCGCGGAATCCGTACGGCGACGGGCGGGCGGCCCGGCGCTGCGCGGACGCCTGCGGCTGGCTGCTCGGCAAGCGGCCGAAGCCCTCCGAGCTGCCCGAAGAGCCATGATGACCACCGAATCGCCCCTTCCCGCCTCGGCGGCGGGCGGCTCCCGCACCACCGATCCAGGCGACTCCCCCACCGCTGACCGGGCACATTTTCCGACCCAGACAGGAGCGGCATCATGACAACCGCAGCCAGCGCCGGAACCGGCCCGCAGCCCGCGGGCCTGGCGGAAGGCGCCATCGCCACGGTCGCAGGAAACGGCGTGGCCGGGTTCATCTCCGACGGCGGACCGGGCGCGCTGACCCGCATCCACTACCCGCAGGGGGTGACCGTCGACAAGAACGGCAACCTCTTCATCGCCGACCGGTACAACCACCGGGTCCGCAAGGTCACCCCGAACGGGATCATCACCACCGTCGCGGGCGACGGCAACGCGGGTTACGTATCCGACGGCGGACCGGCGGTCGCCACCCGGCTCCACTACCCCGCGGACGTGGCGGTGGACGACTCGGGCAACCTCTTCATCGCGGACACCAACAACCACCGCATCCGCAAGGTCACCCCGAACGGCGTCATCACCACCGTCGCGGGCAACGGCGAGGCCGGCTACATCTCCGACGGCGGACCGGCCATCGCCACCCGGCTCCACTACCCGCACGCCCTGACCGTGGACCGCAGCGGCAACCTGTACATCGCCGACCACCACAACCACCGCATCCGCAAGGTCACCCCCAACGGCAACATCACCACCGTCGCGGGCAACGGCGAGGCCGGCTACGTCTCCGACGGCGGACCGGCCATCTCGACCCGGCTCTACCACCCCATGGGGCTGGTGGTGGACGGCGACGGGAACCTGTACATCGCCGACCGGTACAACCACCGGGTCCGCAAGGTCACCCCGAACGGCATCATCACCACCGTCGCGGGCAACGGCACCGCGGGCTACGTCTCCGACGGCGGACCGGCGATCGGAACCCGGCTCCACTACCCCTGGGGCCTGGCACTGGACGAGGCCGGCAGCCTGTACATCGGCGACGGGCACAACCACCGCATCCGCAAGGTGACTTCGGACGGCACCATCACCACCGTGGCGGGCAACGGCACCGCCGGATACGTGGACGACGGCGGACCCGCGGCCGGCACCCGCCTCTTCTACCCCTACTCGGTGGCCCTGGACCGGTCCGGCAACCTGTACATCACCGACTGCAACAACCACCGTATCCGCGGTGTCACGGCCGTCGCCCAGATGACCCCGCCGCCCCCGCCGACCGCGGATCTGTACGGCGAGGTCGTCAGCCCGTACCGGGTACAGCGCGGTCAGGAGTTCGACCTCGGCGCCCGGGTACGCAGCCGCGGCCCCAACCCGGCCGACGGGCAGTACGTGACCGTCGTACTGACGTTGGCCGACGGTCTGTCCGGCGGCCCCGGCTCCTCCGGACGCCGCCTCGCCCGCACCTTCACCGGACAGCAGTTGTCGCCCCACCAGGGGGTGCTGGACGGCGTGTTCCGGGTCAGCGCGCCCGAGGGCACCCCGCCGGGCACGTACACCTCGACCCTGGAGATCCAGTACGGCGGCGACCTCAACCTGAAGGACAACACGTATACGCTGCCCGTCACGGTCGTCGTGCCCGAGCCGGTGGCGGACGAAACGGCACTGACGATCTTCCAGGACACCGTCCCCGAGGCCGGGCCGGGCCAGTACACCGCCTTCAACGTGAAGTACACCGCGCCCGCCGGGCAGCCGGTCAACCCCGGCACCGTCGTCCAGCGCTTCACCGCGCCGACCGGCTTCGTCTTCACCGGTCACCCCACCTACGCGTACTACGAGACCATTCACGGTGTGATCGCCGGGAACCTCACCCACCGCGTAGAGGACGGCGGCCGGACGCTGGTCATCACGGCCAACCCGCACCTCAACACCACCACCAGCGACACCGGTTCGGTGATCTACACCATCCCGGTGCAGGCGCGGGTCGATGCCGCGCCCGGCAGGTACGACAACGGTTCGGCCAGCGTCGGCCGGCATACCCCCGTCCAGCTGTCCGGCAAGATCACCGGCAGCGCGCAGAACGAGACCGCGCTGCGCGTGGTGCAGGAATCGGTCCCCGCCGCGGCGCCGGGCCAGACCACCACGTTCAACCTGGAGATCCGCTCACTGGGCAACCAGGCGGTCAACCCCGGAACCGTCGAGCAGCGCTTCACCGCCCCCACCGGCTTCGCCTTCACCGGCGGCGCGTCGTACGGCTACTACTACGTCCAGCCGTACGTCACCGGGAACCTGGAAACCAAGCTGGAGGACGGCGGCAAGACGCTGGTCGTGTCCTCCAACCCGCACCTGAACACCGGCGCCACGGACAAGACCGCGCTGATCTACACCCTCGGCATCCGTGCCCTCCCGGACGCCCGGCCGGGCACGCAGTCCGACGACGGTCAGGCGTCCATCGGCCGCCTGACACCCGTACCGCTGAGCGCACGGGTGCTGTAACCGTCCTCGGCGCCTCCCCTTCCGGCATGCGGCGTCCGCGCCGTGGAAGGTGAACGGCCGTTGCTCCGGTCCAGGGCCGCCCCGGGCCGGAGCAACGGCACGCTCCGGTGGTCACCGGGCCGGGGCGTCGCCGGAGGTGCCGATCGGCCAGGTCGTCTCAAGGCACGTCAGGGACAGGCCGAAGGCGTGGGCCACCGCTTCGGAGCCGGGCGGCACCGCGTGATTGGCGAGCAGGTCGGCGAGGGTGTGGGGCACCTTGGAAACGGCTGTGGCCTGCCCGGCGGACACGTACTCGACGGGTACGGGCCGACCGTTGATCAGCCCGGGGAGGTCGGCGGCCAGGAACTCACCGGGGCCGACCAGGTCGTAGGTGCCGGGCCTGCCGTCACCGCCCGCGGCCTTGACGAGTGCTTCCACGGCGTCGGCGGAATACACGGGGCGAAAGCGCTGCGTTCCGTCACCGATGACCCGCACGGGAACGCCCGGGGCGGCCTGGCGGTACATCAGCTCGAACGGGGCGGGGTCGTCGCGTCCGCCCGCGAGCGCGTCGATGCGGAAGATCACGCTGTCCGCGACGGTGGAGACGAGCTCCTCGGCCTGGCCCTTGGACTTGATGTACCAGTTGTCGCCCGCAGGGTCCGCTTCGACGTAGGACAGGCAGACGAGCCGGGCCGCCGGGTTCATCGCCTCGACGACCCTGCGGGTGGTGGCGACGGTGCCGTCGCGGTAGCTGTCCCAGTCGGAGGCGGCGAAAACCCCGCTGAGGTGGACGACGGCAGAAGCCTCCCGGAGGACCTCGACGGCTCGCGGCGCGTTCGTCCAGTCCTCCACGACCTCGTCGGCGGGCAGATCCTGTGCCGTGCGGACGAGCGCGACGACGCGTACGCCCGGTCCGGCGAGGCGGGGCAGGAGTTGCCGTCCGGTGCGGCTGTTCGCGCCGGTCACGGCGATCGTACGGATGGGGTGGGGCATGACGGTCTCCTCGCAAAGTGTGTGCTGTGCGAATATAACGCACAGCATATATTCGCACAGCACTTACAATGGCGGCATGGATGCCATCGAGGAGTTCGGCCTGCTGCTCAAGGCCGTCACCCGCGAGTCGGACCGCCGGCTCAACGACCTGCTCCGGCCGCTCGGAATCACCACGAGCCAGGCCGAGGCGCTGCAGCTGACCGACCGCTACGGCCCGCTGTCCCTGGGGGAACTGGGCACCCTTCTGATCGCCGAAGGCGGCCACCCCAGCCGCCTGGTCGACCGGCTGGTCGCCTCGGGATTCCTGCGACGCGAACCCGCCGCCGACGACCGGCGACGCATCGAGATCTCCTGCACCCCGCGCGGCCACGAACTCGCCCGAGCCGCCCGTGACCGCAAGGAGGACTTCCGCACCTGGCTGCGCGACCGGCTGGCCGACCACGACCTGGCCCCCACCGCGGCACTGCTGGAAGCCTGTCTGCACGACACTCCGCTGGCACAGACCGTCCACCAACGCCGCGAGCGCGCCCTCGCGGAGTGAAATCCGCTCAGGCAGGGACGGAACGGCTGCGCAGGAGCGACACCGTCATCGCCGGTGTCGGCATCGACACCGACGAGGCCGTCCGCATCGTTCAAGCGGCGCTGACCAACGGGATCGCAGCATCGCCCTCGTCATGACCGGCCACCTGCACCTGGAAGCCCCGATGAGGCCGGTGCGACTGCGGCTAAGGCTGCGACTGGTCTAATACGAGGATGGAGGACGTCCCGAACAAGGAAGCCCCGCACTCCGACCCATGGCTTGCGCACTTCGCCGGACGCGGGCACACGGGTGTCCGCCGTATCGGCGCCGGTGTCGAGGGCGTTGTCTACAGACTGGGCGAAGGCCGGGTCGCCAAGGTGTGGAGCGGTCGGCCTTCGACCGACTTCGACCTCACCCGCCAGGTGTACGCGGACATCGCGCGGCATTCCCTGCCGTTCTCCACCCCGGAGATCTTCGACGCCGAGGACTACGACGGCGTCCTGGTGACGTACGAGCGCGAGCTGCCCGGAGCCCCGATGCGGGCCGACTCCGCACACGCGGACTATGAGCGCGAGCTGCCCACCCGGCAAACGGATGCGCTACTCGCCGTTCTGCGTGGCCTGGCGTCCGTACCCGGCACCGACGCCATGCGCCAGTTGACCGTCCAGGGCGACGACCGTCCGCTGTGGCGCGGGCACGACTGCTTCCGTAACGCGCTCGCGGCCCTGGTCGCCAGGGCCACAGCCCGACATGGTGCCGCCCTGGCCGCCTGCGTGCCGGACTTCGAAGCGGGCGTCGAACGCACACAAAAGGCGCTGCGCTCGCTCCCCGACGCCCCGGTGACAGCGATCCACGGCGACCTCGTCCCGCCCAACATCCACATCGACGCGGCCGGCAGGCCGGTCGCGGTGCTCGACTTCGGCTTCTACACGACAGCGGGCGACCCGGCCTTCGAGGCCGCCGTCACTGCTGCCGCCTGGGACATGTACGGTCCGCACGCCGAGGAACACGCCGCGGAACTCACCAGGCTCTTCGCCCACGAACTCGGGTACGCGCCGTCGGCCCTCGCCGCCTGTCAGGCCGCGTACGCCCTCACCACCTACGACCTCTTCGGCCTGGACGACAGCGACGGCCACTTCCGGTGGTGCGCGGAACAGCTACGCCGCAACGCCGTGTTCAGCGCCGGGGACGGGCGCCCGTCATAACCACTCCGTAGGGAGCGGCGGGCGAGGTGCGTGGCTACCGCCCCGCAGACAGCCCGTACGGCAGCCAGGCCTGGGCCTGTGGCCGCGGACTTCCGACTTCAGTCGCCGGGGTTCAGTCGAGGTATTCCACCTTCACCGGCGCGGTGTTGTTCTCCTGGTTGGGGTCGATCTCCGGATCCGAAGAAGCGGAGATGCCGCCCTGGGCGCCCGGGACGCGTTTGTCGATACGGGCCCGCAGCCACGCGCCGCCGTCCAGACGTCCGGAGCAGTGGGCCAAGCCATGTTCCTGATCGGCGTATTCGCAGTAGGAGACTTCGCTCGGGTGGTTCTCGGGCTTCACCGGTACCAGGGTGACGCCTTCGGGCAGCTTCAGCCGGAGCACGCCGCCGTCGTAGTTCCGCGGATAGGGCACCTGCGTGTCGAACACCTTGCCGACCTTGCCCTTGATGGTGAACCCGATGGCCTGCACGTCGTTGATCTGGTTCGTGCTGAAGGACAGTTCGCCGCCGGCCATCTCCGCCTTCCCATACCCGGACGGGATGAAATCGTCCCCGCTGCCGTCAACGGGTCGCACGCCCAGCGGACCTCCGGTCCCGCGCGGCGCCGAGGCGGGCAGCAGGGTGTTGTTGAGGGGGTCGTGCGCCCGGAGCACGGTGGTGTAGACCTTGCCGTACATCGCCGTCTCATCGACCACGGCCGTCAGCGGCCCGTCGGTCTCGTATGCCGCCCCGACCGGCAGCGGGCCGGGCAGCTCACACTGTGCCCTGGTGGGCGATACGGCCTTGTCGTAGCGGCAGTTGCTGTACTGCCTGCGCAGCGTCGCCTCCTCCGTCCACAGCTCGACGATGAAGCTGTCGCCGATCGCGGTGTCGCCCTTGTTGCCGAAGGCGGGCGTCACCCGCAACTCGGAACCGGGTTCCACACCCGTCAGCGGCTTGTCCTGACGGGCTGTCAGGACTGGCGCCCCCATGACGATGTGGGTGGTGTGCCGGACGGTGGGGGCGTTGGCGCTCGTAACGGTGACCTTCATGTCACCGGCGGGGCCCGGTACCGCGCCCGGCTCCGGCTTCAGACGGAACGGGGTGAACGACGCCCCCGACGGCTCGTGCAGGCAATCTCAAGCTCAGGCAGGTGCGGAGCGGGGCGACACTGCGCGAGTTCGCCTGTTGGTCGAACCGGCGAACTCGCGCACCGTCAATGAACCACCGCGTGGGCCGTCAGACTCCGATCAGGCTGTACGTACCCGTACCGTCCTGCCTGCCGCTGGAGTACTGGCGTATGAACTCCCCGTCCGCGTACCGGTCGTGGCCCATCATGGAGCCGGTGTACTTGTTCTGCACACCGATCTTCGAGCTGCCGGGTACGTCGCGGTAGATGTAGAACCGCTGGAGGTCGTCCTCCGTGCAGGTGGCCGTCTGCAGGACCGCCCGTTCGGTGGCCGCGTTCTGCCCGGCGATGGTCGCGCACCCGCCGTTGCCCCAGTTCCACAGGGATGCCTCAAGGACCCCGTTGCGCTCCGTCACGTTGCACAGGCGCCAGTTGTCCAGGTGGGCACTGAAGATCGACGAGGGTCGCAGGCGCACACCGTCGTCCGCCAGGACCGGCGCGCCCCAGGACAGGGGCTTGCCGGGTACGGCGATCTTGTAGACCTCGGGCTTGCAGTCGAGAGCGGCCCGCGCGCCGCGCCCGGTGGCCCTGGGCTGTTCGGCGGACGTGCCGCCGGCGGGAGCCGGGCGCTGTGCGAGGCGGTCCCGCTCCTGCTTCGCCGTCGGCGCCACCGCACCCGCCGGGTGCTCGGCCTTCGCGACGGCCGAGCCGCAGTCGAGGAGGGTTTGCGCCTTGGCCATGATGCTGCCGGCGGGCACCTTGTCCTGACAGCGCACCGCGCCTTCCTCAAGGGTGGTGTAGGTGGTGAAGTTGCCGCCGTCGGGCCCCTCGATCCACTTCAACGCCCAACCGCCGCCCTGCTGGACGCGGTTGCAGTTGAGGCTTGCGTACGTACCGGTGACCTTCTTGGTGCCCTTGTAGACGCCGTAGTAGCCGGGCTGGCCGAAGTTCCACTCGACCGTGTTCGACTCGGTGCTGGTGGAGGTGTATTCGAGCTTTACGTTCAGGCCCAGGCTCGCGCCGGCCTTGCCGAGGGCCTCGGTGCCGAAACCGCCCTCGATCTTCTCCTCGAGACCGACGGAGACCGTGATGGTCGTCTGGGTGCTGGTGGTGACGGAGTGCTTGCCGGTGGTGCCCTCGGTGACGTACCAGCCCTTGAAGTGGGTGATCGTCGGGGACACTTCGGTGGTCTTGATGTACGGGTGGCGTGTGCCGAGGTCGGCCGCCGTACAGGTGTCGCCGGGCGCGGGCGTCTGCGCCGTCACGGCGGCGGGTGCTGCGGCAGCCGGCGAGGCGGCAAGGCCCATGGCGGGGACCGCGCAGGCGGTCGCCGTAGCGGTCACCGCCATGAGTGATCTGCCGATGCGGCTGACGGGTCCTATGAGGCGCATCGTTGCCCTTTCCCCCTGGTTGTGTGTTCGGACAAGGGGTGAACGTAGCGGCCACGGGGGTGGTGGCGAGAGCCTGGAACTGGCCAAAAATCATCATAGAGTGGCTCATTCCGTGCCTGGCGCGCACGGACGCCGGACCGGTCCACCGCGATCGGGATCCGGCCGGCCGGGCCCGCGTCCGGGCTTGACGTGGTGGGTGGTCATCCCGTCCATCCGGTGTGGCGCAGCCAGTCCTCGAAGGTCATCAAGTCGGGGTGCAGACGGCGCAGGAGGGTGATGTCCCGGTCCCGTGCGTAGAGATCACGGTCGGCGAAGAACTGGAACATCGCCGCGTAGTCGTGGCCGAAGTCGGGGACGGCGGCGCGCAGGTCGTCGTGCGGCATCGGGATGTAGGCGCTGGGGGTGCCCGTGACGCGAGTGAAGGCAGCGGCGATCTCGTTGCCGGTGAGGCTGTCGCCGATCACCGCGAGGTCGCGGGCGCCCCAGGACTGCCAGTTGTCGAACATGTGGCAGGCGAACCAGGCGATGTCGTCGAGGGCGACGAGCGGGTAGCGGGCGGCGCCGAGGGGGAGCCTGAACGTCAGGCCGCCCCGGCCGTCCGGTCGAGGGGTGAGCCGGTCCCGCAGATTCTCGAAGTACGGCGCCGTGGTCAGTACCGAGACGTGCCCCGTGTACCAGCCGACGGTCTCCTTGCGGAGCATTTCCTCCGACCGCATCAGACCGATATGGGCGGCGACGGCGGCCTTGCTGTCAAAGTGCGGGACGGGGTGGCCGGTCAGGGACACCGCGCTGTCCAACGAGGACCAGATGAAACGCTCCACGCCGGCCCGCTCCGCGGCGGCCGGCAAGTGCAGCCCTTGCCGGTACTCGCCCACGGCGCTGCCCGTCGCGAAGAAGTCGGTGTTGGCGAACACCCGGTCGGCCTGCCCCATCAGGGCCTCGAAAGCCGCCGGGTCGGAGCGGACCAGCCGCACGCGGTCGGGCGCGGTGGCGGCGATTTGGGTGGCGTGGGCGGACTCCGGGTGACGGGTGGACACGGTGACGGTGGCGCCGGTGGTGGCCAACAGGTGCTGGACCACGTGGCGGCCCATGGCTCCGGTGCCGCCGACGACGAGGACGTGGGTCATGGCGTTCTTCCCTGGTGTGTCAGGACGTGTTCGGCCACCTGGGCGTGGGTGGCGACCCAGACGTCGCCGGACTCACGGACGTGGTCGAGGATCTGGCCGACCATCCCCGCCAGGGGCGGTCGGCCTGCGACGTGGGCGTGGACGGTCAGGCGGAAGACGCCCGGGCCGGGGGCGGCGAGCAGCTGGTCCAGTAGCTCACGGTGCAGGTCGCGGTAGGCGTACGGGCCGGCCGCGGCGTCGCGGACGTCGGAGTGGTCGCTGTGCATGAGGGAGACCACGGGGCCGTGAGCGGTGGACAGGAGCTGCGGGAGGTCGTGGTCGCCGTGATCGCCGGTCCAGCGGTAGCCGGCCTCGGCGAGGAGGCCGACCGTGTGCCTCGAACCGGTGGCTCGTGGGCTCATCCACCCCGTCGGGCGGACGCCGGTGACTCGGCGAAGGATGTCGGTGCAGCGGCGGATATCGGCCCGCTCGGCATCGACACCGAGCAGCGCGGGCACCACGTCCTGGGCCCAGGAGGGTGCGGCGATCTCGTGACCCGCCTCGTGCACAGCCATGACGGTCTCGGGGTGCCGCTCGGCCACCAGTCCGTTGACGCCGACGGTGGCGGGCAGGTCACCGAGGACGTCGAGCAGCCGCCAGATGCCGGTGGTGACGCCGTAGTCCGCCCAGGAGGCGCTGTGCGTGTCGTCGATGCCGGGCAACGGCCACGCCGCGGCCATCGGCGCGTAGGCGGGCCAGTGCCCTGGTGACCACAGCTCCAGTGCGACGGTGACCAGCGCGGCGACCTTCCGCCCGCCCGGCCAGTCGGTTTCTGCCCTCATGTCGTTCTCCCTGCTCGACAGCTTCCGCCGTGGACGCTAGTGAGGGGGCAGGTACCTCCAGGTTCCTGGCGGCGGGCTACGGTCGGGGCATGCGTGGGTACTCCGGCAGCGTCTTCCTCGCCGACTGCCCGGCTCGGCTGGCGGTCGAGATCATCGCCGACAAGTGGGCGGTGGTCGTGCTGTTCGCGTTGAGCCGGAAACCGTGCAGGCACGGCGAACTGGTCGGCCTGATCGGCGGAATCTCCCGGAAGGTGCTGACCCAGACGCTGCGGCGGTTGCAGGGGTACGGCCTGGTCGACCGCCACGTCGATGCCGGGAAGGTGCAGTATGTCCTGACGGACTTGGGCCGGACGCTGGTGGAGCCGATCGCCGTACTGACCGAGTGGGCCCACGAGCACGGCGCGGCCGTCGCGGAATTCCAGGAGTCCCGCACTTCGGGCCCAGCGGGGCCGGTGCCCATCGCGGCGGAGTCCTCAAGCTCGTCGGTCTCCGCCCAGAGGAAATGACAGGTTCTTGAGACCCCGCAGTTGAGCGACACGGCCTGAGCTTGCCGTTTCAGGTGCAGTCAGACGGGCCGCACGTCGAGTCCGGCCAGGGGAAGCCGGGCGACCCGCACGTCCTGGTCGTGCTGGACGCCGGATACGGCGCGCCCCGCCCGTCACGACGTGGGCCGCGTCCTCGCGACCGGCGAGGCATACAGCCGCCCCGCCCATCACAAAGTCGGCACGAAACCACGGAGAGCCGATGCCGATCGTTGCGTGACAGGCTGATTCGGGGTGAAACAACGGGAGAAAACACCCTCTCCCCTGTTCTGCTTGCTTGGAGTGCACTTCAAGGCCATAGCGTTGAGGGCATGCCTGTATCACCAGGGTCTCGCCGGCGCCCCGGAAGGCTGCCCGACTTCTCTGCCGACTCCCGGCTGAACACGAAATAAGCGGGAGCCGGGCGATCGCTATCCCAGGAGCATCTCTGATGCAACAACGCACACTAGGACAGGGCCTCGAAGTCTCGGCTCTCGGGCTCGGCTGCATGGGCATGAGTTTCTTCTACGGTCAGCCGCAGGACACAGCCGAGATGACGAAGCTGCTGCGGGCGGCCGTTGACCACGGCGTGACTTTCTTCGACACCGCCGAAGTCTACGGCCCGTTCACCAATGAGGACCTGGTCGGTCGGGCGCTGGCACCGGTCCGCGACCAGGTGGTGATCGCCACCAAGTTCGGAATCAAGCACGGTGAGCACGGGCCGACCCCGATGTCCGGGGTCGACAGCAGACCCGAGCAGATCCGCCGAGTGACCGAGGCCTCGCTGAAGCGCCTTCAAACCGAAAGCATCGACCTGCTTTACCAACACCGCGTCGACCCCGACGTGCCCATTGAAGACGTGGCCGGCACGGTCAAGGAGCTGATCGCCGAAGGCAAGGTAAAGCACTTCGGCTTGTCCGAGGCCGGTGCCGCGACGATTCGTCGCGCCCACGCCGTGCAGCCGGTAACGGCACTGCAAAGCGAGTACTCGCTCTGGATGCGCGAGCACGAATCCGAAATCATCCCGACCCTGGAGGAACTGAGCATCGGCCTGGTGCCCTACAGCCCGCTCGGCAAAGGATTTTTGACCGGAAAAATCGATTCCGGCACGTCGCTGGCCGACGACGACCTCCGCCGCCTGCTTCCGCGCTTCAGCCCCGAAGCACGGCAGGCCAGCCAGGTGCTGGTCGATCTGCTGCGGCAGATCGCCGACGACAAAGGAGCCACGCCGGCCCAGATCGCCCTCGCCTGGGTGCTGGCGCAGAAGCCGTGGTTCGTGCCGATCCCCGGCACCACCAAGCCGCACCGCCTGGAAGAGAACCTGGGCGCACTCGACGTCGAGCTGACAACCGGCGACCTGCACCGGATCGAAGAGGCCGCGGCCGACATCCGGATCCAGGGCGAACGTCTCCCTGAGCAGTTGCAGTCACGGTTCGGCCGCTGAAAGCCTGCTCTGACTCCTGAAATCGCAGGCCACCGCGCCGATGGCGGGCAGGAGGTCCCCACGCTGCCGTTCGTGGAACCGTCTCGGAGACGGTTCCAC
>NZ_JBHWHY010000064.1:0-55771 GCF_042732265.1 Streptomyces sp. NPDC059788 | reverse complement strand
ACGGCGAAGTCGTTTTCGGTGTCGGCGTGGGTCAAGCTGGACAACAAGGACGGGAACTACACGTTCTTGTCGCAGGCCGGTGACCACGCCAGCGGTTTCCAGATCTACTACTCGAAGGCCTACGACAAGTGGGTCTTCAACCGGCACGCCACCGACACCGACGACACCAAAATCGTCCGCGCCATGAGCAATACCTCAGCCAGAGCCGGCGAATGGACGCAGCTGACGGGCACGTACGACGCCGCCAAGCAGACGGTGTCGCTGGCCGTGAACGGCCGCCTTCAGCAGTCGGTGAAGTTCACGACTCCGTGGCAGGCCAAGGGCGGTCTGCAGATCGGCCGGCTCTTCTACAAGAGCTCCTGGCAGGAGCACGCCGCCGGAACCGTCGACGACATCCGTATCTCGGCAGAAGGCCCCACCGCCCACTGCTCTCCCACCCAAACGGTTGGGCACCGCGGCGCTCCCCAGCTCGCGCCGGAGAACACCATCGCCTCCCTGGAGGCGGCGGTCGATCACGGCGCGGACTGGGTGGAGACCGACGTCCAGTTCACCAAGGACGGCCGGCCCGTCATCATGCACGACGACACCGTGGACAGGATGACCGACGGCAAGGGCCGCGTCGATCAACTCACGGCCGCGGAGGTCGCCGAGCTGACCGTGAAGGGCGGGGGACGCGTTCCCACGCTTGAACAGGTACTGGCCTCGCCCAAGGTCAAGTCCGTACGGCTCCTTCTGGAATTCAAGGGGCCCCAGCCTCCGGCTGATCTCGACCGGGCACTCGCGGCCGTCGCCGAAGCCGGCATGGCCGAGCGCACCATGGTGCAGTCCTTCGACGAGGGCATCGTGCGCCACGCGGCCGCCTCTCCCCACAAATTCAAGGTGGCGCTGCTGCGCTCCAAGCTGGATGCGGATCCTGTGGCGACCGCCCGCGCATTCAACCTCAGCGCGTATGCGGTGGGATTCAAGGGACTCTCGGCCCGGCCGGCCGTGGTGAACCAGCTCAGAGCCGCCGGTGTCGAGACGTTCGTCTGGACGGTCGACCGTGAAATCGACTGGAAGTCGGCCATGTCGTGGGGGATCGACGGAATGATAACCAACCGCCCGGACGGGTTTCTCCAGTGGCGGCAGGGCTACTGCGCCGGCAAATGATCCCTCGGCACATTCTTCGGCAGGCAGGAATCCCTAGCCGGCCTGTCGGGACCAGAAGGCACCTCAGCCCATTCATGGGATAAAGGAGAAGACATTGGCAACCAGATCCAGACGCACGCCCGGATGGCGGGGCGTCGTGGCCGCGGTCCTGGGCCTGACGCTGGCCGCCGGAATGGACGCGCCGTCGGCTGCGGCCGCGGAGACACCGGCGTACGACCGCTCGGACGTCCTGGAGGCATGGAGAGCCGGCGGCCCCGGAGTACGTCAGGCCGCCGAAACCGCCCTGCAGGGGTCGGACGAGGACATCCGCACCTTCATGGCCGAGGCCCTCCCGGCCCTTGAGGAACAGGACCTGCGCGTCCAGGTCGCACAGATCATGGCCATCGGCGGCCCGGGGGTGAGCGAAGCCGCCAACACCGCACTCG
Source organism: Streptomyces sp. NPDC059788 (assembly GCF_042732265.1). Taxonomy (NCBI): domain Bacteria; kingdom Bacillati; phylum Actinomycetota; class Actinomycetes; order Kitasatosporales; family Streptomycetaceae; genus Streptomyces; species Streptomyces sp. NPDC059788. Next base: position 54,197 of record NZ_JBHWHY010000064.1, on the reverse strand, counting down.
ACGGCGGGGTGAAGGAGCTCCAGGACTTCCTGGACGACGGACTCGTCAAGCCGTACGACGACGATCTGCGCGTGCGCGTCGCGCAGATCATGTCCGCCGGCGGTCCGGGCGTGAAGGAGGCAGCGGGCAAGTCGCTGGACGGCACCCCTGACGACTGGCGCGAATTCATCAACCGGGGGCAGCTCAAGCCGGCCGAGGACGACAACCGCGTCCAGGTCTCCCAGCTGATGGTGGCGGGCGGCCCGAATGTGCAGAAGCTCGCCCAGCAGGCCCTGGACGGCTCCGCCGAAGACATCCAGGAGTTCCTGGACAACGGGTGGCAGGTCGCTGCCGCACGTGACCAGGAGAAGCTGTCCATATCCCAGCTGGCGCAGCTTGCCGACAAGGCCCAGAAGCGGGCCGGGCAGCTGACCGAGAAGGCCAAGGAGGAAGCGGCCAAGGCCGAGAAGGCCACCGCACGGGCCAAGAAGGCAGCCGAAGAAGCAGCCCGCCAGGCCAAGGAGGCCAAGTCCTCGGCACAGGAGGCCGCGGCCGCCGCCCGCAGAGCGGCCGCCGCGGCCGACCGGGCCGCGGAGTCGGCGCGCACCGCGGTGTCCGCGGCCGCGGGCGCCAACCGGGCGGCCCGTGTGGCGTCCAGCGCCGCGGCCCAGGCGGCCTATGCCGCCAGCCGGGCCGGCAATGCCGCGGCCTCGGCCAGATCGGCCGCAGCGGCGGCCGCGGGCGATGCCAACCGCGCCAAGGAGGCGCGTCAGGCTGCGGAGAACTCCCGTAAAGCAGCGGAAGGCGCCAAGAAGGCAGCCGATGCCGCGGATCACGCCGGAGTGGCGGCAGAGAACGCCGCAGTCGCGGCGGGGGCCGCGGCACGGTCGGGCGCCAATGCCGCCGCGGCCGCCGCGGCCGCAGCCGAGGCAGGCCAGTGGGCCGGTCAGGCCGGCGGCAAGGCCGACGAGGCGAGGGCCGCGGCGGCCAGGGCCAAGCGACTGGCCGACAAGGCCACGCGTGCGGCCAATGCCGCGGAGGCCAATGCCCGTGACGCCGCCAAGGCCGCACGGCAGTCGCGTGACGCCGCCAACGACGCCGCCAGGCACGCCGAGGCCGCGGCCAAGGCGGCGGACAAGGCCGCGGACGAGGCCGGCAAGGCGGTGAACGCGGCCAAGCAGGCCAAGGAAGCAGCCGACGCCGCGACCACCGCGGCCGGCAACGCGCAGTCCGCCGCGAAGCAGGCCAAGAGCGTGGCCGCGCTGGCGCGCAAGGCCGACGCCGAGCGGCTGGCCGAACAGGAAGACGAGAACATCCTCGCGGCCGAAGAGGCCAAGAAGGCCCATGACGCGGAGACCGCCGCTGCCGAATGGGAGGCCGGGCGGATCCACCAGCTCAATGCCGAGACGCTGGAGCTGCGCAAGGAGGCCGAAGCCGCCACCGACCCGAAGGCCGCCGCGGTCAAGGGGAGGCACCTCGCGGTCAACCTCCTCAACTCCGGCGGGACCTGGGTCCGCGGCAATGCCGAAATGGCGCTGGAGGGCACCGACGAGGATGTGTCCGAGTTCGTGCGCACCGGGCTGACGATCGCCCTGGAGCAGGACGACCGCGCCAGCGTGGCGCACATCGCGGCCACCGCCGAGAAGACCGAGCAGCGGCAGGCCGCCGTGGCCGTGGTGGACAAGCCGATCGACCAGGTACGGGAGTTTCTGCGCACCCGGGCCTACCCGGGCAAGGAGCACGACGACCGCATCACGGTCTCGCAGATCATGACCACGGGCGGTCCGGGCGTGCAGGCCGCCGCCAACAAGGCCCTCGACGGCACCGCGGACGACCTGCACCGGTTCCTGGAGGCCGGGCAGTACACGGCCCGCGAAGCAGACGACCGCGTCGCCGCCGCGCAGGTCATGGCCGACGGCGGTCCCGAGGTCAAGTCGGCGGCTCAGGCGGCGTTGTCGGGACCTGCGGCGGGACTGCGGTCCTTCCTGCAGGTCGGCCGGTACAAGGCGCAGCAGCGCGATGCCAACGCGGCCGCTCACATCGCCGAGATCGACACGCTGCTGGCGGCTGCCGACCGGTCGGCAGCCCTCGCACACAAGGACGCGGCCGAGGCCCAGCGGGTGGCCGCGCATGCCCGCGACGAGGCCGCCGAGGCCGTCAAGTGGAAGAACGCGGCGAAGAAGTCCTCGGACGATGCGGCCAAGTACGCCCAGCAGGCCGACAAGTCCGCCGACCAGGCGGAGGAATCGTCCGAGCGGGCCGCCGCGTCCGCCAGGACGGCCCGTAACGCTGCCGCGGCCGCGCAAAAGGACGCACGGGCCGCGGACCGGTCCGCACAGCAGGCGCAGCATTCCGCGGTTCGTGCCTCGCACTACTCGGCGCAGGCGAACACCTCCGCCTATCAGGCGCGTATCTCCGCCGCGGCCGCCGACAAGGACGCCGCCAAGGCTGCCAAGGCGTCCACCGAGGCACTGAAGATTGCGGCCGACAAGCTGGTCGAGGAGCTCAAGGCCCAGATTCAGGAAGAGGCCCTCAAGCCCAGTAAGCCGCTTTCGGACAAGGAGCTTCGCGCTTCCCTGGAAAAGCGCCTGTTCAAGTTCCGTCACGATGCCTTCAAGGACGGTGATCTGAAGCCGGGCGAGACGGTCCTGGTCTGCGGTGGCGACGGGGCCGGCGGCATGGGCTGTATCACCACCACCTATCTGGACCGGCTGATCGCCTGGTACATAGGTGCCGACGAAATCGAGCAGTGCCTCCAGAAGAAGTCTGTCAAGTGCCTTCCGGACCTCGCGATGAGCGCTCTCAAGCTGAAGGCGCTGAAGGGGTTCAAGAAGGCCTGCCGGACCAACAGCTTCGTCCCGGGCACCCGGGTCCTGATGGCCGATCACCGGACCAGGCCGATCGAAGATGTCCGCGTCGGCGACCAGGTGATCGCGACGGACCCGCAGACCGGCCGCACCGAGGCGAAGGCCGTCCAGGACACCATCACCGGCAGCGGCAGGAAGAACCTCGTCGGCATCGCCGTTCCCGGTTCCGGCGCGGAGTCCGGCGGCACGGTCGTCGCGACCGACAAGCACCTCTTCTGGGAAGCCGGCAGCAACGGCGCATGGCTCGACGCCGCACAGCTCAAGCCCGGCATGAAGCTGCTCAGCAGCTCCGGGACACCGGTGCCGGTCAACGCCGCCAAGGCGTGGACCGTGGCCGCCCAGCGGGTCCACAACCTGACTGTCGCCGATCTGCACACCTACTACGTGCTCGCCGGCGACCGGCCTGTGCTCGTCCACAACGACAACAAGTGGTGCGACGCGGACCTCAAGGCGATGGAGGAGTGGGACAAGGGGCGAAGCGTTAGCGTGGAGGAGAGCGCCAAGTACCACATTGATAAGCACGGCAAGGGGCGAACCTTCGCGGAATACACGAAGGAGGCCAAGGCCCTCTGGGACAAGACACCGGCCAAGGACCGTATTCGCGTCACGGTGGGCCATGGCAAGCCGGGCTGGAAGATCAAGGGGGACTGGAGGAGCGGTGAAGGCATCTACACCGACGAAGGGAAGATCGTGACATGGTGGGACTGACGGGCAGCTCCGATTTCCGGAACGCCTATAAGGAGTTCCGCGCCATGCCCTACCCCGACCGTCCGAAATCCGGGAAACTGCAGGATCTGGGTTCCGATCTGCTCGGCATCGACTACCAGATCGCGGGATACGCGGGCCAGGTCGACAACGGTGACCTGAGCGCCTCGGACATCCCGGATCTGGACGAGCACGCCCGCGAAGTCAAGAACCTCCTGAGCGAATTCGCTTCGGTGCGCACCGAAACGGATCAGGAGCGGCAGCTCAAGGAGAAGTTCCACGCCTACGTCGCAACGCTGGACCGGATGATGGTCGAACTTCAGCGGCTGGCCGCCGGCTGACAGCGTAGAGCCGCACGGGCCGGGCCGGCCGACGGGAGTACGCGTCCCCTGGCCGGCACTCTCCAGTGAGGTTCTCGGCAAGGGCTGACCGTTCCCGGCGGGTGGTCACAGAGAAATTCTGTGACCACCCGCCGTCGTTCAGCGGCACCCGGTGCCGGGCAGCACATCGCGAACACCGGTTCACCCCCGTTCGCGCGAGGTGGCCGAGGGTGACGGCGTGGGGGTGGGACACGTTGACACATGCGGGTACGGACTTGTTGTCCCTTCGGCCGTGTCCCCGTACGGCAGCCGGCCGGTCGCGCTCGCCAACTTTCCGTCTGGAGACCACGTTGCAGGCACACACCAGCCCCGCCGCCCCGCCGTCCGCCGGCGCTTCCGCGAAGGCCGTCACCCCGGACGGCCGCACCGTGCCCTGGGAGGGGTTCTGCACCGGCCCCGCTGTGCTGTCCCGGGAGGAGCTGGCGGAGATCTCCCGTCGGCTGCTCGGTCTCGGGCTGTCCGAGGTGCCGGCGGCCGCCGCGGGAGAGCTCGAACCGTACGGCGCCCTGCGGGGCGAGGTGCCCGCCGTCGTCATCGGCGCGGCCACCAGCTTGAAGTCGTGCTTCGAGGCCGATGTGGCGCATGTCGTCCAGGGCACGTCACCGGACGACTTCGCCGCGTACAACGAGGCACGGGCGGTGTACCTGGCCGCCCCCGGCGACCTCGTCGTCGGCCGCACCGGACCGTGGCGCCAGGCGGTCGCCGAGGCCGACGTGGAAGCCGTCGAGGTGCCGGGCCTGGAGTTCTACTACCTCACCCACGCCCTGCTGACCCAGGCGACGGCGTACGCCACGTCCGGGCCCTCGGCCGGTCTGCGGCGGGTGGTGAGCCGGCTGCGGGAGGCGCCCCACACCGTGGTCCGCCTCTTCGCGCTCGATCTGGAGGCGCAGCTGCTGCTCGTCTGGCTGCGGCGTACGGCGGGGCTGGACCGCCTGCGCGTGGACGCCAACGGGCCCGAGATCGGACGCCGGTGGAACCACAAGACGACGCTGTACCCGACGGTCGCCGAGGCCGAGGGGATGCCCGACGGCGACCCCGGGGCCGACCCCGGCGAACTGCTCGCGGCGGAGTCGCGGCTGACGCCCTTCCACCGGGAGTTCGGCATCGCCCTGCCCCGTGTCCCCGGCTATTCGATCAGCCGGTCGGGAGCGTCCCCGGCGGAGGTGGCGGCGCGTGTCGCGGGAGCCGCCCGGCTGCTGCGCGAGCGGTACGGCCTGCCGCAGGGCTGCTTCAAACCGGCGACGGGGCTGACCGGCAGCAGGATCCGGACCGGCGTCCCGCTGGACGACGACCAGGCGCTCGAAGCGCTGGCGCGCCAGGCGATGGAGACCGAGGAGGACTACGTCCTGGAGGCGCACACGGACTACCTGCGGCACGCCGTCGACGGCTACGAGTTCATCCTCGCGCCGTCCACCCACGTCGTCGCCGGACGGCTGGCCGACGGGGCGACGCTCCAGATCACGCGGGGCAGCGTGTGGGAGGGCAGCGTGTACATCGACGAGGAAAGCTGCCGGAACCTGGGCGTCACGGCGGAGCAGTTCCGGTTCGTGCGGGAGGGCATGCGGAGCCTGCTGGACGCCTTCGAGGGCAACGGCCGCGGCCTCGGCTTCGTCAAGGGGGGAGTGGACTTCGCCATCGCCCGGATCGGCGGACGCTTCGGGAACCGGCCGGTGGTCGGTATGCAGGACCTGAACCTGTCGTCCAACGGGGCGGAGTACGTCAGGGCCTTCCTCAGGGAAGCCCGGGAGGTCCGCGGGGCGGGCGTCCACGCGGCCACGAAGGTGGTCCGGCCCACCGCCGGCACCGATCTGCCCAGGCTCAAAGCCGCCGTAGCCGAGGCGGGCGCCGGAGACCACTCCCGGGCGATCACCTCGGTGCCGTCCCGCTGGGGTCTGGTGGCCGTCGCGAGCCGGGAGCCGCAGGAGGCGGCGGAAGCCGTCCTGGCACTTGAGGAACGCCTGTACGCCCAGGGCCTGGTGCGTACCGCCCTGCGCCACAGGGGCTGAGCGGGGCGGCCGGGCAGCGCCCCCGCGCGGCGGGCCTGCCCGGCCCGGAACACCGGCGCCGCGCTCGACCGCAGGGGCTGTTGGGGCTCCTGTGACGGGGGAGTCGTCCGCCCCGTAAATACCGGCCAATTCCGTTCGCTGTTCGGCACGGGGTTGACGTTCCGCGAGTGAAAATGGCAGCCTAATTCGACGGCATTGCCTACCAGGTTGTCAAGTGCTCTGTGTGTGATCCCGATACGCATCCCGAATTTCTCAAGGGGCCGTGTGAGCACCATCAGCGGAGCAAGTCGTGACCGGCGTGAAACGGCGGTCGAAAACATTTCTTCCGATGAATCGGGCATTTCCCTGCCCAGGCTGTTCGAGGCCGTTGCCCGGACGCATCCGAGCCGTGTGGCGGTGACCGCCGAAGACGGCGAACTCACCTACCAGGAACTCGACGCGAGATCCGACGCGATCGCCGGTGCGCTCATTTCGGCCGGGGTGGTCCCGGGAAATCATGTCGGATTGTGCGTCGCCCGCGAATCCGGCATGGTGGCCGGTCTGCTCGGCATTGTGAAATGTGGCGCGGCATACGTTCCGATGGACGCCGACCTGCCCGCCGAGCGCGTGCGGTGGACCCTGCGCGACAGCGGCGCGGCCGCCGTCGTGACCTCGTCGGACCTCGCCCCGGTGGTCGCCGGCACCGATGTGCCGACCGTCCGGCTGGACCTGCTGCCCTCGGGCGAAGCGCCGTGCCCCGACCCGCCGCCTCGCGGCGGCACCGACCGGGCGTACATCATCTACACCTCGGGCTCCACCGGCGAGCCCAAGGGCGTCCCGGTCGGGCACCGGCAGGTCGCAGGGCTCTTCTCGGCGACCCGCGACCGGTTCGGCTTCGGCCCCGACGATGTGTGGACGGTCTTCCACTCGGTCGCGTTCGACTTCTCCGTGTGGGAGATCTGGGGCGCCCTGCTGCACGGCGGGCGGCTGGTCGTCGTACCGCGCGATGTGGCCCGCTCTCCGGCGTCCTTTCACGAACTGCTCCGCCGCGAGCGCGTCACGGTCCTCAACCAGACACCCTCCGCCTTCCGCCGGCTGGCCGCCGCGGACGCCCGCGCCGGGCTGGCGCTGGACCACCTGCGCACGGTCGTGCTCGGTGGCGAACGGCTCGATCCCGCGAGCCTGCGCGACTGGATCGGCCGGTACGGCGACGACCGGCCCCGGCTGGTCAACATGTACGGCATCACCGAGGCCACCGTGCACGCCTCCTACCGGCGCGTGCGGCGCGTGGACCTCGACGCGGGCGGTCCGAGCCCCATCGGAGTCCCGCTGCCCGGCCTCACCTTCCACGTACGGGGCCCGGACGGCGAGCCGGTGCCCGACGGGCAGCCGGGGGAGCTGTACATCGAGGGCCCCGGTGTGGCGAGCGGCTACCTCGGCCGGCCCGAGCTGACGCGGGAACGATTCTCCAGCGGCGGTGCCGGACACCCCGTCCTGCGCACCGGAGACCGCGTGGTCCGCCTCGACGACGGCCAGTACGGCTACCTGGGGCGCACCGACGACCAGATCAAGATCCGGGGCTTCCGGGTGGAACCGGGGGAGGTCGAGACCGTGCTGACCGGGCATCCCCTGGTCGCGTCCGCCGCCGTCCTGCCCCGTGACTACGGAGAGGACGACGTCCGGCTGATCGCCTACGTCGTCCCGGCCGAGGCGGCCGCCAACGGCGCGTACGAGAAACTCGTCGGCGAACTGCGCGACCTGACCGGGACACTCCCCGCCCACCTGCGCCCCTCCGCCTACGAGCGGCTGGACGCCCTGCCGCTCACCGCCCACGGGAAGGTCGACCGCGCCGCGCTGCTCGTCCTCGACCGCGACGGCCACCGGCGCGCCGGCCGGGCCGGCGGCCCGGCAGCCCCGCACGCCACCACACAGGAGCGCATCACCGCGATCTGGCACACCGTCCTCGACGTCGAGGAGGTCGCGCCCGACGCCGACTTCTTCGACCTCGGCGGCACCTCGCTGACCCTGCTGCGGATGTTCGAGCAGGTCAACACGGCCTTCGGTACGGACCTGGACATCGCGGTCCTGATCGAGGGAGCGACGGTCGCCGGCCTCGCTTCCCATGTGGACGCCGCCGCGCCGGACGCCACCCGCCCACGGACCGAGGAGCGCGCATGACGTCGCAGGCCGAGGACTTCACACTCGACGCGAAGGAGCTGGCCGACTTCCACGCCCGCGGCTACGCGGGACCGTTCACGCTCTACGAACCGGACGAGATCAAAGCCATCTGGCGGCGCGAACGGCTACGGCTGCTGGACCGCAGCGCCGCCGTCTACCAGGACGACGCCGCGGTGTCCGGCACCACCAACATCGCCAACTACGACCGCCATCTGGACTCGGACTTCCTGGCCGGCCACATCACCAGGCCGGAGATCGTGAACCGGGTCAGCCGCATCCTCGGGCCCGACGTGCTGTGCTGGCGGACCGAGTTCTTCCCGAAGTACCCGGGCGACGAGGGAACCGACTGGCACCAGGCCGACACCTTCGCCAACGCCTCCGGCAGCCCGCAGATCCGGTGGCCCGACGGCTCCGATTTCGGCGGCACCATCACGGTCTGGTGCGCGTTCTCCGAGGCGAGCGTGGACATGGGGTGTCTGCAGTTCATCCCCGGGACCCACCGCACCATGTTCTACGACGAGACCAAGCGCATGCACTACGCCCCGGACCAGGTCAACTCCGTGGAGAAGGACGGCGTGCGCCGCGGGTTCTTCGGCTACGACTACCGCGAGCTCCAGATCGACGAGGACTGGACGCCCGACGAGTCCAGGGCCGTGAACATGGAGATGCGGGCCGGGCAGTTCATCGTCTTCTGGTCCACCATGATGCACGCCTCCCACCCGCACAGCGGGCGCAGCCGGGACATGCGGATGGGCTTCGCCGCCCGCTACGTCCCCGCCTCCGTACAGATCTATCCGGGCACGGACGCCATCGAGGAGTACGGCGGCCGGGTGAGCCTGGACCGCTACGGCGCGGTCCTGGTCCACGGCGAGAACCCCTACGACCACAACCGCATCGCGACGCACACCACGCGCGGCCGTCCGTTCCGTCCGGAAGCCCGATGACGGACACCGCACCGGGGGCGGCGCAGGCGGCGCCGGCCGGGCCCACCGACGCCGCCCCGATCCGCGTGCTGGCCGCTGCCCTGACCGAACTGGAACCGCTGCTCGGCGTGGTCACCGAGCCGCTGCGGGTGGCGCCGCCCCCGGAGCTCGCCTCCGGCGCCCGCCCCGCGCTGCAGGCGGCGATCGACGCGCTCACGGACCGGCTGCGCGTCCCGCGGCTCACCGTCGCCGCTTCCGACGACGGACTCTGGTCCGTCGAACTGGCCGTCGGCAAGCGCCTCTTCCGCGACCTGACCGTGGCGCCCCCACCGGCGGCCCTCGGCACGTACACCGAAGAAGCGGACCACGCGGTACGCGCGACGCGCGCGGCCCCGCCGGGCCACCCGGTCCTGCTGTACGCGCACGACGGCACCCCGCTGCGGGGCTACCGGGCCGGAGCGGCGGACCTGCCGGCCGTCGTCGTCGTACCGGCCGTCGGCATGCCCGTCGGCCTGGCGGCCCCCTGGCTGCGGGCGCTGGCCGGTGTCCGGCAGGTGGTGACCTGGGAGAGCCGCGGCATGTTCGCGAGCGCCGACACGCCGGGGCCGCCTCCCCCGGCCCGGCACGACCTCGCGGCGCAGGCGGCCGACGTCCTGGCCGTGCTCGACGGCTTCGGGATCGACGAGGCGCACGTCATGGGCCTGTGCGGCGGTGCGGCCATCGCCCTGGCCGCCGCGGCCGCCTCGCCGCGCGTGACCTCCCTGAGCCTGTGGCACGGCGACTACGAACTGGGCGGGGACGCCGCGAAGACACCCCACCAGCACGACGTGCAGAACCTGCTGGCGATGGCGAGCCGCAGCCCCCGGCACGCCCTGTCCCTGCACCGCATGATGCGCCGGCCGCAGGCACTGGACACCCTGCGCCCCGACATCGCCCACCACCTCCTGCACCCCTATGCCTCCGCGGAACTGATGTACCGCTACGGACAGCTCAACGGCGTGATCATGAACACGGACTGCCGACCGCTCCTCAAGGAGGTGCGGCAGCCGACGCTCGTCGTCTCCAGCGACCTGGACACGACCGCGCACCCCGAGGGGTCTGTACACGTCGCGGAGCACCTGCCCCGCGCCACCCTGCGGATGATGCCGCACGGGAACCACCTGACCGCGTTCGACGCGGCACCCGCGCTCGTACGGGCCCTGACGGACTTCACCGGGGCGCCGCCGCTCACGGGACGAGCCGAGGAGGGCGCATGACCGGACCGGCCGGCCCCGGCCCCACCGCCCAGGACCCCGTGGCCCGGCACGCCCTGGCGAAGGCGCTGCGGGCCCACCCCGCCGTCCTGGACGCCGAGATCCTCGACGACCGGGAAACGACCGTCTGCTTCGTGCCCGAACCGGAGACCGCGGCTCTCCTGCACCGGTCCGCCGAGCCGGCGGACGACGGGGAGCAGGACCGGCCGCAGTGGCACGAACCGGCCGACGACCTGCGTGTCGCGGGAGTCAACCGTACGGAGACGGACTTCCTGTACCGGGAGATCTTCCTCGACAACGCCTACCTCCGGCACGGCCTGACCGTGCCGGAGCGGGCCACCGTCGTGGACGTCGGAGCCAACATCGGCATGTTCGCCCTGCGCGCCGCCGCGGTGAGCCCCGGCGCCCGGATCATCGCCGTGGAACCCGCCGCCGAACCTGCCGCGGCGCTCGCCCGCAACGCGGGGCTCTACGGACTCGACGTCACCGTGCTGCAGTGTGCCCTCGGCGGCACCGAGGGCGAGACCGACTTCACCTACTACCCCGGCAACAGCGTCATGTCCGGCCGGTTCGCGCGGTCCGACGAGGACATCGACGTCCTGCGGCGCTACCTCGGCACCGGCACCGGCACCGAGGGGCACGGGCAGCGGCTGGCCAGACTCGCCGTCGGCCGGATGGCCGCCGAGACCCGCCGCTGCGCCGTCAGCACCCTCACACAGGTGGTGGCCGAACAGCGCCTGGACCGGATCGATCTGCTGAAGATCGACGTGGAGAAGGCCGAGGCCGACGTCCTGGCCGGGATCGACGACGCGCTGTGGCCCCGCATCGACCGGATCGCCATGGAAGTGCACGACATCGGCGGACGGCTGCGGAACATCGTCTCCCAGCTGCGAGCCCGCGGATTCGAGGTCCATCACGACCAGGACCCACGCCTCGCACAGACCCCCTGCCACAACGTCTACGCCCGCGCACCGCAGGCCCGCGCCGGGCACCCGCCGGCGGCGTCCCCGTTCGGCCCCGGCCGCCGGCTCGGCCCCACCCTGCGGGTCCTGGAAAGGGAGCTGCGGGCTCTCCTCAGCCGGAACGCTCCCGGCCACACCGCGCCCGGACGCTTCGTCGCCGTACAGGACCTCGCGGCGGTGCGGCGCCGAACCGGCACCGAGAACACCGGCGCACCACAGGCCGCGCACGGCCCGGGCTACGCCGTGCTGGCCGAGGCGTGGGCCGAGGTCTTCGGCGCCGGAACGGCGCGCCCGGACGCCAACTTCTTCGCGCTCGGCGGCAATTCGCTCACCGCGGTCCGCCTGCTGGGGCTGCTCGAAGACCGCCTGGGAGAGGACATACTGGAACCGGACCTGATCTTCACCGCCGAGACCTTGGCGGAACTCGCCGCGGCACTCGACGCCGCCCTCCGGGCCGCGGGAAGGACGGACGTCCCGGCGGCGGGAACGCCGGGCGCCCCGGCGGGCACGGTGCCCTCCCAGCCGCCCGGGGCCCCGTGACCACTGCCGACGGGCCGCTGCCCACGCCTGGCGGCAACGGGCCACCGGCCCCCGCGCGCCCGCCGGACACCCTCTTCCAGCGGCCCTGCCCCCGCCCGCACGCCGCCCTGCGGCTGGTCTGCCTGCCCCACGCGGGCGGCGGCGCCTCGGTGTTCAGGGGCTGGGCGGAGCATCTGCCGCCGGCCGTCGAACTCGTCGCCGTACAACTGCCGGGCCGCGAGAACCGCGTACGGGAGCGCCCCTTCACCTCGGGAGCGGCCCTGGTGGACGCGGTACGCGACGCCCTGGCCCGGGAAGTGCGGACGCCGTACGTCCTGTTCGGGCACAGCCTGGGCGGCATGCTCGCCTACGCGCTGACCACGGCGGCGCTCCCCACCACGAATCCCACCGGCCCCTCCGCCCCCCACCCGCCGCCCGAGCGCCTGATCCTCGCGAGCTGCCGTGCCCCCGACGCTCCACCGCCGCGCACCGCCTCCCGTACCTCGTCCGCCGACGGGCTGGCCGCCGAACTCACCGCACTGGCGGGGACACCGCCCGAGGTCATGCGCAACCGCAGGCTGCTGAGGATGCTGGAGCCCATGCTGCGGGCCGACCTGGAACTGGCCCGGACGTGGCCGTGGAGCCGACCGGTCCCGCTCCCCGTACCGCTCACCACGTTCGACGCCTGCGACGACGCCATGGCACCGCCCGCGGCGGTCACCGGCTGGCGGCGCTACGCCCGGCGGGGCCTGCGCGCGCACCACCTGACAGGCGGCCATTTCGCCCTCCACGAGGACAGCGAAACCTTCCTGTCCCTGCTGCTCCGCGAACTGACCGTACCCCCTGCCCGCTCCGCCCCTGCCCCCGCCCGGAACGACTGAGGACGGCCGATGACCTCCCGCTTGACCTCCCCGTACTTCACCGCCGAACACGAAGCCTTCCGCCTGCACGTGCGTGCCGTACTGGAGGCCGAGGTGGCCGGCTTTGCCGCCGAGTGGGAACGGGAGCGCCGCCTGCCGCGCCGGCTGTGGAAGACCCTCGCCGACCACGGCCTCCTCGGCCTCCGGTACGCCCGGGACGACGGCGGAACCGGCCAGGACCTGTTCACCTCGGTCGTCTTTCTGGAGGAACTGGGCCGCACCGGCTGTGGCGGTCTCCGCGCGGCTGTCGCGGTCCACGCCTACATGGCGACGCACTACCTGGCGGCCGTGGGCGGCCCCGCGCTGCGCGCTGCCTACCTGGCACCCTGCATACGGGGCGAACGCGTCGCGGCACTGGCCCTCACCGAGCCCGGCGCGGGATCGGACCTGTCCGGCATGACGACCACTGCCGTACGGGACGAAGACGCCTACGTGGTGCACGGGACCAAGAGCATGGTCAGCAACGGCACCACCGCCGACTTCCACATCGTCGCGGCCCGGACCACCCCCGCGGCGCCCGGCGGGAACCGGGGCCGCACCGGCCTCTCCCTCCTCGTCGTCGACGCCGACACCCCCGGTGTCACCGCGCAGCCGCAGCCCACCCTCGGCTGGCGCGCGGCCGACACGGCGAAGGTGACGTACGACCAGGTACGCGTGCCCGTCGGCAACCTCGTCGGGCGGCAGGACAGCGGCTTCTACTACCTGATGCGCGGGCTCCCGTTCGAACGGCTCGCCGCCGCCGCCCTCGCACTGGGAGGCATGGACCGCTGTCTCGAACAGACCCTGCGCTTCACCCGCGCGCGCCGGGCGTTCGACGGCCCGCTCGCCGGAATGCAGGCGCTCCGGCACCGCCTCGCCGACCTGGCCACAGAACTGGAGGCGGCCCGGCACCTCGTCCACCACACCGCCTGGCGCGTCCAGCAGGGAGACATCGCCTTCACCGCGTGTGCGATGGCCAAGCTCCACACCACCGAACTGGCCTGCCGCCTGGCCGACACGAGCCTCCAACTGCACGGCTCCGCAGGCTACGAGGAGGACTCCGAGGCCGCCCGCACCTACCGCGACGCCCGCGCCGCAACCATCGCCGCCGGCCCGAGCGAGGTCATGCGCGACCTCATCGCCGGGGAACTGGTGGGGCCCCAGGGGGCGGGGGAGGAGAGTTAGGACCGTGGAACGCGTGGTGGTGCCGTCACCGTCACTCTGCTGATTCCGCGTCGAAGCCCGGCCGCTGTGCGGGCGGTACGCCAGGTGGCCTGCACGGCTACGACGCGAAACAGAAGTGGGTGTACTGGACCGGGCCCTCCGCGCCGCGCTACAGCTGGGCCGACTTCGACCTGCTGAACAACAACCCGGTGTTCCGCGTGAAGGCCGCCCTGGTCCGCGCCGGTCCTTCAGGGGTGAAAGGGCCGGTCCGCCGCAAAGTGCGCCTCGCGCGCCCGGCGTTCGCTGCGTACGCCCCGGGGCCCACCGCGTCGTCCGGAAGGGCGCGGGGTAGATCCGTGGCGGTTTTGCCCATCCGAGTTGTCTGCTCGGATTTCTTCCGGAAGGAACCGCGATGTCCAAGCGTCTTGCCACTGTCCTCAGCTGTTTCGCCCTCGCCCTCGGCGGTGCCGTGACCGCCGCCCCGGCTGCCCAGGCCACCCCGCAGGCCTGCTTCTACTACGTGCTGGAGCAGCATCCGCAGGCCGCCACCGAGGTGGTCGAACGCGCGTGTCGCACCGGGGCCAAGGGCGGTCAGGAGAGCTTCCGGGCCTGCTACACCGAACTGCGGCGGGACTATGTCCCCGCGGTGGTGGCCGGTGAGGCCTGCCGGCGCGCGGCCAGGTCGTAACGGCACCTGCGTCTCCGTCGGCGCCCGGCCCGCCGAGGGCCGGGCGCTCGGGCCCTCCGGCCGTCCTCGGTCAGCGGCGTATGCGGTAGGGCCCCAACTCCCAGTGCCACCGGTTGCGCAGGGCCAGTGCAGCCATGTCCAGGGAGGTGAAGGGGAGCTCGCCGGCGATCTCGCGCAGGTCGGGCCAGGTCAGCTCTCCCATGGACAGCGCGGCTCGCACCCGGCGTGCCAGTTCCGGATCGACCGGGTGCCGTACGAGGTCCGCCCGGGTGCGCTTGCCGTCGGTGACGAGCAGCCCCCAGCCCTCGCTCTCGCAGAGCGCGGTGGCCGCCGCGTACTTGGCCTGGTTGATCGCCAGTGCGATGTCGCACTGCGGCTTGACCTCGATCAGCACAGTGCGTCCGTCGGCGGTGACCGCCAGGAAGTCGGGGAAATAGGAGCGCCGGCGGCCCTCGTGGGTGTAGCCGATGCTGAGCGGCTGCTCCTGGAAGTAGGCGATCTGGGCGGCGCGGTCGAGAAGGTGGAGGACCCGTAATTCGGTCGTCGACTCGTACTGCACCTCGCGCCCGAGTTTGGGGCTGAACCAGAGGCCGGAGTGTTCGCGCGGGTTGACGTCGCGCTGTGCGGCAAGCCGCGCCCGGTCCGGGGCGGGGCCCGGTACACCGAACCAGTCCGTCTCCGCGGCCAGGTCCGCCCACCGCGCGGTGGCGCGCTCCGCGAGACCGGCGAGGTTCTGCTGCCGCCGTTCCTCCTGCTGCTCCGTCCGTCGGCGGCGGGCGAGGAGAGCGACGATCTCGCCGAGCAGGAGCCTGGCCTCGTCGCCGCTCTTTCCCGCGAGCCGGGCGAGCAGCAGCGCCGCGGGGTCGCGCGGTACGCCGGGTAACGCCACTTCGGCGACGGTCATCAGCCGTTCGGCGGGCCCTGGCGCATCGGTTCCGGTCACGTTCAGGAGGGCGCCCAGCGCGTCACGCAGCGCCAGGGTGCCTGCTTCGCGGCTGCCGAGCATTCTGGTGACGCCTCGTGCCTGGAGCTGGCTGATGCGCTGACGCGAGAGGGCGAACTCCTGCCCTATGACCTGCTGGCTCTGCGGCTCGTGACCGTCGAGCCCCAGCCGGCGGCACAGCACCGCGTGCGCCCGCGCGTCGCGCAACTCGTCGACGGCGACGGCCGCGAGGTCGCGGAGTACGGTCGCCGTGGTGTCGTTCCCCTCGGCGACCGCCGCCCAGGACAGGTCGGCCGCCGCATGACCCGGGCACAGGGTGTTCAGCAGCCACTCGTCGAGCAGGAGTCGGCCGCCGGCGCGCCACAACCGCCGTGCCACCGGGCGCAACGCCTCCTCGGCGCAGGACGCCAGCGCCCGCACGGTCTTCCTGGCCAGGAATTCCGCGTGGCGCTCGGGCGTCAGGCGGTGCGCCGTCACCTCTTGCCACATGGCCACGACCGTGTCGGGCTCGCACCGCCGCGGCCGTTCACGTCTTCCGTTTCCGGCCGCCGCCCTGGCCTTCCGGGTTTCTGTCCGCGTGCGGCGAGTCTCCTGGAGAGTGGCCCGCCAGTCGTATTCGCCCCCGGCGAGCCGCTCGGCCAGCCATGCGACGGCGGCTTCCCCGTCGTCCGCCTCCCCGGGCGGTACCAACTGCCGTGCCGCCCAGCGCAGTGCGGACGCGCTTCGCCGGTGCCCGGCCACCAGGGCGTCCAGGGACAGCCCCTCGCCGATGCCTGCGACGAGCTGCCCGTACTCCTCCATGCTCCAGCTCTGCCCGCGCCGTTCGGGCGCCTGGTCGTCCACCCTCGCTCCCCCCTGCTCAGGAGCCGTGCCGTGAGCCGCTTCGCCCCGGCCGGCATCCGGGTGAGTATGCCGGAGGGGCGGACGGACGTACGAGGGCGGCGCGGTCACGGCCCGAGCCGCCCTCCCCGCCGCGCGTGACCCGTATCACTCCAGCGGCATGTCACGCTCCGCTCCCGCGACGTGTCTCGATGGTCGTCGCCCAAGGAGAGGAGACGGACATGACGCCGGACCGGCGATGCGCGCTCACGACGGGGGCGGGCCGTGGCTGAGGACGCCTTCACCGAGCACCGCCCGCTGCTGTTCACCATCGCCTACGAGATGCTGGGCAGCGCCACGGACGCCGAGGACGTCCTCCAGGAGAGCTATCTGCGGTGGAGCGCGGTCGATCCGGCCGCGGTCGGGCATCCGCGCGCCTATCTGGTCCGCGTGGTCACCCGGCAGGCCCTCAACCACCTGCGTACGGTCAGGGCGCGGCGCGAGGACTACGTCGGCCCGTGGCTGCCCGAGCCGATCCGCACCGCCCCCGAGGCGAGCGACGACGTGATCCTCGCCGAATCGGTGTCGATGGCCATGCTGCTCGTCCTGGAGACGATGAGTCCGGCCGAGCGCGCGGTGTTCGTGCTGCACGACGTGTTCGGCTACGCGCACGGCGAGATCGCCGCCTCGATCGGCAAGGCGGAGGCCACCGTACGCCAGATCGCCCACCGCGCCCGCCGGCACGTCCACGCGCGGCGGCGCCGCTTCGAACCGGATTCCGAGGCCACGCGCGAGGTCGTCGAGCGCTTCCTGCGGGCGGCGGCGACCGGCGACGTCCAGCTGCTGATGGACCTGCTGGCGCCCGGCGTCGTGCAGATCTCCGACGGCGGCGGGAAGGTGGTCGCGGCACGCCGTCCGATCACCGGCCGCGCCGACGTCGCCCGGTTCGTCCTCCGCGTGTACCGCAGCGGCGCCGTCCCGGTCCGCGTCGAGCCCGCCACGTACAACGGCATGTCCGCGGCGCGGTTCGTCACCGGCGACGGCACCCTCGACTGGCTGGTGGCGTTCGAGGTCCACGACGGGCGGATCACCGGCCTCTACGGCATGCGCAACCCGGACAAGCTGCACCACGCCGACGCGGTGCGGACCATCGACAGAAAGGGACCCCGGCCGTGGAAACCATGACCGTCGAACGTGTGATCGCCGCCCCGATCGACGAGGTGTTCGCCTGGCTCACGACGACCACCAACTACACGCGCTCGCCCCTGGTCCTGCGCTGCCGGCTGACCCGGCAGGGCGAGGGCGCGCCGTACGGTGTCGGCGCGGTGCGCAGCCACCTCTGGGCGATCGGCTGGTTCCGGGAACGCATCACGCGCTACGACCCGCCGTACGCCACCGAGTACGTCGTCGAGCGCAGCTGGCCGCCGGCCCGGCACGAACTCGGCCGTATGACGTTCACCGAGGTGGCCGGCGGCACCCGGGTGTGCTGGACGACCCGCGCCGAGGTGCGGGTCCCGCTGCTCGGCGGCTTCCTGACCCGGCGCCTCGCACGGCCGGTGATCACCACCACGTTCCGCAAGATCCTCGAAGCCGTGGACGTCTGAGGGGCGGTGCGGAGCGGGTGCGAGGGGTTCGTGCGGCGGCGAAAGTCGGTGGCGTACGGGTGGGGCGGCCGGGTACACGGAGCGCAGTTGTTCACGGACGGTGGCGAACAAGGAGGCCCCTGATGTTGCTGGCTCACCCTGCGGTGCTGCGTGACCTGGTCGAGCAGTACGAGACGCTGCGCGTGCTGAACGCGGCGGACGGGAGCCCGGAGGTCCGGCAGCGGATGGACGACGTCGCCTACACCCTGTGCGTGTCCACCGGCACCCGCGACGTCGACACCGCGCTGGTCGCGGCCCGGCACCGGCTGCCGGGCGCCCGGGTCGAGGACGACTCCGTACTGTCCGGGCTGTCCGGGGCACCGGTCCACGGCGGCTCCGTACTCCCCGCGGAGGCCGCCAGGACGGCGGAGGCGGGGGAGGGTGCGGCGCTGCCTGCCGCGTGATGGCTCTGTGCGGCTGAGGGGGCGGCGCGGTCGGTGAAAGCCGCCGCGATTGATCCCTCTGTCACCGAACCGGCCCTCACTGCTACCCCTTCCCGCTTCCCTTTCCGTTGCCCCGGGGCTTCGCCTCGGTCTGCCCTCAGCCTGCCGTCCGTCCGAAGAACTCCACCAGTGCCTCGCCCGTTTCCCCGGGCCGGTCCTCGGCCAGGAAATGGCCCGCGCCGGGGATGGTGGCGCGCTCGGCGCCCGGTATGGCGGCGGCGAGACGGTCGCCGGTGGCGGGCGGCAGCCACTGGTCCTCCGCGCCCCACAGCACGAGGGTGGGCGCGGTGACTTCACCCAGGCGCGCCACCACCTCGCGCGTGTCCTCGAAGCTGACGGCGCACACCTGGTCGAGCCAGCGCCGCCGCCCTTCGTCGCCCGCCCAGGGGGCGCGGTAGGCGGCGGCGGTCGTCTCGGACATCGGCCGGTGGCAGGCGGTACGGAGCCGGGCCGCGACGAGGTCGTCGAAGACCGGTGCCGGCATGGTGCGGTACGCCTCGGCGTGGCGCTGCTGGTGTTCGGTGAAGGGGGTGTTCCAGGGGCCGAGGACGGCGGCGTCGAGAAGGGCCAGGCGGGAGGCCCGTACGCCTTCCAGGAGGTGGGCCCGCAGGACGATGCCGCCGCCTATGTCGTGGCCGACGAGCGCGGGCGCGTCGAGGTCCCAGTGGGCGACGAGTTCGGCGAGCGTACGGGCCTGCCGGGCGATGGAGGGCACGGCGTCCCGCGTGATGCGGGAGTCGCCGAAGCCGAGGAGGTCCCAGACGTACACGGTGTGGTGGCGGGCGAGTACGGGGACGGCGTTCCGCCAGAGGTAGGAGGAGGCGGGGGTGCCGTGGACGAGGACGACGGCCGGGCCCTCGCCGAAGACGCCGGTGGCAGCCTCGCCGCCGGTCACCGGTACCCGGTCGGGGAGCCGCCACGGCGGGGTCTGTGCGTGCGTCATGGCGGGTGTGCTGGTGGTGGGGCGGGTGTCTGTGGCGGGTGTGTTCGTGGTGGCGGGTGTGCGCATGCCGATCTCTCCCAGCGCGTAAGCGGTATAGTCGACGTTCTCCGGTTACCCTAGCGTGGAGTAAGGCGTGAAGTTCCTCTTTTCCGATTACGCGCTCGGGGCGGCCGTCGCCACCGACCTCGTCAACACCTCCGCCCAGGTCCGCCGCAGCACGGGCGAGACGCTCCGGGACCCGGAGGGCCTCGGCCGCTTCCTGGACGAGCACGGCATCCCCGCGGATGCCGCGGGCTGCGTACGGCGGCCGACCGAGGAGGATCTGAAGCAGGTCCTCGCGCTGCGCCGGGAGCTGCGGGAACTGCTGGAATCCGGCAGTGAGGAAGAATTCGCCGACGGCGCCAACGCGTTGCTGAGGCGGGAGGCCGTCGAACCGTCCCTGGAGCGGGACCCGGATGGCCGGTGGCAGTGGTACGCCGGAACCGGGCAGCGGGCTTCGCTCTCCGGGGAGTTGGCGGCGCTGATCGGCATCGGCCTGCTGGGCGTACTGCGCACCCTGTCCCACGACCGCGTCCGGCACTGTGCCTCACCCGCGTGCGACGGGATGTTCGTCGACACCAGCAAGGCGGGCCGGCGCCGCTACTGCATGCCCGCCGTGTGCGGCAACCGGCTCAACGTCGCCGCCCACCGCGCCCGTCGGGGCGCGGCCGGGCAGTGATCCGCTGACTGTCTGCCGGGGCGGTCGGCGTCGGAGCCGGCACCGGTGCCCGGCGCTCCCGTACGGACAGGAACGTTCCCTCCCCGTACGGCCACGCCGCCCCGCTGCCCCACCCACTCGGCCGAGCGAGCCGCGCCGCGCCCGCCGCCCGGGGCGCGGGCCGGGCGGGCCGAAACGATACTGGGGCTCAGCTGCTCTATCCATGCCTGTCCTTTTCTGTCCATGTCTGTCCATGAATGCGGGGTCACGCCGGGGAGTCGCCGTAGGGATGACGGTGCGGGGCCCGGTCGGCGAGTCGAAGGGGCGAAGCGATGGACGCACCGGTGCCGGAGTTCACCGAGCGGCCGGAGGACCCGTTTGCGCTGAGCCGGGCCGCTTCGGTGGTGCTCGACGACGAGGGCACCGTCGTGGGCTGGAGCGAGCGCGCCGAGGCCCTGCTCGGCCACCCGGCGCGCGAGGCGCTCGGGCGGCGCGCGGACGCCTTCCTGCTGCACGACGACGACCGTGCCGCAGCCGCGGAGGCCGTCGCGGCGGCGCGACGCGACGCGGGCTGGTCCGGCATCCTGCCGGTCCTCCACCACGCCGGGCGGCGCGTCGAGCTGGGCCTGCGGGTCCGCCCCGTCACACGCGGCGACTCCCGGTACGAATGGTTCGTCGTCGCCGCACCCGCCACGGAGGTCGTCCAGTGGGAGATCGACCGCTCGGTGCTGGACGGCCTGTTCCGGCGCTCCCCGATCGGCCTGGCCGTACACGCCCCGGATCTGAGCATTCTCCGTATCAACCGGGCCATCGCGGGCATCAGCCGGCGCCCGGCCGCGGCGCACCGGGGCCTGCGGATGGAGGACTTCCTGATCGGTGCGGACGTGGCCACCATCGAGGGGCGGCTGCGCAGGGTGCTGGAGACCGGCGAACCGCTGATCTTCACCGAGCAGCCGTGCCGCCTGCGGGCCGACCCCGGCCATGAACGGGTGGTGGCCGTGTCCGCGTTCCGGATGCGCAGTTCCTCCGGCGCGGTGCTCGGCGTCACCCAAATGGTGGAAGACGTGACCGACCGGCACCGGGCCCAGCACCGCCTCGCGGTGCTCAACCGGGCGAGTGCCCGCATCGGCACCACACTGGACGTGACCCAGACCGCCCGGGAACTCGCCGGGGTCGCGGTCCCCGACCTCGCCGACGCGGTCTCCGTGGACCTGCTGGAGCCGGTCACCCGCGGCCAGGACCCCACCCGGGGGACGTACGTGCCGGTGCACCGTACAGCCGTACGGTCGGTCGTGCCGGAGGGGCTGGACGTGATGTACCCCGCGGGCGAGGTGTTCCGCTTCGCCCCGGGTACACCGCAGGCCCAGTGCCTCACCGAGCGGCAGCCGATCCTCGAACCGGACCTGGCCCACAGCACCGGCTGGTACATCCAGGACCCGGAACGCTCCGAGCGGGCCCTGAGCCTGGGCGCCCACTCGCTGATCGTGGTGCCGCTCGTCGCCCGCGGCCTGGTGCTGGGCCTGGTGAGCCTGTGGCGGGCGAACCGGCCCCAGCCGTTCGAGCAGGACGACCTCGTACTGGCCCAGGAATTCGTCTCCCGCGCCGCCATCTGTATCGACAACGCCCGCCGCTACACCCAGGAGCACTACGGGGCGCTGACCCTCCAACGCAGTCTGCTGCCGCGCGAACTGCCCGCGCAGTTGGCCGTCGAGGTCGCCCACCGCTATCTGCCCGCCGACCCGGCGGCGGGCGTCGGCGGCGACTGGTTCGACGTCATTCCGGTTTCCAGCGCCCGCGTGGCCCTCGTCGTCGGCGACGTCGTCGGCCACGGGCTGCATGCCGCGGCCACCATGGGCCGACTGCGTACGGCGGTGCACACGCTGGCCAACCTCGACCTCGCGCCCGACGAGGTGCTCTCCCACCTGGACGACCTCGTCAACCGCCTGGCCGAGGAACAGGAGTCGGCCGACGGCGGGCCGCAGAGTCCACAGGTCATCGGCGCTACCTGCCTGTACGCGGTGTACGACCCCGTCTCCCGGCGCTGCAACATCGCCCGCGCGGGCCACCTGCCGCCCGCCGTGGTCGACCCCGAAGGCCGGATGACCCTGCCCGACCTGCCCGCCGGGCCGCCACTCGGGCTGGGCGGCCTGCCGTTCGAGTCCGTCGAACTCGACCTGCCCGAGGGCAGCCTGCTGGCCCTCTACACCGACGGGCTGCTGGAGGTGCGCAGCCGCGACCTCGACGAGGGGCTGGCACTGCTGCGCGGAGCGCTGAAGCAGCCCGCCCGCCGTCTGGAGGAGAGTTGCAAGACGGTGGTGGACGCACTGCTGCCCGTCCACCCCCGGGACGATGTCGCGCTGCTCCTCGCCCGTACGCATGCGCTGCCGCCGGAGAGCGTCGCCTCGTGGGACCTGCCCGCCGAACCGACCGCCGCGGCGGAGGCACGCGAGGTGACGTCCGCCAAGCTGACCGAGTGGGGCCTGGAAGAGCTGGCGTTCACCGCCGAACTGGTGGTGAGCGAACTGGTCACCAACGCGTACCGGTACGGCGGGACGCCGATCACCCTGCGGCTCATCCGCGACCGTTCACTGATCTGCGAGGTCTCCGACCCCAGCAGCACCGCCCCGCACCTCAGACGCGCGCACAGCACGGACGAAGGAGGGCGTGGCCTCCTCCTGGTCGCCCAGCTCACCGACCGCTGGGGCGCCCGCCACACCCGGGAGGGCAAGACGGTATGGACCGAACTGCCCCTTCCGTCACCGGCGAACGGCTGAAACGCGGCTGGTCTTTCGGTGGGGGAGGGGCGATCGTTGGTCCCGTACTTGCCGTCTTGGAAAGTAGTTGACGGATCGGAAAGCTGGACGCCGCGGTACGTGCGGGACGAGGGGGCGGGGCTGTGTACGGTAACGGCGGGGGCAGCGAGGACATGGGCGCGTTGGAGCGGGCCGCGGCGGTGGAGAAGGCCGCGCGGGCGCGAAGTGGCTGGTACGCGCGTTATCTATGGGGTTTTGCCGCGGGGCAGCTCGTGCTCGTCCCGGCCGCCCTGCTGTGGCACGGCCCCGTGGCGGCACTGGTGGTCGCGTCGGCCAACGCCGCCCTGGTGGCCGGGCTGTCGGTGTACGCGGCGCGGCAGCGGATCGTGCGCCGCGGATTCGCGGCCCGGCACGGGGTGCTGATCGGCAGCTGGGGAGCCCTCTACATCGCCGCGCTGCTCCTAGGGAGCTTGGCCTTTCCGGGCAGCCGGGTGTTCGCGGCCACGGCGGCGTCGGCGTGTGCGCTGCCGCTCGCCGTGGGCGCAGTTCTTGAGTGGCGGCGGGTGTCGTGACGGCGGGGAGCGCTCAGGGCGGGCCGCCCGGCAGCCACCCCAGGCACGCTCTCGCGCCACTGCTCAACTCTCCCGTACGGCTGTCCGTGGTGGCGGCCCTGGCACCGGTGGAGCGGGCCGAGTTCGCCGTGGTGCGCGACCTGGTCGAGGTCACCGATTCCGCCCTCTCCAAGCAGGTCTCGACGCTGGAGGCGGCGGGCTGGGTGGCCGTGACCAAGGGACGGGCCGGCCGCCGAGCCCGGACCTGGCTCGCGCTGACGGGGGAGGGGCGCTCCGTCTACGGGCGGCACCTGGCGGCGCTGCGGGCGATCGCGGCGGGGAACGGGCGGTCACCGGACTCCGGCCCCGGCCCCGGTGCCTGAGCTGCGCGGGCAGCACCGGGCCGGGGTGCGGAGGGCCGGGACGAGGCGGGCGCCGAATCCCCAGGTCAGCGGCATTGTCAGACCCTCGTGGCACGATGACGGACATGAACGCACCTGAACGTAGCCTGCCTCCCCTGGACGCCGATGCGCGGACCACCGCCGAGAGTTGGCTCGACTTCTACCGCGCCACCCTCGCCCAGAAGTGCGACGGCCTGACGGAGCCCCAGCTCCGGGAGGTGTCGGCGGCGCCGTCGTCGCTCACCCTGCTCGGTCTCGTCCAGCACATGGCGGACGTCGAGCGGTACTGGTTCCGCAACGTCCTCGCCCAGGAAGGCGCCCCCTTGAACTTCGGCGCCGCTGCCGACGGCGGCGCCAGTGCCGCCAACAGCGGATTCGATCTCGCCGAGGACGCCACGTACGAGAAGTCCCGGCTGATCTGGCAGGCCGAGATCGAGCACGCCCGCGAGAACTGTGCCACCCGCGCGCTGGAGGACACCGGTGTGTATCGGGGCAACAGGGTCACCCTGCGCTGGATCTACACCCACATGACCGCCGAGTACGCCCGCCACTGCGGCCACGCCGACCTC
This sequence comes from Streptomyces sp. NPDC059788, assembly GCF_042732265.1. Taxonomy (NCBI): domain Bacteria; kingdom Bacillati; phylum Actinomycetota; class Actinomycetes; order Kitasatosporales; family Streptomycetaceae; genus Streptomyces; species Streptomyces sp. NPDC059788. Next base: position 29,933 of record NZ_JBHWHY010000064.1, on the reverse strand, counting down.
ATACGGGAGCGCATCGACGGCAGTACGGGCGTCTGACCTACGCGGCGCGCCGCGGCCGGGCCGCAGCGGCCGGGGGCCGGGGGGGCGTGGGTGGTGGCAGTGGCGGGCGGTGAGGCGGGTTTACGTATACCGCACGGCCGACGGGACTGAGCAGACTGACGCACGAGCACGAGCACGCGTCACCGTGGCAAGCCACCGGTGCGGTACGGCGGCGGCAGCCCCGTACGCCGGCGCCACCGCCCACCGCACCCCAGGTCACACCGAGCGGAGGGCATCGTGGCGGACGACTCGACGACGCAGGACCGGCAACTGCTGCAGGACTACTCCCGTGAGACCCGCGACCCGTACGTCCAGCGCCTGCTGGGAGAACTGCTCGGCCACGTCAACCGGGCGGACTTCGAGCGGACGCCGGGCGCGACCGGCGGCAACACGCGTGACCTCGGCCAGGGCCGCTACGCCATCTCCTACGCCTACACGCCGGGCATGTCGCGCGGCGATCACCTGGCGGTGATGGTCCACGAGCTGACACACGTCGCCGTCAACCAGGCGTACGACTCCCGGATGCTGAACTTCCGGGCGCCGCACCTGTCCGCGGCCGAGGACGACCGTGTGAAGAACGAGACACCGGGACGTGAGGAGGACTACCAGAACGCCAGACTGGGGCGGGTGGACGCGCGGCGCCGTGACGCCTTCGTGGACCTGGTCGTGGGCCACGTGCAGCGGCTGCTGGACGAACTGCCGTCGTCCCGGCTCCCGCCCGAGCGGCAGCGGGCGATCCGCACCAAGCTCACCGACCACATGCGGGCCCGCCCGTACCACGAGTACGACGGCGTCCTCTCCCACATACTGACGTGGGCCGACCTGGACGGAGCCGACCGGTCCTCGGCCTTCTACCGGAGCCTGACGGCGATGGTGGCACAGGCGGCCGACTGGCGCGCCGCCGCCGACATCACGCTGCCCCGGCGCCGGCGCGGACTCCTCCGCGGGGCGGGCGCCGTGCTGGGACGGGGGCTGCGCCGCTTCCGCAGGTGACGTGCGAGCCGGCCTGCGACACGGCCGCCTGCGGCAGATCGGGTGCGTGGCCATGGCCGTAGCCGGAGTTGTGGCCGTAGCGCTCAGCTCGGACTCGGGCGGGCCGGTTCACCGGCACAGCTTCATGATGGCGTCGTCGAAGTCGGGGAACTCCCGTGCGGCCTGCTCGGTCACGACGGTCGCGGACGCGCAGGTGCCCGGGGCGAACTGTTCCGCGATGGCCGTCAGCTCGCGATTCGGGTGCGGGACCTGGTCGGGCTCGTAGGGGGCGGCCGCCTCCATGGGACCGGAGCCGGCGGCCGGCAGCCACAGGAAGGCGCCCAGGTCGCGCGCGACGACGCCGGTCTCCCCTTCGGACCCGAGGAAGACGACGGGCTGATCGGCCGGCTCCCGACCGGGGCGGACCAGCCAGAACGCGGCGTACCCGCCGGTGCCGCCCTGGCCGAACACCCGGAAGGCGACCCCGTCCAGCGCACTGTTGCCGGTCCACGCGCGAAACCGGTCGGTTGTCTCGTCGGCGGACCGGAAGGCCTCGAAGGGTTCAAGGTCGACGCCACCCCGGCCCCGGCCCAGGCCCCGCGCCCTCGCCACCCCCCCCTCACCACCTCCCCCCAGGTAAAGCCTTCCCCACATTGTCGTAAGCCCGGAGCCGTTCGCCGCGCCTTCCCCCGCCCCGCGCCGCGCGCCGAACTCCCAGATCAGGGCTCCGACGGGGGCTCAATTCCGTCCGCGGAACGCGCCGTTGAGCGCGCCGGCGCGTGTTACGGCCAGGTTGACGGAGCGGCGGCCTCGGGAACATTCTCGTTATATAGGTGCTCGATACAACTGACCCGCGAGGGGTGTCGAGCCGCCGGGCCCCGTCGTGCCCGCGCACGGTGCACCGGCGTCCGGCGGACCGCCCCTTCGGGTCGGACAGGAGGACATGGCATGTGTGGCATCACCGGCTGGCTTTCCTTCGATCGTGACCTGCGCGCGGAGCAGGCGACCGTGGACGCGATGACGGAGACGATGTCCTGCCGCGGGCCCGACGACCGCGGTACGTGGATACAGGGCCCCGCCGCCCTCGGCCACCGCCGCCTCGCGATCATCGACCTGCCGGGCGGACGCCAGCCGATGACCGCGCAGAAGGCGGACGGCAGCCCGGTCGCCATCGTCTACTCGGGCGAGGCGTACAACTTCCGTGAGCTGCGCGAGGAACTCGTCTCCCGGGGGCACCGGTTCACCACCAGCTCCGACACCGAGGTGGTGCTGCGCGGCTACATCGAGTGGGGCGAGGCGGTCGCCGAACGGCTCAACGGCATGTACGCGTTCGCCGTCTGGGACGAGCAGCGCCAGCGGCTCGTCATGGTCCGCGACCGGATGGGCATCAAGCCGTTCTACTACTACGAGACGTCCGACGGTGTGCTGTTCGGCTCCGAGCCCAAGGCGATCCTCGCCAATCCGCTCGCCGAGCGCACGGTCGGCCTCGACGGACTCCGTGAGATCTTCGCCTTCGTCAAGACGCCCGGCCACGGCGTGTGGGAGGGCATGTACGAGGTGGAGCCCGGCACGGTGGTCACCGTCGACCGCGGCGGACTGCGCCGGCACGTCTACTGGTCGCTGGAGACCCGCGCCCACGAGGACGACCAGGAGACCTCCGTCGCCCAGGTCCGTACGCTGCTCGACGACATCGTCCGCCGCCAGCTCATCTCCGACGTGCCGCGCTGCACCCTGCTCTCCGGCGGCCTCGACTCCTCCGCCATGACCGCGCTGGCGGCCCGGCAGCTGGGCGAGGTGGGGGAGACGGTACGCAGCTTCGCCGTCGACTTCGTCGGGCAGACCGAGCACTTCGTGGCCGACGAACTGCGTGCCACCCCGGACACGCCGTACGTCCACGACGTGGCCCGCGTCTCCGGCACCGACCACCAGGACATCGTGCTGGACTCGGACGCCCTGGCCGACCCCGAGGTGCGCGCGAAGGTCATCCGGGCACGGGACATACCGATGGGCTTCGGCGACATGGACGCCTCGCTCTACCTCCTCTTCAAGGCGATCCGGCAGCACTCGACCGTCGCTCTCTCCGGGGAGTCGGCCGACGAGGTGTTCGGCGGCTACAAGCAGTTCTTCGACGAGGAGGCCCGACGCGCAGAAACGTTCCCGTGGCTCGTCCGCTTCGCCGAGCACTTCGGCGACGACGGCGACGTCCTCATCCCCGCGCTCGCCGACACCCTGGACCTGCGCTCCTACGTACGGGACGGCTACCGGACCGCGATCAAGGACGTACAGCGCCTCGACGGGGAGAGCGACTTCGAGTACCGGATGCGCAAGATCTGCTATCTGCATCTGACCCGGTTCGTACGCATCCTCCTCGACCGCAAGGACCGCGCGAGCATGGCCGTCGGCCTGGAGGTGCGAGTGCCGTTCTGCGACCACCGGCTGGTCGAGTACGTCTACAACGCGCCGTGGTCGCTGAAGTCCTTCGACGGGCGCGAGAAGAGCCTGCTGCGCGAGGCCACCGCCGACGTGCTGCCGAAGTCCGTGTACGACAGGGTCAAGAGCCCCTATCCGTCGACGCAGGACCCCAAGTACGCGGTCGCGCTCCAGCAGCACGCCAAGGACCTGCTGACGCGCTTGTCACACCCGGTCTTCGACATCGTCGACCGCGGCTGGCTCAAGCGGGCCGTCGACGACGCCGCACCCCAGATCACCCAGGCGTCCCGTAAGGGCCTCGAAAAGACGTTGGACCTGGCCCTGTGGTTGGAGATGTACCAGCCCCGCCTTAGGCTTTCCTGACCCGAACCGGGCGGCGCGATGGGCTGGGCGATGACAATCGGTGACGATGCGGCACTCCAACTGGTGATCTCCCTGAACCGGCTGACGCGAAGTCTGCGCAGGGCAGCGGCGGCCGGCGGCATCCAGCCGACGCAACTCGCCGTCCTGGCCATGCTGACGCAGCGGGGCCCCTCCCGGATCGGCGAGATCGCGGCCTGGGTCCCCTGCTCCCAGCCGACCGCCACCGCGGCCGTACTGGGCCTGGAGTCCGCCGGCCTGATCCGCCGCGAACCCGACCCCACGGACGGGCGGGCCAGTCGCGCCCTGGCCACCGAGCGCGGCGCGGCCGCACTCGCCGACATCGCCCGCGGCGAGGCCGAGGTGCTGTCCAAGCGCCTCGCCTCGCTGCGGCCCGACGAGATCCACCGGCTCACCGAGATCTGGCCGCTGCTGCGGCGCCTGGCGGAGGCGGGGGACTGAGCAGGTCCCCGGCCGTCACGGCGCCGCCGTCACCGCTGACGCCGTGCCGATGCCCCGCAGCAGGGTCCGGGTGACCAGGTCGGCTCCCTGGCCCGGAGTGAGTTCGGGCATCTCGTGGGAGGCGACGTTGGTGAGCTGGACGAGCAGGGCGCGGGCCCATCCGTCCGGCAGCCCGGTGCGGACGACTCCCTCGCGGGCCGCGCGGGCCATGAAGGCTTCGAGACGGTCCAGGAGTTGCCGCAGGCGGGCGGCGGCCGTCCCGTCCGCGGCCTGCCGGAGATCCACGGGCCACCGCCTGCTGACGGCGATGGTGCCCTCCGCGTACCGGTGCAGCGCCACCGGCACCGGTGCCTCGGTCAGCCGGGCCTGCGCGAAGACCTCCTCGCAGGCGTCGAGTTTGGCCACGTACACGGCGGCCATCAGCGCCTCGCGGCTGTCGAAGCGGCGGTAGACGGTGCGCCGGTCGACGCCCGCCGCGGTGGCGATGGCGGCGATGCTCGTGCCGGGGTCGCGCGCCAGGAGGCGTGCGCCGGTCTGCAGGACCGCGTCCAGGTTGCGTGCCGCGTCAGCTCTCATCGTGCCCGGAGCATACGCACAGGCGAGACCGAACGCCCAGCGGTGTGCGGCAACAGGGTTGCGGATGCCGCTATAAATGTCACATCATTGTGGCGCTTCACTCTTCCGGTCCTCAGCCGCCCTCAGTCAGCCTTCAGGAGCCGCCCCGTGCGTACGGCCGAACTGTCCCCGAAGTTGCAGCAGGTCCTCGACTCCCGGGTCTTCGTCACGGTGGCGACCCTCCGGCCCGACGGGAGCCCGCACCAGTCCGTCGTCTGGGTGGGCCGGGAGGGCGGTGACCTGTTCTTCGTGACGGGTGTCGACAAGATCAAGGTCCGCAACCTGCGGCGTGACCCGCGACTGAGCATCGCCGTCAACCCGCGGGACGAGCCGTACGCGTACGCCGTGATCCGTGGCACCGCACGCTTCGAGAGCGCGGGGAGCCGGGAGCGGCTGGACGGGCTGGCCGTCAAGTACAGCGGCGTGCCGTACGCCGAACACCATCCGGAGTCGGCGGCCGGACTGCCCGAGCTGGTGACGGTCCACGTCACGCCGGAGAAGATCGCGGCCCGGTTCCTGTGAGGGGCGCGGGCCGGCGGCCGGCCGGGGGAGACCGCCGGGGAGCACGCCGATGACGACGAGAACCTTTGTGATCACCGGCGGCACGGACGGCATCGGCAAGGCCGTGGCCCGGGCGTACCTGGCACGCGGGGAGGAGGTGGTGGTCGTCGGGCGCGACGCCGCGAAGGGCGCTGCGTGGCTCGGCGCCGCGCGGCGGTCCGGTGCGGGCGCGCGTGCGCATTTCCTGCGGGCCGACCTGAGCCTGATCGCCGAGAACCGGCGCGTGGCCGACGTGCTCCGTTCCCGGTTTCCGAAGCTGGACGCGCTGGTCCTGTGCGCGCGGCACTACCGGTCCACGCGCCTGGTGACGTCCGAGGGGTTCGAGAACACCTTCGCGCACTTCTACCTGAGCCGTTACCTGCTGAGTCACGGGCTGGCCGGTCCGCTCGAAGCCGCCGCCCGCCCGGTCGTCCTCAACGTCGCCGGGCCCGGCGACGCCGGACCGGTCCGCTGGGACGACCTGGAGTTCGCGCGGGACTACGACGCCGGGGCCGCGCTGGCCCACGGCGGACGGCTCAACGACCTGCTCGGCGCCGGGTTCCCGCACCACCGGCCGGGGTCCGCGATCCGGTACGTCGTGTACGGGCCGGGGGTCGTCGGCACCAGCTTCTCCGGGCAGTACACACCGGAAGCCGCGGCTCAGGTCGAGGCCCTGCGCCGGACCGCCGAGCCGGTCGCGGCAGCCGTCGTCCCGATCCTCGCGGTGCTGGACGACCCGCCGACGGCGCTGTTCAGTGCACTTGTGAAGGGTGTGCCGCTCGATCCGGACGGCCCCGGGTTCGATGTCGCGCAGGCGCGGCGGCTGCACCGCGTCACCGGGGAACTGTTCGCCGCGGCGTAAGCGCGGGGCGCGCGGGGCGGGCTCCGCTCCGCCCCGCGCCCTTCCGTATCAATGGAACACGTTCTACTGTGCCCACGACCCGTTACCCGACGGCCCGTCAGAAACGCGGCCGACCGTGCCGGGCCGGCCGCGCTCCGCCGTGCGTCGGGGCGCGCGCACGCGTCACCGTACGAGCCGGGCCGGTCAGACCAGGAGGGGCCGTGCATCTCGAATACACCCCGGAACAGCAGCAGCTGCGATCCGAACTGCGGGAGTACTTCGCCGCGTTGGTGCCCGACGACGCGTACGCGCGCTTCCACGGCCCCGCGGGATCGCCCGACGCGCCCGGCGAAGAGGCCACGGCCCCGGGCCCCACCGCCCAGAAACGCTTCTACCGCGCGACCATCCGCCGGCTCGGCGCGGACGGCTGGCTGGGGGTGGGCTGGCCCGAGGAGTACGGCGGCCGGGGCATGACGCCGATGGAGCAGTTCATCTTCTTCGACGAGGCCGCGCAGGCGGGCGTGCCGCTGCCGCTGATGGCGCTGAACACCGTCGGCCCGACGATCATGCGCTACGGCACCGACGAGCAGAAGGCGTACTTCCTGCCCAAGATCCTCTCCGGGGAGATCGACTTCGCGATCGGGTACAGCGAACCCGACGCCGGCACGGACCTCGCGTCGCTGAAGACCCAGGCCGTACGCGACGGTGACGCCTACCTCGTCAACGGGCAGAAGATCTGGACCACCAACGGCGACACGGCCGACTGGGTCTGGCTCGCCGTGCGCACCGCCCTCGCCGAGGACGGCGTCCCGCCGCACAAGGGCATCAGCCTGCTCCTCGTACCGACCCGCGACCCCGGCTACTCCTGCACCCGCATCAACACCCTCGCCTCGCACGACACCACCGCCAGCTACTACGAGAACATCCGCGTCCCGCTCACCCGCCGCGTCGGCGAGGAGAACCAGGGCTGGCGCATCATCACCAACCAGCTCAACCACGAACGGGTCACCCTCGCCGCCCACGGCACGATGGCCGTCCGCGCCCTGCACGACGTCCAGCGCTGGGCCGCCGGGACGAAACTGGCCGACGGCCGCCGTGTCATCGACCTCGGCTGGGTACGCGGCCGGCTGGCCCGCACCCACGCCAGGCTGGACGCCATGAAACTCCTCAACTGGCAGATGGTGGACGCCCTCCAGCGCGGCACGCTCACCCCCCAGGACGCCTCCGCCGTCAAGGTCTACGGCTCCGAGGCCCGCCGCGACGCGTACGCCTGGCTGATGGAGGTGGCGGGAGCGGCCGGCCCCATGAAGGACGGCTCGTCCGGCGCGGTCCTCCACGGCGAACTGGAACGCGGCTACCGCTCCGCGGTCATCTTCACGTTCGGCGGCGGCAACAACGAGATCCAGCGCGAGATCATCGCGTGGATCGGCCTGGGGATGCCCCGGGTACGGCGTTGACGCGCGGCCCGCCCCGCCCCCGCCACGCCCCTCCAGCGCCCTACAAGCCGTGGCGTCGCGACGCCATACTGGGCGGGCGGGGGACTCAGGGGGAGCCGCGGGGGCCGGGCGCGGTGGGGACGGGGGCGCGGGCAGGCGATGGTGGAGAGCAGGCTGGTGCAGGGGCGTTACCGGTTGCTCGACCTGATCGGGCGCGGCGGTATGGGGGAGGTGTGGCGGGCGCGCGACGAGTCCCTGGGGCGGCAGGTGGCGGTCAAGTGCCTCAAGCCGCTCGGGCCGCGGCACGATCCGTCCTTCATGCGGGTGCTGCGCGAGCGCTTCCGGCGCGAGGCGCGGGTGGCGGCGGCCCTCCAGCACCGTGGCATCACGGTCGTCCATGACTTCGGTGCGGACGACGGCATCCTGTTCCTGGTGATGGAGCTGCTCGACGGGCGGAATCTGAGCCAGTTGCTGGAGGACAACCGGCACGACCCGCTGCCCGTGCCGGACTTCGCCGATATCGCCGAGCAGGTCGCGGCGGCCCTCGCGTACACCCACGAACAGTCCATCGTGCACCGCGACCTCAAGCCCGCGAACATCGTGCGGATCGCCGACGGGACGGTGAAGATCTGCGATTTCGGCATCGCCCGGCTGGGGCACGACATCGGGTTCACCGCCCGGCTGACCGGTACCGGCGTCGCGATGGGCACGCCGCACTACATGTCGCCGGAGCAGATCGGCGCCGGTACGGTCGACCACCGCAGTGATCTGTATTCGCTGGGGTGTGTGCTGTACGAGCTGGCGACGGGGGCGCCGCCGTTCGACCTCGACGATGCCTGGGCGGTGCTCGTCGGCCACCGTGACACGGCGCCGGAGCCGCCGCGCGAGCGCCGGCCCGACCTGCCGGAGGCGTACGAGCGGATCGTCCTGGACCTGCTGGAGAAGGCTCCGGAGGACCGGCCGCGGGACGCCGCCGAGCTGGTGAAACGACTCGTCTCGGCCCGCCGGCCGCCGGAGTACCCCACCGTGGGGCAGACGCTGCCCGCCGGGCCCGCCGGCCGGACGCCGACGCGTGCCGTACGCCGCCTGCCGTCCTGGACCCAGGGGATGACGAGCGGGTCCCGGGCCGGTTCCCGCGCGTCGCGGGCGTCCGGTGCCGACGGGGCCACCGGGCTCACCGGCGCGTGGACGAGCGGGCTGCCCCCGCTCAGCCGCGACACCCCGGCGTCGTACGTCCCCGAACGCCCCGCGCCCTCGCCCGAGCACCTCGCCGCGCTGGCCGCCCGCCACAACGCCGGGCTCAGCCTCGGGCGGCTGGGCCGCTGGGCGGAGGCGGGGGAGGTGCACCGGGCGGTCGCCGCCGAGCGGGAGCACGCGCTCGGCCCGGACCACCCCGACACCCTCGCCAGCCGCTTCGAGGTGGCCTTCACCCTCGGCCGGTCCGGGCGGCCCGCCGACGCCCTGCGCGAGTACGAGCGGGTCGCGGCGGGACGCGAGCGGAGTCTGGGGCCCGATCATGTGGACACCCTGGCCGCCCGTCAGGAGACGGCCTACGCGCTGGGCCGGCTCGGGCGGCACTTCGAAGCGCATCAGGTGTACGTGGCCGTCCTCGCCGCCCGGGAGCGCACGATGGGCCCGGAACATCCCGACGCGCTGCGCTGCCGGCACAACCTCGCCTTCAACCTCAGCCGCCTCGGCAGGCTGGAGGACGCGTACCGGATGGCGCGCGACGTGGCGTCGGCCCGTGCCCGGGTGCTCGGCCCGCAACATCCGGACACCCTCGTGACGCACTTCGAAGTCGCCTACCTGCTGGGTCAGCTGGGGCAGTGGGCGGAGGCGTTGCGGACCTACCGGAGGGTCGCCGCCGACCGTGCCCAGGCGCTGGGGCCCGGCCACCCCGACACCCTCGCCGCGCGCTACGAGGTCGGCATAAGCCTCGGGCGGCTCGGGCGCAGCGCGGAGGCGCTGGAGCTGTACCGGGACCTTGTCGACGCCCGTACGACCGCGCAGGGCCCGGCCGATTCCGAGACGCTGCGCGCCCGGCACGGCCTGGGCGTCAACCTCGGGCGCCTCGGCCGCTGGGAGGAAGCGCTGGCCGAGGCCCGGTCGGTGGCCGCGCTCCGCGAGCAGGTGCTGGGCGCCGCTCATCCCGACACGCTCGTCAGCCGCCGGGAGATCGCCGTCGCCCTGGGCTGGCTGGGCCGCTGGCCGGACGCGCTGGCCGTCTACCGGCAGGTCGCCGCGGCCCGCGAACGGGTGCTGGGCGCCGACCACCCCGACACCCTCGCCAGCCGCAGCGACGAGGCCCAGTGCCTGGAGCAGCTCGGACGCTCCGGTGAAGCGGTGGCGCTGTACCGCCGGGTCGCCGAGCTGCGGCAGCGGCGCGCGCCGGGCCGGGGCTGAGGGCGGGGCCGAGGCCGGGCGGCCCGCGCCTCGCCGTATCCGGACCGCGTCCCGCCGTATCCGGACCGCGTCCCGCCGTATCCGGACCGCGTCCCGCCGTATCCGGACCGCGTCCCGCCCGGACCGTGCCCGGCCCGGCGTCCGCTCACCCCTTCGGGTGCACCCGGTAGAGGACCGTCGCGTGTGCCGGTACGCGTACCGAGATCTTCCCCGTGGTGCGGGAGGCGTGCTTGGTGACCAGGTCGCGCAGCTCGTACGCACCGGCCTGCGGCAGCCCGGCCTTCTTCGCCGTGGTGGTGAGCGTCCGCGCCGAGTCGCCGGAGTTGAAGAGCGCCACCGCCCGGTCGCCGTTCTGCAGCGGCTTGGACAGCACGTCGTATCCGGGGCCCTGCTGGACCACGCGCCCCTGGACGCCCTTCGGGTCCTGGTCCACCGCGATGATGTCCCGGTTGCCGAGGACCTTCAGGGCGGCCGGTGAGATCTTCGTCAGGTCCGTGCTGGAGATCAGCGGCGCGGCCATCATGGCCCACAGCGACATCTGGCTCTGGATCTGCCCCGTCGACAGCCCGGAGTCACCGGCGAGCAGGAAGTCGGGGTCGTTCCAGCGGCCGGGCCGCTGGAAGGGCGCCAGCTTGGCGTTGTACGCGTAGTTGTACTTGATCGAGGACCATTTCCTGGCGCCGCTGTGCTTCTCCACCGCGATGTCGCGGCCCTCCCGCCACAGGTTGCCGACCTGCGAGGACCAGCGGATGACCTGGTGCCACACGCGGTCGCCGTCGTACTGGAAGTACGCGGGCGCCGACACCGAGAAGACGATGTCCCGGCCGGTCCTCCGCAGCGCTTGGCTGACCGCCCGGTAGGCGTCGTGGTACGTGCGCTCCTTCGTCTTGCCGGGGGCGGTGGCCAGGTTGCACCCGTCCATCTTGAGGTAGTCGACCTTCCACTTCGCGAAGAGGTCGGCGTCCTGCTGGTAGTGGCCCTGGCTGCCCGGGTACTTCTCGCAGGTCAGGTTGCCGACGTCCTCGTAGATGCCGAACTTCAGGCCCATCCGGTGCAGTTCGCGCCCCACGTACGCCATGCCGCGCGGGAACCGGGCCGGGTCCGGGACGAGGTTGCCCCTGGCGTCGCGCTGCTTGAGCATCCAGCAGTCGTCGACGGTGACCGTGTCGTAGCCCTTGGCCGCGAGGCCGGACCGCACCAGGGCCCGCGCGTTGCCGAGGATCACCTTCTCGTCGATGTCGCACATGTAGTACGACCAGTTGTTCCAGCCCATCGGGGGTTTCGGGGTGAGGTTCGGGTAGGCCGCCGCGGCGCGCGCACCGTCCCCGCCCGCCGCGGTGGGGGTGGCCGCGGCCGGCCCGGCGGCGGCCGCGGACACGACGCCCGCCGCGCACAGGGCGGCGGCGCTCAGACCGGTCAGGGTGCGTCTCGGGGGACGCGGTACCGACGAAACACGCACAGGGCACCTCACGGGTGGACGGGGCAGGCCGATTCAACGCATCGTCGGACGGTAGGAACGTAGGAGTTGGGGGGCAAGGCGCCGCGCTGGGCGGCTGCCGGAATTCAGCCTTCCGTACCTGGCGGCGGCGATCACCGCGTGCTACCAAGAGACATGCTGCAAGAGAGTTCGTACGATGTGGTCATCGTCGGTGGCGGGCACAACGGCCTGGTCGCCGCCGCCTATCTCGCACGCGCCGGGCGCCGGGTGCTGGTCCTGGAGCGGCTGGAGCACACCGGCGGCGCGGCGGTCTCCAGCCGCGCCTTCCGGGGGGTGGACGCGCGGCTGTCGCGTTACTCGTACCTCGTCAGCCTGCTGCCGCACAAGATCGTGGACGATCTCGGGCTGCGCTTCGCGGTCCGCAAGCGCTCGGTCTCCTCCTACACGCCCGCGGTACGGGGCGGCCGCCCCACGGGCCTGTACGTCAGCTCCGACGAGGACGCCACCCGCGCCTCGTTCGCCCGGATCACCGGCTCGGACCGGGAGTACGCGGCCTGGCAGCGGTTCTACGGCATGACCCGGCGGGTCGCGGAGCGGGTCTTCCCCACGCTCACCGAACCGCTGCCGACGCGCGCCGCGCTGCGCGCCCGCATCGACGACGAGGCGGCCTGGGAGGCGCTGTTCGAGCGGCCGCTGGGCGAGACGGTGGAGGCCGCGTTCGCCGACGACCTGGTGCGCGGGGTGGTGCTCACGGACGGGCTGATCGGCACGTTCGCGCACGCCCACGATCCGGGGCTGGCGCAGAATCGTTGCTTCCTCTATCACGTCGTCGGTGGCGGCACCGGCGACTGGGACGTGCCGATCGGCGGCATGGGCGCGCTGACCGACGCGCTCGCCGACGCCGCCCGCAAGGCCGGCGCCGAGATCGTCACCGGCTGCCCGGTGACCGGCATCGCCACGGACGGCGGTACGGCCGAGGTGGCCTGCGCCCAGGGCACGGTCGCCGCGCGCCACGTACTCGTCAACGCCGCCCCGCACACCCTCGCCGGACTCCTCGGCGAGCAGGCCCCGGAACCCGCCGAAGGCGCACAGCTCAAGGTCAACATGCTGCTCACCCGGCTGCCCCGGCTGCGCGACACGAGCGTGGACCCGCGTCTGGCCTTCTCCGGGACCTTCCATGTCGCCGAAGGCTACGGCCAGTTGGAGGCCGCCTACCGGCAGGCGGCGGCCGGTGAACTCCCCGTGGCGCCGCCCTCGGAGATCTACTGCCACTCCCTCACGGACCCCTCCATCCTCGGCCCCGACCTGGTCCGCCAGGGCTACCAGACCCTGACGCTGTTCGGCCTGCACGCCCCGGCCCGTCTCTTCGCCGGCGACCACGACGCCACCCGCGAACGCCTGCTCGCGGCGACCCTCGCCCAGCTCGACGCCGTACTGGCCGAACCGCTCACCGACTGCCTCGCCACCGACGCGGACGGCCGCCCGTGCATCGAGGCCCGCAGCCCCCTCGACCTGGAACGCGACCTGGGACTGCCGGGCGGCAACATCTTCCATCGCGAGCTGGCGTTCCCGTACGGGGAAGAGGGCGACGGGGACGACGCGCCAGCCCGGTGGGGCGTGCGGACCGCGCACGCCAATGTGCTGCTGTGCGGGGCGGGCGCGGTCAGGGGCGGCGGGGTGAGCGGGATTCCCGGCCACAACGCCGCCATGGCCGTCCTTGAGCAGGACTGACCGGCCGCCGCCCCGTCAGACGGCGGTGACGGCGCCGCGTCCCGGAAGCCCGGCCGCCCGCGGCGCACCCCCCGGTGCATTTACTGACGCAGCATCAGAAAATCTCTTCCCTCGTACGGCGCCCTGCGGCATCCTGCGGCCATGCAGACGGAGCTGAGCAACCGGCTGGGAGTCGAGCACGCCGTCTTCGGGTTCACCCCGTTCCCCGCGGTGGCCGCCGCGATCACCCGGGCCGGGGGCTTCGGCGTGCTGGGCGCGGTCCGCTACGCGGCGGCCGACGACCTGGCCCGCGACCTGGACTGGATCGAGCGGCACACCGACGGCAAACCGTACGGCCTCGACGTCGTCATGCCCGCCAAGAAGGTCGAAGGCGTCACGGAAGCCGACATCGAGGCGATGATCCCGCCCGAGCACCGCCGCTTCGTCGCACAGACCCTCGCCGCGCACCAGGTGCCCGAACTCCCCCCGGGCGAGGCGTCCGGCTGGCGCATCACCGGCTGGCTGGAGCAGGTGGCCCGCTCGCAGCTCGACGTCGCCTTCGAGTACCCGATCAAGCTGCTGGCCAACGCGCTCGGCCCACCGCCCGCCGATGTCGTCGAGCGCGCCCACGCACACCACATCCTCGTCGCCGCCCTCGCGGGCAGCCCCCGGCACGCACGGCACCACGCGGACGCCGGCATCGACATCGTCGTCGCCCAGGGCTACGAGGCCGGCGGCCACACCGGCGAGATCGCCACCATGGTGCTCACCCCCGAAGTCGTCCGCGCCGTGGACCCGCTGCCGGTGCTCGCGGCCGGCGGCATCGGCACCGGCGAACAGATCGCCGCCGGGCTGGCCCTCGGCGCCCAGGGCGTCTGGCTGGGCTCCGTCTGGCTGACCACCGAGGAAGCCGGGCTGCACTCCCGCAAGCTCACCGAGAAGCTGCTCGCCGCTGGCCCCGGCGACACCGTCCGCTCCCGCGCGCTGACCGGCAAGCCCGCCCGGCAGCTCCGTACGGCGTGGACGGACGCCTGGGACGACCCGTCGGGTCCCGGGGCGCTGCCCATGCCGCTCCAGGGGCTGCTGGTCGCCGACGCCGTCTCCCGTATCCAGAAGTACGAGGTCGAGCCGCTGCTCGGCACGCCGGTCGGCCAGATCGTCGGGCAGATGAACTCCGAACGCGGGGTGCAGGCGGTCTTCGACGACCTCACCCGCGGGTTCGAGCGGGCCGTGGACCGTATCAACCGCATCGCCGGACGTGGCTGAGCCGAGGAGGACACGCATGTCGGCACCCAAGGCGTCATCACCCCCGAACGGTTTCTGGGCGCAGGCCGCCGCCGATCCGGGGCGCGAGGTCCTGACCGCCCCGGACGGCGAGGAGTGGACCGCCGCCCGCCTGCACGCCGCCTGCAACCGCCTGGTGCACGGGCTGCGCGCCGCCGGCCTGGAGCGGGGCGACGCCTTCGCGGTGGTGCTGCCGAACGGCGTCGAACTCTGCACCGCGTACCTGGCCGCCACTCAGGCGGGCTTCTACCTCGTACCGGTCAACCACCATCTGGTCGGCCCGGAGATCGCCTGGATCGTCGCCGACTCGGGCGCGAAGGCGCTCATCGCGCACGAACGGTTCGCCGACGCGGCCCGCGCCGCCGCCGACGAGGCGGGACTGCCGCCGGAGCACCGGTACGCGGTCGGCGAGGCCGCCGGATTCCGGCCGTACGACGCACTCCTCGACGGACAGCCGGAGACCGCGCCGCGGGACCGCACCCTCGGCTGGGTCATGAACTACACCTCCGGCACCACCGGCCGCCCCCGCGGCATCCGCCGCCCGCTCTCCGGGAAACCGCCCGAGGAGTCCCACCTCGGCGGCTTCCTCGGCATCTTCGGCATCCGGCCGTTCGACGACAACGTGCACCTGGTGTGCTCGCCGCTCTACCACACGGCCGTCCTGCAGTTCGCGGGCGCCGCGCTGCACATCGGGCACCGGGTCGTCCTGATGGACAAGTGGACGCCCGAGGAGATGCTGCGGCTGATCGACACCTGCCGCTGCACCCACACGCACATGGTGCCGACCCAGTTCCACCGCCTGCTCGCCCTGCCGGAGGAGGTGCGGGCGCGCTACGACGTGACGTCGATGCGGCACGCGATCCACGGCGCCGCGCCCTGCCCCGACCACGTCAAACGGGCGATGATCGACTGGTGGGGGAGCTGCGTGGAGGAGTACTACGCGGCGAGCGAGGGCGGCGGCGCGTTCGCCACCGCCGAGGACTGGCTGAAGAAGCCCGGCACGGTCGGCCGGGCCTGGCCGATCAGCGAACTGGCGGTCTTCGACGACGACGGGAAGCGCCTGCCGCCCGGCGCGCTGGGCACCGTCTACATGAAGATGACCACCGGTGGTTTCCGCTACCACAAGGACGAGGGCAAGACCCGGAAGAACCGTATCGGCGACTTCTTCACCGTGGGCGACCTCGGCCACCTCGACGAGGACGGCTACCTCTTCCTCCGCGACCGCAAGATCGACATGATCATCTCGGGCGGGGTCAACATCTACCCCGCCGAGATCGAGTCCGCGCTGCTCGCCCACCCCGCCGTCGCCGACGCGGCGGCCTTCGGCATCCCGCACGACGACTGGGGCGAGCAGGTCAAGGCCGTCGTCGAGCCCGCCGACGGCTACGCGGCGGGGCCGGACCTCGCCGACGCGATCCTGGAGCACTGCGCGCGGCGGCTGGCGGGCTTCAAACGCCCCAGGTCGGTCGACTTCATCGCGGCCATGCCGCGCGACCCCAACGGAAAGCTCTACAAGCGGCGGCTCCGCGACCCGTACTGGACGGGCCGGGAGCGCGCCGTGTAGCGGCCCTCAGTGCCCGCGTACGTGCACCACCCGCAGCTGCGGGGAGGCGAGGACGTCCTTCTCGCAGAAGCGCGAACGCGTCATCCGGTTCGCCGAGTACAGCTCGGTCTGGTCGCTGTAGTGCGGCGAGCGCGGGTTCGAGGACTGCGAGTACGTCAGGAGCGTACGGGCGTCGACCGGGCAGCCGCCGCCGGTGAAGGCCACCGCCTGGATGTAGCTGGAGCCGTGCAGTACCTCGGTGTAGCCGCCGTCCGCCGGGTTCCACTGGCCCACGGTCATGTTCCAGACGCCCAGCCCGTGCACGCCGCCGCTTACCGGGATGCGCTTGCCGTTGCGTACGACGAACTGGTGCTCGCCCAGCGGGGCGGCGAGCGGGATGCGGGCGGCGCGCAGCTCGGCTACGGCGTCGGCGAGCGTGGTCGCGAAGCCGGGGGCCGCGGTGTTCAGGGTGCGGGGGGTGTGTACGGGATCGGCCGGGTCGAAAGGCGTCTTCCACAGGTCGGTCTGCGACACCTTGCCGTTCAGTCGGCGCCAGAACCGGTCGAAGAGGAGGGCGCCCTTGCTGTCGGTCCGTACCGTACGGTCCCAGGAGCCGATCACCCGGCACGCCTCGGACACGTCGACGGCCTTGCCGTCGCTGCCGGTCGCGGTGCCGCCGGGAAGAGCGGCGCAGGCTCGCGCGGTGTCGGCGGCGGCCAGGTCACCGGCCGGCACCCGGTTGGCGAACTGCTGGCGCTGGAGACCGGCCACGGTCAGGCCGCCCCGGTCCGCCAGGGCGGCGACATCCTCGACGGCGCCGCGGGTGCGCAGCGCGCGCGGGGTGCCGATGTCGCCGAAGACACGCGGGTAGCCGGTGATCGGCCGGTCCGCGTTGGCCAGCCACGGGCTGTCGTTGGAGTTCTCCACGTACGGCGCGTCGGTGAGCGTGGGCATCGCGGACGGGCCGAAGATGCCGGGCTGTACGGCGTCCCGGTCGCGGCCCGGCGCGCAGTCGGAGCGCGCGCCGTCCAGGACGGCCAGGCCGGTGGCCGGATACAACTCCCGGCCCAGTGCGGTGGAACAGCGCCCGGCCAGTTCGTCGGTGATGCGCGGCACCACCTGTGACTGGGTGTAGAGGGTGCGGCCCGCGGAGTCGGAGGCCACCGTGTTCACCCAGGGCATGCCCTGCCACCGGCGCAGCGCCTGCTGCACGCCCGCCACGTCACGGGCCTTGCCGAAGCCCAGGGAGGTGTCGAAGATGCGCAGTTGTGCCGCGTTGGGGTCGCCGATCGCGTACGCCGTGCGGTTCGTCCACGGCAGGTCGAGGTCGCCGTAGCCGGTGACGACCGGGCCGTAGCGCGTCCACCACTGGGTGCGCCGCACGTCGGGGCCGTCCTTGACCGGCACCGTGACGGTCCGCGGCGTCATCCGCTCGGGCTTGCCGTCCACGAGGTACGAGGCCGGGTCGGACGGGTCCAGGGTGAGCTGGTGGAAGTTCATGGGTACGCCGGTGGCGACCGTGTGGCTCCAGGCGACGTGGGCGTTGTGGCCGATGGTGGGCGTGGGGAGGCCGAGGAGCGAGCCGCCCGCGGTGTCGAGTTCGCCCGGGATGGTGATCTGCGACTGCCAGAAGCGGCGGCCGCCGGACCACGGGTAGTGCGGGTTGGCGAGGAACAGGCCGTGGCCGTTGGCGGTGGTGTCGCCCCGGAAGGCGACGGCGTTCGAGCCCATGCTCCCTTCGCCGCGGGCCAGGCGGGAACGCACGGCGGCGACGGCCCGGCCGGCGCTCTGCCGCCGGTGGGCGGCGGGGGCGTGCGCCGTACCGGCGGCGGGCGGCGCGGCCGCGACGATGTTGTCCACCACGTCGGCCTGACCGGCCGTGATCACGAGCGCGTAGGCGTTGGCCGCCACATCGAGCGCGGTGACCGGCTGGACCCAGTCCTTGCCCGCGCAGGCCGGATCGGTGATCTTCTGCTGGGCCAGCCACGCGTTGTACCCGGCCGCCCAGCCGCGCATCAGGTCCTTCACCTCGTCGCTCGGGCCGGCCGGCGCGGGCTGCCGCAGCAGCTTCTCGACGGTGCCGGCCTCCCGTACGCCCTTGAAGAAGAGATCGCCGGCCAGGTTGGTGCTCGCGGAGGAGTGCGAACCGTCGGGACGGCCCTCGGCGCCGAAGTACCGGGACCGTTCGCCGCGTACGGTCACGAAGCCGTCCGCGAGGGTGCAGACCTGGTCGGCGGCCTGCGCCCAGCCCACGCCGAAGCCCAGGTCCGGATAGTCGTCGGCGACTATGTGCGGAATGCCGTACTCGGTATAGCGGATGTCGGCCGCGAGGCCGCCGCCCGACGGGTGGGACGCCGCGGCGCTCGCGCCCGGGGGGGGGGGGAGCCCCGCCCCGGGAACCACGACCACCCCCGCCCCACCGCGCCCTGATAGTCGGTCGCCGCGCGCCCGCCCCCGGGGGGGGGGGCCGCGGGCGCGGCCCGCCCGGGCCGGGCCCCCCCCCCCCCCCCGCCCCGGACAGCAGCACCACCCCGGCCACGGCGAGCCTTCTGAGTCGGTCGCGCATATCGGATGATCCTCCCTGTGGTCCTGACGGATGACGTACCTGCCTCGTACGTCAACTCATGGGAGAGCAGAGGGTGTTGAGGATAACCACGATCGATCGCCACCGGCCCCGCACCTTCCCGCCTTTGGCTCGGAACGCACCGTAGGGCCGCGCCCCGCCGCGTGCCCTTGACCCGCCCGGGGCCGGGGCACAGGATCACGCCATGACGGGAGTACGGACGAACACGGTCGACGGGGTCCTGCGGCGCAGCGCGCACCGGACCCCCGACCGCACGGCGGTGCGCTACGGTGACCGGTCCTGGACCTACCGCGAACTGGACGACGGCGTGACGGCCGCCATGCGCGCCCTGCTGGACCGCGGGGCGGTACCGGGCGACCGGGTCGCCGCGTACGGGCCCAACTCCGACGCGTACGTGATCGGCTTCCTGGCCTGCGCCCGCGCCGGGCTGGTGCACGTACCCGTCAACCACCACCTCACCGGCGACGAACTGCGTTACATCATCGAACAGTCGGGCAGCTCCACCGTCCTGACCGACCCCGCGCTGGAGCACCGGCTGCCGCCCGGCCTCCGCACCGTGCCGCTGCGCGACGCCACCGGATCGCTGCTGGAGAGCGCGCGGGAGGGGCTGCCCGCGGGCACCGCGTTCCTCCGGGCAGGCGGCTCGGGCGGACCGTACGCCTCGGACTCCGACGAACTGGCCCAGCTCCTCTACACGTCCGGCACGACCGGGCTGCCCAAGGGCGCGATGATGACGCACGGCGCACTGGTGCACGCGTACGCGTCCGCCATCGACGCCCTCGACCTCAAGGCGACGGACCGGCCCGTGCACAGCCTGCCGCTCCACCACTCGGCGCAGCTGCACGTGTTCCTGATGCCCTACCTCGCCGTCGGAGCGGAGAACGTCATCCTCGACGCCCCCGACCCGTACCGGATCTTCGAACTGGTGGAGTCGGGCCGGGCCGACAGCCTCTTCGCCCCGCCCACGGTGTGGATCGGGCTCGCGCGGCATCCCGGGTTCGGGCTGCGCGACCTCAGCGGCCTGCGCAAGGCGTACTACGGCGCGTCCGTGATGCCGGTGCCCGTACTGGAGCGGCTGCGCGACCGCCTGCCCGGCCTCGCCTTCTACAACTGCTTCGGGCAGAGCGAGATCGGCCCGCTGGCCACCGTGCTGGGGCCGGACGAGCACGAGGGCCGGATGGACTCGTGCGGGCGGCCGGTGCTGTTCGTGGAGGCGCGGGTGGTCGACGAGAAGGGCATCGAGGTGCCCGACGGCACTCCGGGGGAGGTCGTCTACCGCTCGCCCCAGCTGTGCTCGGGCTACTGGGACAAGCCCGAGGAGAGCGCGGCGGCGTTCCGGGACGGGTGGTTCCGCTCCGGGGACCTGGCCGTGCGGGACGCGGCGGGCTACTTCACGATCGTCGACCGGGTCAAGGACGTCATCAACTCGGGCGGTGTGCTGGTGGCTTCGCGGCGGGTGGAGGACGCGCTGTACGCGCATCCGGCGGTCGCCGAGGCGGCGGTGATCGGGCTGCCGGACGAGCGGTGGATCGAGGCGGTGACCGCCGTGGTCGTCCTGCGCGCGGGGGCCGGGGCGCCGGACGAGGCGGAGCTGATCGCGGCGGCGCGGGAGCGGCTGGCCGGGTTCCAGGTGCCCAAGCGGGTGCTGTTCGTCGACGCGCTGCCGCGGAACGCCGCCGGCAAGATCCTCAAGCGGGAACTGCGGGACCGGTTCCGCTCCGGCGGGGGGTGAACGGTCCGGGCCGGGGCCCGGCCGGATTCCCGTCGGGTTTCCGGGCCGGGGCCCCGTCCGGAATCCCGTACGGGGTTGCTGTCCTGGCCCCGCCGGGGTCCCGTTCGGGCCCGTGCGGTTCGTCGGCGAAGGGCGATTGTCAGACCCCCCTGCCATGCTGAAAGTGCCGGGGAGAAGACGCGGTGGGACATCGCGCGTTCCCCGGTGACGAGGGCGTACGTGCTCGCTCGGCGGCCGCCCGCGTCCGGACGCGAGACAGGACGCCGGAGGAGATCACCATGCTCACGACCCAGTACGTACCGGGTGCGCCGAACTGGCTCGACATCGGGGTGCCCGACATCGACGCGGCCGTCGCGTTCTACGGCGGCGTCTTCGGCTGGACCTTCCAGTCGGCCGGCCCCGACGCCGGCGGGTACGGCTTCTTCCAGCTCGACGGGAAGACCGTCGCCGGTGCCGGGCCGCTGACCGAGGAGGGCGCCGGCGCGGCCTGGACCGTCCACTTCCACAGCCCGGACGTGGACGCCCTGGCCAAATCGGTCGAGCAGGCCGGCGGCACGGTCCGCTTCGGCCCGTGCGACGTGTTCACCGCCGGCCGGCTGGCCGGGTTCACCGACCCCACCGGCGCCGAGTTCGCGGTCTGGCAGCCGCGCGACGTGCCCGGCCTGGAGGCGATCGGCGTCTCGAACGCCCTGTCCTGGACCGAGCTGTACACCACCGACGCGGCCGCCGCGAAGGAGTTCTACCGCACGGTCTTCGCCTGGGAGACGGCCGACAACGAGATGGGCGGGAACATGGTCTACACCGTCGCCTCGCCCGCCGGCACGGTCCCCGACAGCAACACCGGCCACGCCGGCCTCATGCAACTGCCCCCGGAGAACCGCGCCGCGGGCTCGACGTCGCAATGGCATCCGTACTTCGCCGTCGAGGACTGCGACGCGACGGTCTCCGCCGCCACGGAGCGCGGCGCGACGGTCGTCATCGCGCCGGCGGACGCCGAGGGCATAGGCAGGCTGGCCATGCTGGTGGACCCGTTCGGCGCGCCGTTCGCGCTGATCACGCCGAGCCCCAGGCAGGGGTAGCCGGCCAGGCGGAGCACGGCGGCCGTTTCCGCGGCCGCCGTATCCGCCCGGGCGGTGCCTTCGGACTCTCGCCCACCTTCGGGCTCTCGTGGCCACGTTCCGTACGGGTAGCCTCGACGACCATGTCGACGACCCATCGCGAGCCCGCCCCCGACGAGTTGACGGTGACGGGCTGGCTGGCCCGGAACGCCCAGCGGCTGAACAGCCTGACGCCTGGCACCTCCACCGGCGACCTGCGACCGCTCACGAGCGTTCTCGACGGTGTGCGGATCGTGGGCATGGGGGAGGCCACGCACGGCACGCGTGAGTTCTTCCAGCTCAAGCACCGCCTGCTGGAGTTCCTGGTGACCGAGCTGGGCTTCTCGGTGCTGGCCATGGAGGCGAGCGCGTCGGCGGGGCCGGCCGTCGACGCCTATGTACGCCACGGCGTGGGCGATGGCGCCGAGGTGCTGGCCGGGCTCGGGTTCTGGACCTGGCATACGCAGGAGGTGCTCGCGGTGATCGAGTGGATGCGGGCCTACAACCGAGGGCGCCCGGAGGCCCGGAAGGTGCGCTTCGTGGGGATCGACCCCCAACGCTGCGGGCCCTCGCTCACCGCGCTCGACGCCCTGCTGCGGCGGGTGGCCCCCGCTCGGGCGGCCGGACTGCTCGACCCGCTCCGCGTGCTCGCCACAGCGCATCCGGGATCGCACCCCGACCCCGAACAGCGCCTGGTCCACGATGTCGATGCGCTCCTGGCCTTCCTGGGGAGTGTCCCCGAAGCGGCCGAGGGGGTGCGCCACGCCCGGATTCTCAGCCGGGCCGCCGACCTGGTGACCCGCTCCGCACAGCACCGGGACTCACCGCGCCCGGCCACCCGGGGCCCGGACACACCGCGCTCAGGCACCCACCACCCGGATCTACCTCACCCGGATCTACCTCACCCGGATCTACCTCACCCGGATACGCAGCACCCGGCTACCGAGCAGTCCGTCTTCGCCGCCCGTGACCGGTACATGGCCGACGCCGTCGATGAGCTCCTCGCCGACCCGGCCGCCAAAATCGCCCTGTGGGCTCACAACGGCCACATCACCACGAGCTGTCACGGCGGAGCCGTACCGACGCTGGGGCGACACCTGCGCGCGCGACACGGCGACGCCTACTACGCACTGGGCCTGCTGTTCGGCAGCGGATCGTTCCGCGCGCGCCGGACGGGACCGGGCTCGCGGTTACGGCCCCGTGCCGGTGCCGTCGTCGACAACCGGATAGGCCCTGCCCGCGCGGCCGCGATAGAGGCCCAACTGGCCGCGGCGAACCCGGGCGACCACTTCGTCAACCTCCGTGACCTCCGTGACCTCCCTGGCGCGGCCGACGGGACCGGCGCGCCGCCGGCCGTACGGCAGTGGTTCCACGCCGACCACGTC
Source organism: Streptomyces sp. NPDC059788 (assembly GCF_042732265.1). Classification (NCBI taxonomy): domain Bacteria; kingdom Bacillati; phylum Actinomycetota; class Actinomycetes; order Kitasatosporales; family Streptomycetaceae; genus Streptomyces; species Streptomyces sp. NPDC059788. The sequence continues at coordinate 7,062 of NZ_JBHWHY010000064.1, read as the reverse complement.
ACGCGGAATTTCGGCGCGGTGGTGCCACGCTGGACCTACCGCCTCAACCACAGCCCGGTCGTTCCGGCCGACGCGTACGACGGGCTGGCCTATGTCGCTGTCTCCCACGGCTCCCGGCCCCTGGCGCCCGGATGACGGCCTCCGGGGCGGGGTGTCAGTCGCGCGCGTCCACGATGCGTTTGAGTTTGCCGACGGAGCGTTCCAGGGTCTCGGGGTCGACGATCTCCACGGCGACCGTGACGCCGATGCTGTCCTTGACGCCGCGGGCGATCCGGCCGACGGCGGCGGTGCGTGCCTCCGGGGTCGCGTCCGCGCGGGCCTCCGCCCGTACGGTCAGCTGATCCAGTCGTCCTTCGCGCGTCAGCCGGAGCTGGAAGTGGGGCGCGATGCCCGGGGTGCGCAGCACGACTTCCTCGACCTGGGCGGGGAAGAGGTTCACACCGCGCAGGATGATCATGTCGTCGCAGCGTCCGGTGACCTTCTCCATACGGCGGAAGGCGGGACAGGCGGTGCCGGGCAGCAGCCGGGTCAGATCCCGGGTCCGGTAGCGGACCACCGGCATGGCCTCCTTGGTCAGCGAGGTGAACACCAGCTCCCCGTGCTCGCCGTCCGGCAGCGGCGCGCCGGTGACCGGGTCGACCACCTCCGGGTAGAAGTGGTCCTCCCAGATGTGCAGCCCGTCCTTGGTCTCCACACACTCCTGCGCGACGCCGGGACCCATCACCTCCGAGAGGCCGTAGATGTCGACCGCGTCGATCGCGAAGCGCTCCTCGATCTCCCGGCGCATCTCCTCGGTCCACGGTTCCGCGCCGAATATCCCGGTCTTGAGTGAGGTGGTCCGCGGGTCGACGCCCTGGCGTTCGAACTCGTCGAGGAGCGTGAGCATGTAGGACGGCGTCACCATGATGATCTCGGGCCGGAAGTCCCGGATGATCTGTACCTGCCGGGCGGTCATGCCCCCGGAGGCCGGGACGACCGTACAGCCGAGCCGTTCCGCGCCGTAGTGCGCGCCGAGGCCGCCGGTGAACAGCCCGTACCCGTACGCGATGTGCACCTTGTGGCCCGGCCGGCCGCCCGCCGCGTGGATCGAACGGGCGACGACGTCGGCCCAGACGGACAGGTCGCGCTCGGTGTAGCCGACGACCGTGGGGCGGCCGGTCGTGCCGCTGGAGGCGTGGATGCGGCGCACGGCGTCCTGGGGCACGGCGAACATGCCGAAGGGGTAGTTGGCCCGCAGGTCGTCCTTGCCGGTGAACGGGAAACGGGCCAGGTCGGCGAGGGACCGGCAGTCCTCCGGGCGGATGCCTGCCCGGTCGAAGGACCGGCGGTAGAAGGGGACGTTGTCGTACGCGTGGCGCAGCGAGGCGCGCAGCCGGTCGAGCTGCCGGGCCCGCAGCTCCTCGCCGGACAGCCGCCGCACCGCGTCCGCGTCCGCTGTCACGTCCGTGGTCGGGGCGGGGGCCTCGTCCATGGTCGCGTCGGGGCCCCCGTCCATGGTGGCGTCCGGATTCCCGTCCGTCCCGCGCCCTCGCCGCCCGCCTCTGTCCGTCTCCCGCCCCCGCCGCCCGTCCCTGCTTCGCGCATCCGGCATGTCCGTCACCGTTCCGTGTCCCTACCGATCATTCGGTAGCCGAGTGCGATCCAAGTAATCAGCGGGCGGCGAACGCGTCAAGGGGAGTGCGGAAGTCCTACCCGGGTAGCTTCGAGCGCATGAGCGACGTTCAGAAGGTGCAGGTCGGCGACGTCCGTCTGGCGTACCGGTGCTGGGGTGAGGCGGACGCGCCCCCGGCGGTGCTGCTGCACTGCCTCGGCGAGGACGGGGAGGACTGGCGCGGCGTGGTCGGCCAACTCGCCACCACCCACCGGGTGTACGCGCTGGACCTCCGGGGACACGGGCACAGCGACTGGCCGGGCGCGTACAGCTTCGAGGGCTGGCGCGACGACGTGGCCGGGTTCCTCCAGGAGATGCGTCTGGGGCCCGCCGCGCTCATCGGCCATTCGCTGGGCGCGATCGTCGCGGTGCTGCTGGCCGCCGACCGGCCGGACCTCGTGGAACGGCTGGTGCTGGAGGAGGCGGCGCCGCCCCGGCAGGGTGATCCGGCGCAGGAGGTGCCCGCCCCGCCGCCGGGGCCGCCGGCCTTCGACTGGCAGGCCAAGGTCGCGGTGGTGGCGCAGCGCAACGCGCCGGACCCGGCGTGGTGGGGCGGCCTGGCGAAGGTCGCCGCACCGACCCTGGTGATCGCGGGCGGCCCGGCGAGCCACCTCCCGCAACAGCAGCTCCAGGACATGGCCGAACGGATACCGGACGGCCGCCTGGTCACGGTCGAGGGCGCCGGGCATCTCGTGCACGAGGAGCGTCCGTTGGAGTTCCTCGACGCGGTGCGGCAGTTTCTCGTTCCTGGGCCTTGAGCGACGGTACGGGCCGCCCGGCCGCCTCCGTACGCGGAGCGTGCGGGGTATGCGGGTGCGCGGGCTGCCGACCCGCCCGTACGGAGCACCGGGCGCGCCCACGGGCGGCCCAATGCCGCAGCGGTGTCCCCTTTCCGTGGTGCGCTGACCGCCACCATCCTGAAAGGATCATCATGCGTACATCGCTTCGTACGACCGCGCGGGCGGCCCTCGGTCTCCTCGCCGCCGCTGCCCTGTCCGGCGCGGTCCTGCCCGCCGTGGCCCATGCCGACTCCGACGACGAGCCGGGGGACCGCCCCGCCTCCGGGAGCCACGGCGACGCCCAACTCCCCTCGAAGAGCGGGTTCCTGTTCCCGGTCGACGGGCTGGCCAAGAACGCCAACGTGGGCGTCACCGGCGTGTCGGACCGCACCTGACCCTGCCCCGGTCGGCACACGCCACTCGCTCACGGGGATACTCCCAGGTGTCACTGCCGCCGCTGCCCGCCCGGCCCTCACGCGTCCGGCCGGGCGGCGGCGCGCGCGGGGTGCGAGGGCGAAGGGGGGCGGACATGGGTACGCGGGGGCGCGGGACCGGTGGGCCGCACGGGGTGGACGAGCAGGCGCAGGACGCGGTCCTGGAGGGGGACGAGGAGGCGTTCGCGCGCCTCGCCGAGCGCTACCGGCATGAGCTGCGGGTGCACTGTTACCGCCTGCTCGGTTCCTTCACCGACGCCGAGGACCTGGTGCAGGAGGCACTGCTGCGGGCCTGGCGGAAGCGGCGGAGCTTCGAGGCGCGGGGCGGGGCGACGTTCCGGGCGTGGCTGTACCGGATCGCGACCAACGCTTGCCTGGACGCGCTGGCCAGTCCCGCCCGCAGCAGGGAGATCGCGGTGGCGGTCGACAGCGCGGGTGCGCCGACGCGCTCCGCGCCCGCCGAGGTCACCTGGTTGCAGCCCTACCCGGACGCCCTGCTGGACCGGGCCGCCCCCGCCGACGGCGGCCCGGAAGCGGCGGTGATCGCCAGGGAGACCGTCGAACTGGCCTTCCTGGCGGCGATCCAGCACCTGCCGCCGCGACAGCGGGCCGTGCTGATCCTGCGCGACATCGTGGGCCTGCCCGCCGCGGAGACGGCCGGGACGCTCGAACTGAGCGTCGCCGCCGTCAAGAGCGCGCTGCAACGCGCCCGCGCCACGCTGCGCGAGCACCTGCCCGAGCGGCGCGCCGACTGGGGGCGGGGCGCCACCGGCCCGAGCGAGGCCGAGCGCGCGCTCCTCCAGCGGTTCGTCGCGGCCTCCCAGGCGGCCGACGTCGCCGCACTGACCGCCCTGTTGCGCGAGGACGCCCGGCAGACCATGCCGCCCGCCCACCTGGTGTTCGACGGGCGCGCGGCCATCATCGGCATGTGGCGTGCGGCCCTGGAGGGCGACCGGGCGTGGGGCGACTGGCACGCCGTACCGCTGTCCGCGAACCGGCAGCCGGCCGTGGCGAACTACGTGCGGCTGCCCGGGGCGCCGTCGTACACCGCGGTCAACATCGACGTGCTGCGGATCGAGGACGGCCGGATCGCGGAGATCACCACCTTCGCGCCGGACGTGCTGCCCGCCTTCGGCCTTCCCGCCACCGTGGCGCCCGCCGACGTACGAGGATGACGCCCTCGGCGAGGGAGCGGAGAGTGACGCGGGTCACTCCCGGCCGCCGATTCCTCCGGGCGGCCTCGCCGGTCGTATGAGCGGTAAGGCGCCGCGGCCGTACGGCAATCCGATTACGGTCCGGGCGCGCCGAGGTATCGCGACGAGCGTGGACGAAGGGCAGGGGCAGTCATGACGGAACCGATCGAGGGTCCGGACGAGCAGGTCAGGGCGCTGGAGCGGCTCGTGGGCCGCTGGCGGGTCGGCGGAGGTACGGAAGGCACCGTCACCTACCGGTGGCTGGACGGCGGCCACTTCCTGTTGCAGGAGGTGGAGTTGGTGCAGGAGGGACGGCCGGTCACCGGCATCGAGGTGATCGGCCGGGAGCAGCCCTTCGGCGCGACAGCTCCGGGGGACGACATCAGGTCCCGCTTCTACGGCGGCGAAGGGCACACCTTCGACTACGTGTACGAGATCGAGGGGGACACCCTGACCATCTGGGGCGGCGAGAAGGGCTCGCCCGCGTACTTCAGGGGCACCTTCGAGGCGGACGGGGACGCCCTGTCCGGAGCGTGGGTCTACCCGGGCGGCGGGGGTTACGACTCGACGATGCGGAGGGTCGGGTGACGGGGGACCGATGACGGGCCACCGGTGACCGGTTGCCGGTCTTGGGCCACCGGTCACCGGTGACGCGCGGTCGGCAGCCGCGGCCGTACGATCGCGCGTCCGCCACCCGCAGTAGGCTCATCCCGGCGCGTCCACGCCGGACGCGCCGGACTCCGGCCTCGCCGGACTCAAGCGCCGTACGACCGGGGCCCCGTGGCCCCGGACCCGAGCGGCCGGAAGGGCTGACTGTGGCACTGAACCCGCGCTCCTCCCTGCGTCGGCTGCTCACCGTGGGCGCCGCCGCGACCGCCCTCCTCACCGGCGCTCCGGCGACCGCCTCGGCACCGGCCGAACCCGCGCCCGCCTCCGCGTCCCGACACACGGACGGGGAAGCGGAAGCGCTGCGTCCTCTCGCCGCCCTGTCCGCCCGACGCCTCGCCACCGCCGACCTGGTGGCCGCCGCGAAGTGGGGTACCGGCAGCCCGGTCGACGACCCGGTGCGTGAGCAGCAGGTGCTGGACGCGGTCGCGCGGCAGGCGGCGGAACTGGGCACCGACCCACGGCGGGCCGCGCGGATTTTCCGGGATCAGATCGAGGCCAACAAGCTGGTGCAGCGCGGGCTGCACCGCCGGTGGGACGCGTACCCCGCGCAGGCTCCGGTCGAGCGGCCGGACCTCGGCGAGGTGCGCAAGGAGATCAACCGCGTGAACGACGCGCTGGTACGGGCGATCGCCGCGTCCGGGGAGGCGCGGGCGTCGTCGCGCTGCGTCCCCTCGCTGGCGGGTGCCGCCGCGCGGGTACGCCACGACCGGCATCTGGACGCCTTGCACACGGTGGCGCTGGCCCGCTCCGTACGGTCCGTGTGCGGCGGTGAGGACCGGGACCGGGCGTCATGAGCCGGTGCGCGGGCGCGGCGGCTGCCGCCGGCCGCCCCGTGGCGCGAGGACGACGGGCAGTTCCGCGAAGCCGTTGAAGACCAGGGACGGACGGCGTGGCGGGGGCTGCCCCGGATCGTGCAGCGCGAGTTCCGGGAACCGTTCGAAGAGCGCGGGCAGGGCGACGGCCGCCTCCAGCCGGGCGAGCGGCGCGCCGAGGCAGTGGTGGATGCCGTGCCCGAAGGACAGGTGCCGGGTGGGGGTACGGGTGATGTCGAAGCGTTCGGCCCCGGGCCCGTGCTGCCGCGGGTCGCGGCCGAACGCGGTGTACGAGAGCATCACCGGATCGCCCGCCCGGATGGTCCGGCCGGCCACGTCCACGTCGCACAGCGCGTAGCGGAACGGGAAGTTGGCGACCGGCGGGTCCCAGCGCAGCGCCTCTTCGGCGACCGCGCTCCAGGGCACCTGCCCGCTGCGCGCCAGGGCGAGCTGCGCGGGATGGGTGAGCAGCGCGTGTACGGCGTTGCCCAGCAGGTTCACGGTGGTTTCATGACCGGCCACGATCATCAGCAGCAGTGTGTCGACGAGTTCGGCCCCGCTGAGCGCGTCGGGGCCGGGGGCCACGAGCGCGCTCGTCAGGTCGTCACCGGGCCGCTCGCGCTTCTCGCCGAGGAGGCCGGCGAGCGCGGCGCGCAGCTCGCGGTGGGTGGCCAGTGCCCCGGACGGCTCCGAAGGAGGGCCGAACAGAGCGCCGCACAGTGACCGCAGCCGGGCACGGCGGCTGTCGGGCACGCCGAACAGCTCGCAGATGACCTGTATCGGCAGCGGGTGGGCGTACCCGGCACGCAGGTCGGCCGGCTCCCCGGGCCGGTCCTTCGCGAGGCTCACGAGGCCGTCCAGCAGCTCACCGGCCAGCTCCCGCACCCGGGGCCGGAGCCGTTCCACGCGGCGGGCGGTGAAGGCGCGGGCCAGCGGCGCGCGGAGCCGGGTGTGGTCGCCCGCCGTGGCGGTGGTCATGTTCGCGACGGTCAGCAGCGGCGCCAGCGGCCAGGAGCGCGGGACCTCCCCGCTGCGCCAGGCGCGCCAGGCGCCGATGTCCTTGACGAAGCGGCTGTCGGCCAGCACCGCCCGACCGGCCTGATGACGGGTCACCAGCCAGGCCGGCACCCCGCCCGGCAGCAGGACGGGCACCACCGGCCCCGCCGCGCACAGGGAGGCGGCGCCGGAGCGGGGATCGTGCTCCGCGGGGTCGAGCCGGACCCGGTCGCCGTATGTACCGGAGGGGGCGCCCCCGAGTTCCGAGCCGTCGAAGTCCATGCTCCAGCCTAGGACGGCCGGGGTACCCCTTCCCACCCATGGTGATGGCCCTCGCTTGCTGCATTCGGGCGGCGCGGCGTGTGCCAAGCGGGTGAAGGGACGGGACCGGTTGTCGACCCGCCGCGGGGTGCGGGCAACCGTGCGGATGTCCCCTTCCTCCCACTCAGGAGACCCCACATGTCGAAGATTCTCGCCGTCATACCCCGGCCGGGCGCGGCCCTCACCCGTTCCGGGGTGGGTGGGCCG
>NZ_JBHWHY010000063.1:0-57295 GCF_042732265.1 Streptomyces sp. NPDC059788 | reverse complement strand
GCCGACCGGCCGGGCACGCCACCTGGTCAGATGCCCAAGTCCGGTCCGAACACCTCGTAGTGGATGTCCGCCGCGCCCACGCCCGCCGCCAGGAGCTGGCCGCGGACGGCCTTCATGAAGGGCACCGGGCCGCAGAGGTAGGCGACCGCGCCCTCCGGGATCTCGACGCCGCTCAGGTCCATGCGCCCTTCGTGCCGGGTGACCACGTCCGCGCCGCGCTCCGCCTCGGCGGCGGCCCCCGGCCGCTCGTACCAGACCTCGGCCGTGGCGTGCGCCAGCTTCCCGGTCAGCTGGCGCAGTTCGGCCTGGAAGGCGTGGGTGTGCGGGGCGCGGTCGGCGTGGAGCGAGACGACCCGGCGGGCGGAGCCGTCGGCGGCGAGCCGGGACAGGATGCCGATCATGGGTGTGCAGCCGATGCCGGCCGAGGCGAGCAGCAGCGGGCGGTCGCTCTCCTCCGGCACCACGTCGCCGAACGGGGCGCTGACGCGCAGGATTTCCCCGCCGTGCACACGGTCGTGCAGGTGGTTGGAGACCTCGCCCGCGGGCGAGCCGGAATCGTCACCGGCCACCCGCTTCACCGAGAACTGCAGCCCGCCGTCCGGCTGCCCCGACAGGCTGTACTGCCGGATCTGCCGCGCGCCGTCGGCGAGCGCCACCTGTACGGAGACGTACTGGCCGGGCCGCGACGCCGGGACCGGCTCCCCGTCCACCGGCCGTACGACGAAGGTCGCCACGTCGTCGGTCTCCTGGAAGCGGCCGACGACGCGGTACTCGCGCCAGACGTTCCCGTCCGGCGCGCCCGCCTCCTCGTACAGGCGCTTCTCGATGGCGATGAGGGCGTTCGCCATCAGCCAGTACACCTCGTCCCAGGCCGCCGCGACCGCCTCGGTGACCGCGTCGCCCAGCACCTCGGCGATGGCCGCGAACAGGTGCTCGCGCACGATCGGGTACTGGTCGGCGCGGACGCCGAGTGAGGCGTGCTTGTGCGCGATGCGCTCCAGCATCGCGTCGGGGCGCTCGTCCGGGTGCTCCACCAGGTACGTCGCGAACGTCGCGATGGAGCCGGCGAGGGCCTGGCGCTGGCTGCCGTTGGCCTGGTTGCCGCGGTTGAACAGATCGCGCAGCAGCTCGGGGCGGGCGGCGAACATCTTGTCGTAGAAGAGCGGGGTGATCTCGCCGATGGCCGCTCCGACCGCGGGAAGGGTGGCGCGGACGGTTGCGGCGGACTGGGACGACAACATCGGGTGCTCCGGTTCTCGGGAAGTGCTGAGGGGGTCGGTCGGCGGAGATGCGATGACGCAAATAACTTGCATCTTAGATTCGCATTTCTCGGTAAGCGTACGAGCGGGGGTGGGGGTGCGCGGTAGGGCCGTTCAGCCCTTCGGGCGCGGAGACAGGCCGAGCAGCAGGGGGCCGGTCGGGGTGCCCACGAGGTCGTCGATGGACAGCGGGTCCAGTGACGCGAAGAACGCCTCCTGCGCCGTACGCAGGGCGCTGCGCAGCCGGCAGGCGGCCCGCAGTGGACAGGGCGGATCGTCCTCGCAGCCCACCACGTCGCCGACGCCCTCCAGCTCGCGGACCAGGTGTCCCAGGGAGCCGGTGCGGCCGGCCCGGGTCAGGGACAGGCCGCCGTTGCGTCCGCGCCGGGCCTCCACGACGCCGAGGTGCTGCAGTCTGCTCACCACCTTGGCGGCGTGCGTGTACGGGACCTGGACGGCACCGGCCACCTCGCGGGTGGTCGGCGGGTCGCCCCGATCGTCGAGGACCGCGAGCCGCATGGCGATGCGGAGCGCGATGTCGGTGCTCTTCGTCAGTCGCACGGCTCCACCGTACTGAATTGGAGTATGCGATGCCAATTTGGGATGCCGCGGACGGGCCGGGCGGGAACGGGCGGGCCGGGCGGGAACGGACGGGGCGGACAGAACGGGCGCGCCGGACGGAGGTGGCGAAGACGGCCCTGCCGTGCGCCTGTCCCGGCGCGCCGGACGGCAGTAGGTTCGGGTCGAAGGGCATCCACGGGCCACCCTCCGGCCACCGGGATGCGGTGCCGGAACCGGCCCGGAAACACCGCACTTGGAGGCCGTCATGCTCCAGACCCGCACACTCCTCGACAGCATCACCACCAAGGCCAGGCTCGGCACCGACGTCCTGGCCCCGGCCGCCGACGCGCTCGCCGACTGCGAGCAGACCGCCCTCGTCTGCGCGACGGGAATGCTCGCCTCCGACGACGCGGACCGCATGCGGGAAGCGGCCCGCGCCGACCTGGACTGCCACGATGTCGTCGGCGCGACGCTCCGGCTGCTGCTGCGGGAAGGCGGCGGGGAGACCCGGCTGCTGGCCGCGCAGCTCGACGCGTGCGTGGTCGCCTGCGAACGCAGCAACGAACTGTGCCGGGCGCACGCCGGCCGCCACGAGCACTGCCGCCTGTGCACCCAGGCCACGATTCGCGCGATCGACGCCTGCCATGCCGTACGGGAGGCGCTGCGGCCGTAGCGGAGGGCCGGGGGCCGGCGCGTGACCGGGCCGCGGCCGGGCCGGGCTGTCCGGCGTTCGGCCCCTGCTCCGTGACGCCTGCCCCGCCGCGGGGTAGACGTCGGCGCATGGTGACCGATGTCGAGTGGGCCGCGTTCTTCCCGGCGGCCCTGTTGCTGGCCGCCACGCCCGGGGCCAACCAACTGCTGGCGCTGCGCAACGGGCTGCGGCACGGCCCGCGCGCCGCGGTGGGTGCCTCGCTGGGGCGGTTCGGCGCGTTCGCGCTGATGGTGGCCGCGGTGGCGGCCGGGCTGGGGGCGCTGCTGACCGCCTCCGAGGTGGCGTTCAACGTCGTCAAGTGGGGTGGGGTGGTGTACCTGGCGTGGCTCGGGCTGCGCACGGTGGTCACGGCGGGGCGCTCGGCGGACGGCGCGCAGACCGGGCGCGGTGGCGCCGGGGGAGGAGCGCGGGAGCCGCGCTGCGCCGTACCGGCGGGGGAGGCTCACCCCGACGCGCCGGCGCCGGAGCCGCAACCCGGTGTGTCGGTGTGCCGGTTGGCGTGGCAGGAGTTCGTCGTCGCGGCTGCCAACCCGAAGGCCCTGGTCCTCTTCACCGTGTTCCTGCCGCAGTTCCTCGCCCGCGACGCGTCGCACGTCGTCGTTCCGCTGTTCGCCCTGGGGGCGGCCTACATCGCGGTGGAGTTCGGCTGTGCCTGCGGTTACGCCGCGCTGGGCGGCCGGCTGAAGGCCCTGGGGATCACCCGGCGCGTTCGGCGGCGGCTCGACGCGACGACCGGCGTCGCGATGCTCGGGCTGGCGGGGTGGCTGGCTACCGAGCGGCGGACGGGGTGACGGCGCGGTGCCCGCGGGCGCGCTACTTCGCGCGCCGTGCCCGCCAGTCGCTCACGACGCTCTCCACGTCGAACGGCTCCAGGTTCAGCGGCGGTCCGGGCGGCGGCTGCCGGACCGCCTCCTGGATCTTCGTGTTGATCTCGCCGACGATCCGCCGCACCGCCCCCTCCGAAGGCGCCCGCGCCGCCGCGTCGAGCGCGTCCTCCGCCTCCTTGCGCAGCGCGAGCGTCGGCGGCAGAAAGGAGAGGTTCTCCCGGCTCATCTTCTCCTTGACCCACCACATGTCGTCGTACGGCTTCTCCAGGCCGGTCAGCGGCTTGCCGAAGCCGGGCAGGTCGGCGAACTCGCCGCGCTCCGCCGCCTCGCGGATCTGCCGGTCGGTCCAGGTCTCGAAGTCGACGCCGGGGGGCTTGCGCTCGGTCATCACGGAGCTCCCTCATGCAGGGGTTCGGCCGGTCACCCGCGGCCCCGGCACGCCGGAGCCGTTGGTACAGGAGTACCACACGGGGATTCGCCGGGTGCCGCTGAGCGGCGGGAGGCCGGGCCGTGCACCTCGTGGCGGGGAGGTGCACGGCAGGCGCGGCCCGTCGCGTAGAACGGAAGCTGCGCGGGGGCCGAACCGGAGGAGAGGACGGAGCCGATGGCCGCAGGACGCGAGTGGTGGCAGGCCGTGGAGACGGAGCGGGGACGGGTGCGTGGCGCGGCGGGCCCCGTGCCGGACGGCGCGGCGGGTGCGGGGCGGCGGCCGGGCGGCACGGACATCGCCGACGCGGCGGGCCCGGCGGACGCGCCGCCGGTGGCCGCCTTCCGCGGGATTCCGTACGCCGCCTCGCCGGTCGGGGCCCTGCGCTTCGCGCCACCGCGCCCGCACGAGGGCTGGACCGGTGTCCGGGACGCGACGCGCCCCGGGCCCGCCGTGCCGCAGGGCCCGTCCCGCCTGGAGCGCGTCATGGGGCGCCGTACTCCCGACTGGGACGAGGACGGCTGTCTGACCCTCAATGTCTGGAGCCCGGCGGGCGCGGCGGCCGACGGGGGCCGCCCCGTGCTGGTGTGGTTCCACGGGGGCGGCTTCACCAGCGGTTCCGGCGGCTGGGACTGGTACGACGGCGCCCGGCTCGCCGCGCTCGGCGGCCTCGTCGTGGTCACCGCCAACTACCGCGTCGGACCGCTCGGTTACCTCTTCCTCCCGGAGGCGGGCGCCGACAACCTCGGCCTCCGAGACCAGGCCGCCGCGCTGCACTGGGTGCACGACAACATCGCGGCCTTCGGCGGCGATCCCGCCCGTATCACCGTCGGCGGCCAGTCGGCGGGCGCGTACTCCGCCCTCGCCCTCGCGGTCGCCCCGCAGGCCCGCGGCCCGGTGCGCCGGGTCGTCGCGCAGAGCGGGCCGTGGGGCCTGCCGCCCCAGGAACCGGCCGCCGCGGCCGAGAGCACCGGGGACTTCCTGCGGCTGCTCGGCATGCCGGACAAGGCGGCCGTGCCCGGCAACGAGGGCGCCGCGCTGCGGGAGCTGCGCGCGCTGCCGGTGGAACGGCTGCTCGCCGCGTACGCCCGCCTGGCCGCGGACCGATGGCGGCCCGGCCGGGTCGCGCCGCCCATGTACCCGGTGCTCGGCGGCGCCATGATGCCGGCCGGCCCGCAGCAGGCCGTCGCGCAGGGCGCGCTGGGCGGGACCGAGCTGCTGATCGGCACGGTGCGGGACGAGATGACCGCTTTCCTGGCCTCCGACGAGCAGGCCGGGTCCCTCACCCGGGACGACGTCCTGCGGATCATGCGCGAGGACGCCGGTGACGATTTCCGCGGCGGTGACCCGGACGAAGCGGCGGTCGCGTACGACGACCTGGCCCGCCTGCGGCCCGACGCGTCACCCGTCGGCCTCCTCACCGAGGCGGCCACCGGCCGGCTGTTCCGGGACGGGGCGGTCCGCATCGCGGAGCAGCGCGCCGCGCAGGGGACACCCGCGTACGTCTACCGCTTCGACCGGGCTCCGGACGGCGGCGACGGCACGCTGGGCGCCACCCACTGCGCGGAGCTGCCGTTCCTCTTCGGCACGTTCGACGCCTTCGCCGACAGCCCCATGCTCGGGCGGCCGGGCGCCGCCGGGCGGCAACTGGCGCACGTCTTCGGCGGCGCGCTCGCCGCCTTCGCCGCCACCGGCACGCCCAACGGGCCGGGTCTCGCGGACTGGCGGCCGTACCTCGGCGGTCCGGCACCCGAGGTCATGTACTTCGGCTGAGCCCGGCCACCCGCCGGGCCGCCCGTCCCCCTACACCCCGGCGCGGTGCCCCTTCGGCTCCGGCGGCGCCAGCGCGGCCTTGGTCACGTCCCCGACCACCTCCACCACGTCGGGCCCGTACGCCTGCGAGTTGACCACCTTGAGCAGCAGGCAGAACTGCCCGTCGGCGCCGTACTTGCGCGCCAGCCGCGCCCGGTTGCGCACCAGGTGCCGTACCGCGGCGCGGTGCGTGACCGGGCGCTGGCCGGCCGCGAGGAAGACCGGACGGCCGCTCTCGACGGCGGTCAGCCGGGCCAGCAGAACGTGTTCCACGGCGCCGGGCTCCAGTCGGTGCGTCGAGCCGCCGACGGCGAACGTCCCGCGGCCGATGCCGTGTTCGTCGCCGGGGTGGACGGCCACCCCGGGCAGCAGGTTCGCCAGGTGCGCGGCCAGGCGCCGGTGCGCGGTCGGGTCGCCGACGCAGAACTCGGTGCGGGCGCCGAAACCCTGTAGTCCGGTGTCGTGCGGCGCGACCTCCGCGTGCGCCCCGCAGTTCTCCACCACCGAGGCCAGCCCGAGCAGCGCCAGCGCGTCGTGCCGCGGGATGCTCCAGTGGGCCGACGTGCTGTCCCGGTGGGTGACCAGCACACATTCCGCCCCGTCGGGCAGCCCGAAGAAGCTCTGCTCGCGGCTCAGCTTGCGGCGCGCCGCGGCGGCTTGCGCGGCCCAGCCGGCCGCGGCGCCCACGACGAGGGCGGCCGCCGCCACGGTCAGGAGGAGCAGGGAGTCGTCCATGGCGGGGGAGCGTAGCCGCTGTCCGGGAGTGTGTTCGAACGCGGGGCGGGCGGCTGGGCTGCCTTGCCCGGGTCCGTACGGGCATGGGGCCGGCGCCCGCTATGCGAGCCGCCGTACCTTTGCGCCCCCGCGTGGCGGCCGCCCTTTCGCGCCCCTTTCGCGCCCCGCCCTCGCGCCCCCTGTCGCCCCCGTGATCACGCAGGTAGGCTCCGGCCCCTGCCGCCCGCACAGGCCAGGAGGGAACGCGCATGACACCGGCCCGACGTCTTTCCGTACTGGGGGTGGCGGCCGCGCTCGCCGGCTCGCTCGCCGCCGTCCCGGCCTCGGCCCAGTCACCGTCCGCCGCCCCGCCGCCGTCCGCCTCGCACCCGCCGGGCCCCGCCCCGGCGAAGGCCCCGGGCACCACCCCGGCGAAGGTCCCCGTCGCGGTCGGTTACGGCGGCGCGGTCTCCAGCGTGGACGCCGACGCCTCGGCTGCCGGGATCGAGGTGCTGCGCAAGGGCGGCAACGCCGTCGACGCCGCCGTCGCCACCGCCGCGGCCCTCGGCGTCACCGAGCCCTACTCGTCCGGCGTCGGGGGCGGCGGCTACTTCGTCTCGTACGACGCCAAGTCCCGGACCGTACGCACCCTCGACGGCCGCGAGACGGCGCCGCGCAGCGCGGACAGCGGCCTCTTCCTGGAGGACGGCACACCGATCCCGTTCGACCAGGCGGTCACCAGCGGCCTGTCCGTCGGCACCCCCGGTACGCCCGCGACCTGGGACACCGCGCTGGACCGGTGGGGCACCCGCCCGCTGGGCGAACTCCTCAAGCCCGCGGAGAAGCTGGCCCGCGACGGCTTCACGGTCGACGCGACCTTCCGTGCGCAGACCGCCGCCAACGAGGCGCGCTTCCGCGACTTCCCGGCCACCGCCCGCCTCTTCCTCCCCGGCGGGCGGCTCCCGGTCGTCGGCTCCACCTTCAAGAACCCCGACCTGGCGCGTACGTACAAGGAGTTGGGCGACAAGGGAGTCGACGCGCTGTACGACGGGCGGCTCGGCGAGGACGTGGCGCGGACCGTGCGGAAGCCGCCGGTGCGCCCCGGCGCCGACCGAAGGGTACGGCCCGGTGATCTGACGGCGAAGGACCTGCGGCAGTACGAGGTGCGCGGTCAGGCGCCGACCCGGAGCCGGTACCGGGGGCTGGACGTGTACGGCATGGCGCCCTCCTCCTCCGGCGGCACGAGCATCGCCGAGGCGCTGAACATCCTGGAGCACAGCGACCTGTCCGAGCTGAGCGAGAAGGACTACCTGCACCGCTACATCGAGGCCAGCCGCATCGCCTTCGCCGACCGGGGGCGCTGGGTGGGCGACCCGGAGTTCGAGGACGTGCCGACGCGCGGTCTGACCTCGCAGCGGTTCGCCGACTCCCGGGCCTGCCTGATCAAGGACGACGCGGTGCTCACCAGCCCGCTGGCGCCCGGCGACCCGCGCCACCCGCGGCCCTGCGACGCCGGCGGCCGGGCCGCCCCGACGACGTACGAGGGCGAGAACACCACCCATCTGACCGTCGCCGACAAGTGGGGCAACGTCGTCTCCTACACCCTCACCATCGAGCAGACCGGTGGCAGCGGCATCGTCGTACCGGGCCGCGGCTTCCTGCTCAACAACGAGCTGACGGACTTCTCCTTCGCC
The DNA here is from genome assembly GCF_042732265.1 of Streptomyces sp. NPDC059788. NCBI lineage: Bacteria > Bacillati > Actinomycetota > Actinomycetes > Kitasatosporales > Streptomycetaceae > Streptomyces > Streptomyces sp. NPDC059788. The sequence goes on along the minus strand of NZ_JBHWHY010000063.1, from coordinate 49,289 downwards.
CCGGCGAACCCGGCCGTGCACGACCCGAACCTGCCGGGGCCGGGCAAGCGTCCGCGGTCCTCGATGTCCCCGACGGTCGTGCTGCGGGACGGCCGGCCGGTGGTGGCCCTCGGGTCGCCCGGCGGCGCGACGATCATCACGACCGTCCTGCAGAGCCTGCTGAACCACCTGGACCGCGGGATGCCGCTGGTCGACGCCATCGCCGCGCCCCGCGCCAGCCAGCGCAACGCCGCCGCCACCGAGCTGGAACCCGGCCTGTGGGACAGCCCGGTCCGCGCGCAACTGGAGGCCATCGGCCACACGTTCACCCGCAATCCGGAGATCGGCGCCGCGGCCGGTGTGCAGCGCCTGCCGGACGGACGCTGGCTGGCGGCGGCGGAGAAGGTGCGGCGCGGGGGCGGGTCGGCGATGGTGGTACGCCCTCAGAAGTGACACGGTAGCGATGGGCGGCGCGGCCGGGCGGCATTCCTATAAGTGACTTATTGAACATAGGATAGGTTTTCGGGGTGAACGACGACCCGAGACCCTCCCCGGACCGCGCCGCAGGCGACACCCCCGGCCACCCTCCGGCCGGTGACCTGGATGTGGACGCCTTCACCACCGCGATCGAGCAGTTCCACCGCTTCTACGTCCGGCTCCCCGTGCCGGAGAAGCTGTCCGTCACCACGCTGTCGGTGCTGGACACCCTCGCCTTCAGCGACGGACCGCTGCGGCTGACCGAACTGACCAGGTCCGAGCAGGTCAGCCAGCCCGGCATCACCCAGCTGGTCACCCGGCTGGAGCGGGACGGACTCGTCGAGCGCCGCCCCGACCCCAGTGACGGACGCGCCGTCCTCGTCCGCATCACCGAGGCGGGACGGCGGGTCGGCCGCTCCCGCCACGCGGACCGGACGCGCCATCTGGAGCCGCTGGTGGCCCGGTTGACCTCCGGGCAGCGGCAGGCGATCGCCGAGGCCCTGCCCGCCCTCACCCGCCTCGCGGAACTCGGCCGGGCCCGGCCGTAGCCCGCACCGCGCGGCCCACGGCCCGCGGCACACCGGCGCCGCGGCGGCCGAAAGCGCCCCGTTGAAGCGGGCGCCCGCCCCGGTTACCGTCGAAGTTGTTCGTTCGAACGAACAGTGCCGGCAAGGGGGAGCCATGGGCGTACGCGACAACGGCACCAGGGAGTACGAAGGACTGGCCGAGCAGGCCGCGGCGCTGGCGGCCGGCCAGGTGTCGTCGGTGGAACTGGTACGGCGCTCGCTGGAGCGCATCGCCGCCACCCAGGACACCGTCAACGCCTTCCGGCGGGTCCGCGCCGAGTCCGCGCTCGCCGAGGCCGCCGCGGCCGACCGCCGACTGGCCGCGGGCGAGCGGCTGCCGCTGCTCGGCGTCCCCCTCGCCGTCAAGGACGACACCGACGTGGCGGGCGAACCCACCGCGTTCGGCTGCGCCGGGGAGTTCCCGCCCAAGACGGCGGACGCCGAGGCCGTACGGCGGCTGCGCCGGGCCGGGGCCGTCGTCGTCGGCAAGACCAACGCCTGCGAACTGGGACAGTGGCCGTTCACCGAAGGCCCCGCCTTCGGCGACACCCGCAACCCCTGGAACCCCGGCCACACACCCGGCGGTTCGTCGGGCGGCTCGGCCGCGGCCGTCGCCGCCGGCCTGGTGCCGGGCGCCCTCGGCACGGACGGCGCGGGCTCGGTCCGCATCCCCGCCGCCTGGACCCACCTCGTCGGCATCAAGCCCCAGCGCGGCCGCATCTCGACCTGGCCCGACGCGGAGTCGTTCCAGGGCATCACGGTGCTCGGCCCGCTGGCCCGTACGGTACGGGACGCGGCCCTGCTCCTCGACGCCGCCGCCGGCAACCACGACGGCGACCTGCACCGGCCCCGCCCCGTGGCGGCCCGCGCGGCGGCGGACCGCGACCCGGGCCGGCTGCGCATCGCGCTCTCCTGGAAACCGGCCTTCACCGGTACGCCCAAACCGCTCCACCCGGAGGTACGGACCGCGGTCACCGCCCTCGCCCGCACCCTCGCGGGCCTCGGCCACCAGGTCGAGGAGGCCGAACCGGACTACGGGCTGATCGGCCTCGCGTTCGTGCCGCGGGCGACGACGGGCGTACGGGAATGGGTGGCGCGGGCGCCCGACCCCGCCCTGCTGGACCGCCGCACCCGCGAAGCGGCCCGGCTGGGGCGGCTCCTCGGCGGCCCCGCGCTGCGCCGGGCACGGCTGGCGGAACGGCGGCAACACCGGCGGGTGGGCGCGCTGTTCGGCTCGTACGACCTCATCCTCACGCCGACCACGGCCGCGCCGCCGCCGCGTGTCGGCACGCTCGCGCGGATGAACGGCTGGCAGACGGACCGGGCCATGATCGCCGCGTGCCCGTACGCCTGGCCGTGGAACGTCCTCGGCTGGCCGGGCGTCAGCGTCCCCGCCGGTTTCACCGCGGGCGGACTGCCCCTGGGCGCCCAGCTCCTCGGCCCGTCCCACTCGGAACCGCTGCTGATCTCACTGGCGGCCCAGCTGGAGGGGCAGCTGCGGTGGCACGAGCGGTGGCCGGAGGCGACGACGGAGCGGTACGGGGCGACGGACGACGGCCCGGCGGCGCCGGTGACCGGGACCCGCGGCGGGAAGCGGCAGGGAGAGCGGGGCCGGGGACCGGGCCGGGGGCGGGAGCGAATCCGGAGCCTGATGGTGGCCGCCGACCGGCTCCGGGCGCCCGGCGCGGCGGGGTCGTCGGACGCGGTGGACCGATGACGGCGCGGAGCGCCGGGCCGGGACAGAGCGCCGGGCGGGGACGGACGGGAGCCGGGACGGGCGGGGAAGCCACCGCGCCCGGCTCGTCGGCCACGCCCGCGCCCGGCCCCGGCCAGGCGGCCGACACCCGGCGCTGCATCATCGGCGCCGTGCTGCGCATCATCGGGCGGGACGGCGTCGCCGCCGTCACCAACCGGCGCATCGCGAAGGAGGCCGGCGTCTCGCTGGGTTCGGTGACGTACCACTTCGCGACCCAGCACGACCTGCTGCGGGAGAGCCTGCTGCGCTTCGTCGACGAGGAGACCCGGCGCTTCACCGAACTGGCCGAGGACAGCCGCGTCGACCGGATCGGCCTGGCCGAGGCCGCGGCGCTGGTCGGCCAGGTCGCGGGCGGTACGGAGTTCGACAGCGAGCACATCGCGCCGTTCGAACTGTATGTGCAGGCCGGCCGCGACGAGCGGCTGCGGACCGCCGCGGCCGAGTGCTTCGCCGCGTACGACCGGCTCGCCGCCCGCATCCTGACGGCGCTGGGCGTCGCCGACGCCGAGCGGCTCGCGGGGACCGTCGTCGCCCTGGTCACGGGGCAGCAGCTGCGGCGCCTGGCCACCGGTTCCACCGCCGAGGACCTGGTCGACGCCCTGCTGCTCCTGGCCAGGGGCGCGGCCCCCGCGCCGCCTCCGGGGCCCGTCAGCCCAGCAGGGCGATGATCTCCTCGGTCGAGCCGGTCTCGCCCAGGCGCGGGAAGATCTTCTCCAGGCTGCGGCGGTGCGCCTCCTCGTCCATGTCGGTGACCGCGTCCGTCGCGACGGTGACGTGGTAGCCGTGCTCGTGCGCGGCACGCGCGGTGGACTCCACGCCGATGCTGGTCGCGATGCCCGTCACGACGACCTGGGTGACGCCCCGGCGGCGCAGTTCCGCGTCGAGAGCGGTGTTGTGGAAGGCGCCCCACGTCTGCTTCGTGACGGTGACGTCGGCCGGCTGCCGGTCGAGTCCCGGCTCCAGCTCGGCCCAGTCGGCGGGCGGCGTGCCCCCGGGCCGCCCGGTCTCCGTACGGCCCGGAGCGCCGCCCGCGACGTTGACGAGCACGACGGGCAGGTCCCGCGCGCGGAAGGCGGCGGCGAGCCGCGCGGAGCGTTCGACGATCTCGGCGGAGGGGTGGGCCGTGGGCAGGGCGGTGATGCCCTTCTGGAGGTCGATCACGATGAGGGCGGTGGTGGCGTCGAGTGTGGTGACGGGCATGGGTGGGCTGCTCCTGGGTCGTTGCGGGCGTGCTCGCGGGGGAGCGCCCGAAAGGAACGGGTATCGGGGACGGGGCCTTCGCGCCTCATTCCCCCGTCAGCCGCCGCAGCAGCTCGGCCGCGTCGGCCAGCGTCCGCTGTTCGGCGGGGTCCAGGCGTTCGGCGATGGCGACGGCGAGCCAGTTCTGCTTGGCCTGCCGGGCCTCGCCGAGCATCCGCCGCCCCTCCTCGGTGAGGGAGAAGACGACCTGCCGGCCGTCGGTCGGGTGCGGGCTGCGCCGCACCACTCCCCGGTCCTCCAGGGCGCCGATGGTCAGCCGCATCGACTGGGGCCGTACGAGCTCCGCGCGGGCCAGCGCCGCGATGGTGGTGGGCCCTTCGGTGTCGATCCGGGCGAGCGCCGCGCGCTGGGAGGCGGTCAGTTCGCCTTGCTGCGAGACGGCGCGCAGGTGCCGCATGAGGAGGCCGACGGTGGCGCGCAGTTCGGCCGCCAGACGTTCCTGTTCCTGGTCGGGCATAGCGGCACCGTAGAATCATGACAGGCAGACTTGCAAGTTCACCTGTCGAGTGGGGCGTGCTGACCGGGGCCCGTCGATGTCCGTTGGCGCCCGTTCCACCGGAGGTCTTCGCTCAGGAAGCCGCCCGGGAAACGCGCCTGTGAGACGCCGGAATCCGACGCCTCACAGGCTCCCCTCCTGCCCCCGGTGTCCGTGAGCGCCTGACCCCCGTCCAAGCGCTCACGGCACCGCCCCCGTGGGGTGGGTGTGTCCTCCCGCGCCGGGAAGGTGCGGCGCGGGCGTGGCTGAAGATGTGTGGTGGCGCGGGGCTCAGTGGCCCATGCCGGCGCCGCCGTCCACCGGGATGACGGCACCGGTGACGTACGACGCCCCGTCGCCGGCCAGCCAGCGGACCGCCGCGGCGATGTCCTCGGGGCGGGCCATTCTGCCCAGGGGGATCTGCTCCGTCATGGCGTCCAGGCGCTCCTGGGGCAGCGCCGCGGCCATGTCGGTCCGGGTCAGGCCGGGGGCGACCACGTTGGCGGTGATGCCGCGCGAGCCCAGTTCGCGGGCGAGGGAGCGGGCGAGGCCGACCAGCCCCGCCTTGGCCGCCGCGTAGTTCGCCTGGCCCGCCTCGCCGCGCAGGCCGACGGTCGAGCCGATGAAGACCATGCGGCCCTTGCGGGCCCGCAGCATGCCGCGGGTGGCGCGCTTGGCCAGCCGGTAGGCCGCCGTCAGGTTGGTCGCGACGACGTCGCCGAAGTCGTCCTCGGACATGCGCATCAGCAGGGCGTCGCGGGTGATGCCCGCGTTGGCGACCAGCACCTCGACCGGGCCGTGTGCCTCCTCGATCTGCCGGAACGCCGCCTCGACCTGCTCCGGGTCGGTGATGTCGCACCGTACGCCCAGGACGCCGGCCGGCGGCTCGCCCGAGCGGTAGGTCACGGCCACCTTGTCCCCGTCGGCCGCCATGGCCTGTGCGATCGCCAGGCCGATGCCCCGGTTGCCACCGGTGATGAAGACGCTGCGGCTCATGGCTGCCTTTCGATTGCTGCTGGGGGCCCGGCGGGCGCGGTCAGTCACTCTGACACAAACCGACCGACCGTTCTCGTCCGGCGCCGGTCACCCGGGGTGACCGGTACGGGGAGTTCCGGTAGGTGACGTGTCGGTATGGCGGAGGTAATAGGATGAAGTGCCGGGTTTGGTGTACTTTTCGGGCCGGGCGGAAGGGGAGGGGGCTCCTCCGGCGCGTGACGGCACCGGGTTACAGTCGGCCGTAACTTTTCGATCCTTTTACCAAGCCAGGGAGTCGGGCGCCGGATGTCCAGCAACCACCGCATCGGCGACTTCCTGCGGGACTGGCGCGGCCCCCGCGACCCCAACCAGGTGCCGGGTTTCACCGCCAAATTCGGCCACCGCGACCGGCTCGGCATCACCCAGGCCGAGATGGCGGTGCTCACCGGCGTCACCGAGGGCTGGTACCGCAGGCTGGAGTCCGGCCGGATCGACCGGCCGAAGACCGAGTGGCTGGAGCGCATCGTGCGCATCCTCGACCTCGACGAGGCCCAGCGGCACACCCTCTTCGTCTACGCGCGGGGCCAGGTGCCGCCGCCGCTGTACCGCCCCTCCGGCACCGTGGACCCGTCGACGTCCGCGCTCATCCAGGTGCAGCCCTGGCCGGCGTACCTGTCCGACGCCTCCTGGGACGTGCTCCTGTACAACGCGGCGTGCGAGCAGGACTGGCCGTGGATGAAGCACGGCATCAACGTCATGATCTGGGCACTCACCTATCCCGAGGCCCGCCTCCAGCTGATCGATTGGGAGGAGGACTGGGCCAAGCCGATGGCGTCCCAGCTGCGGCTGGCCGCCGCCGAGCAGCCGGAGAACCGGCGGCTGGCGGAGGTCGTCGCGGAGATCAAGGAGCGCGACCGGGTCGCGGCCCGGCTGCTCACCGACGACCTCACCACGGTCACCCACCCGGACGGCGACCGGCGCTGGCTGTATCTGCCCGGCCACGGGGACGAGGAGTTCGAGGTCACCTTCCGCTGCTTCGCGCCGCTCGGGGACCGTACGCAGCGGCTGATGCTGGTGGTGCCGTCCGACTACCCGGCGCCGATCCACGCGGCGCCGGGCGGTCGGCCCGTGGCGGACGCGCTCTAGGCGCCTCCGGGCGGACCCGCGGACGCTAGGCGTTCGCGAGCCGGGCCATGCCCTCGACCAGTTCGAACGTGGTGGAGGGGACGTGCTCCGCGCCCGCCTCCTGGTAGGCCGCGGCGACCGCGGTGAACAGCCGCTCGGGGTGCGCCAGCCCGCCGGCGTGCGCCGCCTTGACCAGGCGTGCCGCCTCGGCCAGCTCCGTACCGCGGCGGGCGTGGGCGGTGGCCGTCTCGAAGATCCGGGACAGCTCGTCGCGGAAGGCCGTGAGGCCCGCCCGGTCGGTGACGGCGCCGTGTCCGGGTACGAAGGTGGTGGCGCCGGTGGCCAGGAGGGTGTCGCAGGCCGCGACGCAGGACGTGAGCGAGCCCGACCAGACGATCATGTGGCCGCCGTGGAACAGGGCGTCGCCGGTGAACACCACGCCGTCCTCGGGCACGTGCACCGCGACGTCGCCCGCGCTGTGTCCGGCGCCCAGGTCCAGCAGCCGCACCGCCGTGCGCCCGACGGTGATCTCCAGGCTGCCGGTGAAGGTCCGTGTCGGTCCGGTGACGGTGATGCCGTCGAAGTCGAAGCCGCCGAAGTGCTCGACGGCGTAGGCGGTGACCGCGCTGGTCGGCTCGCTGCGGCTCAGGGCCGACAGCATGTCCGGGCTCATCTCGTGGCACAGGTGCGCGGCGGACGCCTCGGACGTGATGATCTCCGCGTCCCCGACCAGCTCGTTGCCCCAGGTGTGGTCGCCGTTCTGGTGGCTGTTGACCACGGTGGTGATCGTCGCGGACGGTACGGCGTCGGCGATCGCGTCCAGCAGCTGCCGGGTGCCCTTCAGCGTGAACTGGGTGTCCATCAGGAGGGCCTCGCCGTCGGACGCGACGAGGCCGCAGTTGCTGTAGCCCCAGGCGGTGCTGTCGTGCGTCCACGCCCAGGTGGTCGGGGAGAGCGGGACGAGGCGGGGCGTGGTCAAGGGAGGTCCATTCTCTCGTGGGGCACGGCTGCCGCCGGATGCGGGCACGGCGTACGGACCTGGCGGTGGCCCCCGACGGAAGAGATCACCCCGGTTCCGCAGGGAGCCAATGTACTCACCACCTGCGGAGAAAACCCACTCAAGACGGCTGATGGTTCGCGTTCCGGCCGGGCGTACCGCTCTGTGCCGGGCCCGGCCCGGAGGACCGGTGATCAGTCTCACGCGCCGCGCCGCCGGACCGGCGCCGCACCGGAGCGTCTCGGCCATGTCCGCGGACCGGGCCCCACCACCGACAACGGCGGGCGGCCGCCCGGCCGGTGCGGGAGAGGTCCCGGAAAGCCGCCCGTAGCGCATCCGTAATCCAGGCCGAAACACGGCTGGTGTCGAATGCGGGTCGGGCGTGGGGTGGGGACGGGCGGGGGCCGGGGGAGGGGAGAGAGGAACGTGACTGGGGACCAACCGCAAGTGCCGGTAAGGGAGTTCGCGCGATTTCTGCGCGGGCTGACGCGGATGCTCGACGAGACGGCCGGGTGGTACGGCGTCTTCACGCTCCGCGACCCCGCGGGGATGCGGGCCTGCCTGGACGGGGCGGACATCCCGCCCTGGGACGTCGTGGAGTCGCTGCTGCACGACCTCGCGGGGCGGCGCGGCGAACACGCCGTACGCACCGCCGCGCCACGGGCGCGCCGCCTCCACGCGGAGGCGGTCGAGGCGTACGACGCCCGCCCGGGTGCCCCCGGCCACCTCGGCGACCGGCTGGACGTGATGCTGCGCGAGCGGCAGTACGCGGCGCTGCGCGAACGGGAACTGCTCGCCGCGCTGCGGGCGTCGGACGGCGGGCCCGGCGCGGAGCGGCTGGCCGACGAACTGGCCTGGGCCCGCGACGACCACATACGGTCCGGGGTGCGGGCACGCGAACTCCAGGGCCGGATCGACGCATTGGCCGACCGAGTGGCGGCCCGCCGGTTCCTGGACGGCGCCACCGGCCCGGGTACGGGTACGGGCGGTACGGGTATGGGCGTGAGCGCGTCGGAGGCTGCGGGAGCGGCGCCGTCGGGGGAGAGCTCCCGGCGTCCCAAGGGCGCGCGGTTCGCCGGGTTGGAGGACCGGGTTGGGGCGGAGGGAACCTCCGCCGATGAACCGGCCGTGGCACCCCGCGCGTCCCCTCGTCCGGCACCGCGCGGGGCACGCTTCGCCGGTGTGGCCGAGGAGGAGCCGGACGGCGGCCATGCCACACGGTGGGGCCGCAGGAACGGGGCCCGCGCGGAAGCGGGGCGTGTCACCAAGGCCCGTACGCGAAAGCGCCGTTCGGGCGGCGGCGCGCCCTCGCCCGAAGAGGCCCCCGGAGCGCCCGGCGCCCTCCCCGCGGCCCGGCCCCGCACCGCGCCTGCCGCCCCTCGCACACCCACTTCCGGCACACCCCTCCCATCCCTCGCCCCTCTCGCCGCCCGCACCTCCACCAGCGCTGCCCGTCTGGCCCGGCTGCGGGCGGCCGGGCGCGGCGGCGAGGCGCACGCCCTGCTGTGTGCCGCCGCTCATGCGCACCCCGCCGAGCTGCCCCTCCTGATAGGGGATTTGGAGCACGCCGGTCTGGTCGCCGAGGTGCCGACGCTGCTCTGGGAGGCGGCCTGCCTGCCGCCCGGCCGGCTCGCCGCTGCCGCCGACGCGCTGGCCGCCGCGGGCCGTACGGCCGAGAGCGCGCGCCTGCTGCGCCAGGGCGTCGCCCGTCCGGTCGGGGAAGTGGCGGACACGGCGCTGGCGCTGCTCGGCGCGGGCCGCCCGGTCCAGGCGCGCGAACTGTTCGCGGCGCTCGTCCGGGCCCGTACGCCCGAGGAGGCGGTGGCGGCGGCCGCGAGCGCGCCGGACGAGCTGACCCCGCTGCTCCTGGACGCCGCGGCGGGCGTCTCGCCGCACCGGCACCGCGACATCACCCACGCCCTGCGCGCCGGCGGCACGGGCGGCTGACCCCGGCCGGCTCCCGCGCCCCGCCGCTCGCTTCCGTGCTCCACGGCCCCGCCGCGGTGGAGATGCTCTTGCCTCGCCGCTGTACGAGGCCTACGGTCGCCTCCACACGCGTAGATCCGCATGGCCCGTGGCCGACGGCTCGACGAAGGAGCAGCTCATGGCCGATGTTGTCCGTAACGTCGTACGCGCCGCACTGGTTCAGGCGTCCTGGACCGGCGACACCGAATCGATGATCGCGAAGCACGAGGAACACGCCAGGGCGGCGGCCGCGCAGGGCGCGCAGGTGATCGGCTTCCAAGAGGTCTTCAACGCGCCGTACTTCTGCCAGGTGCAGGAGCCGGAGCACTACCGCTGGGCCGAGCCGGTGCCCGACGGCCCCACCACCCGCCGTATGCAGGAGCTGGCCCGCGAGACCGGCATGGTGATCGTGGTGCCGGTGTTCGAGGTCGAGCAGTCCGGTTTCTACTACAACACCGCCGCCGTCATCGACGCCGACGGCACGGTGCTCGGCACCTACCGCAAACACCACATCCCGCAGGTCAAGGGCTTCTGGGAGAAGTACTACTTCAAGCCGGGCAACATCGGCTGGCCGGTCTTCGACACGGCCGTGGGCCGGATCGGCGTCTACATCTGCTACGACCGCCACTTCCCCGAGGGCTGGCGCCAGCTGGGCCTCAACGGCGCCCAGCTCGTCTACAACCCCTCCGCCACCTCCCGCGGCCTGTCCGCCTACCTGTGGCAGCTGGAGCAGCCCGCCGCCGCGGTGGCCAACGAGTACTTCGTCGCCGCGATCAACCGGGTCGGCGTCGAGGAGTACGGCGACAACGACTTCTACGGCACGAGCTACTTCGTGGACCCGCGCGGGCAGTTCGTCGGCGACGTCGCCAGCGACACCAAGGAGGAACTGGTCGTACGGGACCTGGACTTCGGCCTCATCGACGAGGTGCGGCAGCAGTGGGCCTTCTACCGGGACCGCCGCCCCGACGCGTACGAGGGCCTGACCCGGCCATGACCTCCTCGTACCGGCCCCGGGACGCGTCCGGGGCCGGGGTGCCGGCCGCCGACCTGCGCTCCCGGCACCGCGCCGTCCTCCCGGACTGGCTCACGCTGCTGTACGAGCGGCCCGTCGAGCTGACGCACGGCGAGGGCCGCCACGTCTGGGACGCGGACGGCAACCGCTACCTGGACTTCTTCGGCGGCATCCTCACCACCATGACCGCCCACGCGCTGCCCGAGGTGACCAGGGCGGTCGCCGAGCAGGCCGGCCGCATCCTGCACACCTCGACGCTCTACCTGTCCCGCCCCATGGTCGACCTGGCGGAGCGGATCGCCGCGCTCTCCGGCATCCCCGACGCCCGGGTCTTCTTCACCACCTCCGGTACGGAGGCGAACGACACCGCGCTCCTGCTGGCGACGGCCTACCGCAAGTCGAACCAGATCCTGGCGATGCGCAACAGCTACCACGGCCGGTCCTTCTCCGCCGTGGGCGTCACCGGCAACGCCGCCTGGTCGCCGACCGGCCTCTCGCCGCTCCAGACGCTGTACGTGCACGGGGGCGTACGCGGCCGCGGCCCGTACGCCGGGCTGTCCGACGCCGCGTACACCGACGCCTGCGTCGCCGACCTGGAGGACATGCTCCGCCAGACGGCGGGCGTCGCCGCGCTCATCGCCGAGCCGGTACAGGGCGTCGGCGGCTTCACCTCGCCGCCCGACGGGCTCTACGCGGCCTTCCGCGAGGTGCTCGACCGGCACGGCATCCTGTGGATCTCCGACGAGGTGCAGACCGGCTGGGGCCGCACCGGCGATCACTTCTGGGGCTGGCAGGCGCACGCCGGCAACGGCCCGCCGGACCTGCTCACCTTCGCCAAGGGCATCGGCAACGGCCTGTCCGTCGGCGGCGTCGTCGCCCGCGCCGACGTCATGAACTGCCTCGGCGCGCACTCCATCTCCACCTTCGGCGGCAGCCCGGTCACCATGGCGGCGGCCCTGGCGAATCTGGACCACCTCCTCGGACACGACCTCCAGGGCAACGCCCGGCGTGTCGGCGGCCTGCTCATCGAGCGGCTGCGGGCGGTCGGCGCGGGGCTGGGCTGTGTGCGGGAGGTGCGCGGGCGCGGCTTGATGATCGGCGTCGAACTGGTCGTACCCGGCACCGACGAGCCGTCGCCGCGGGCGGCGGACCTCGTCGTGGAGGCCGCCCGCGAGCGCGGCCTGCTGATCGGCAAGGGCGGCCTGACGGGCGCGGTGCTGCGGATCGCGCCGCCGCTGTCGCTGACCGTCGGGGAGGCGGAGGAGGGCGCGGGAATTTTGGCGGAGGCTTTGCGGGCGGCCGAGCGCGCGTGGTCACCCGACTGAGGGGGCCCACCCTGCCGGGGCGCCCGATATGTCGCACCCGGTATGGTCCGCCGGGCAAAATTCCCGGTCCGACTCCCCGTCGGCGCTCTGCCGGTGCGGACAAAGGGGCCGGGGAATGTACGGGCGAGCGGGCACGAAAAGACGCGAGCCGGAAAATCACCCTTTCGGATGGTTTTCCGGCTCGCGCCTTACGCGGTCCTGCCGTGCCGGCCGACGGTCGCGGACGACCGCCCGGCCGTACGCGTCAGGTCAGGCGAGAACGATGTTCTCCGCCTGCGGGCCCTTCTGGCCCTGCGTGACGTCGAAGGTGACCTTCTGGCCTTCCTGCAGCTCACGGAAGCCCTGGGCCTGGATGTTCGAGTAGTGGGCGAAGACGTCGGCGCCGCCGCCGTCCTGCTCGATGAAGCCGAAACCCTTTTCGGAGTTGAACCACTTCACGGTGCCGGTTGCCATGTCGCTATCCTTCGATCGAGGCAGTTGAGGAATCCGCACTGCGCGGATTCCAGGGTCGCCGCAATTGAGCCCATCCGGATGTGACCGGCAGAAACAGAATGCGCCCGACGGTCACATACCGTCAGGCGCACATAAAGTTTATGGGTACCAAAACTGCAACTGAATTGACGGTAGCACGGAAGCCGTCGCCGGGACAGTACCGACGGTGATCCCCGGGTGTCGCCCACGTGGCGGCACCCGGGGTGCGCGACCGGGGTCCCGGGGCGTCAGATCGTCGCGGTGTCGATCACGAAGCGGTAGCGGACGTCGCTGGCGAGCACCCGCTCGTACGCCTCGTTGATCCGGTCGGCGGAGATCACCTCGATCTCCGAGGTCAGCCCGTGCTCACCGCAGAAGTCCAGCATCTCCTGGGTCTCCTGGAGGCCGCCGATCAGCGAGCCGGCGAAGGAGCGGCGGTTGCCGATGAGGGCGAACGGTGCGATCGGCAGCGGGTGCTCCGGCACGCCGAGCTGGACGAGGGTGCCGTCCGTGCGCAGCAGGCCCAGGTAGGCGTCGAGGTCGAGCTGCGCGGAGACGGTGTTGACGATCAGGTCGAAGCTGCCGGCGAGCTTCTCGAAGGTCTCCGGGTCGGACGTGGCGTAGTAGCGGTCGGCGCCGAGCCGCAGGCCGTCCTCCTGCTTGCGCAGCGACTGGCTCAGTACGGTGACCTCCGCGCCCATCGCGTGCGCGATCTTGACGCCCATGTGGCCGAGCCCGCCGAGGCCCACGACGGCGACCTGCTTGCCGGGGCCGGCCTTCCAGTGCGCCAGCGGCGAGTAGAGGGTGATGCCCGCGCACAGCAGCGGCGCGGCGGCGTCCAGCGGCAGGCTGTCCGGGATGCTCAGCGCGTAGTTCTCGTCGATGACGAGGTGGGTGGAGTAGCCGCCCTGGGTGGGCACGCCGTCCCGGCCGACGGCGTTGTACGTGCCGACCTGGCCCAGCTCGCCGGTGCAGTACTGCTGGAGTCCGGCCAGGCAGTTCTCGCACTCGCGGCAGGAGTCGACGAAGCAGCCGACGCCGACGCGGTCGCCGACCGCGTACCGGGTGACCTCGGCGCCGACCTCGCTGACCACGCCCGCGATCTCGTGGCCGGGGACGACCGGGAAGTGCCCGCCGTCGCCCCACTCCGCCCGCACGGTGTGGATGTCGGAGTGGCAGATGCCGGTGAACTTGATGTCGATGAGGATGTCGTGCGCGCCCAGCTCGCGGCGCTCGATGGTGATGCGCTCCAGCGGAGCCTTCGGGGCGGGTGCTGCGTATGCGGGAACGGTGGTGCGGTTCATGTACTCCAGGGTGGGCTTGTGTGCCCAGGGCAACCAGTGCCCTGTTGAACCTACGCTCGGCGTTCCTACCACTGCGAGGACCACCCTGGCGGACCGCTCCGGCGGACCGCCCGGGCCGTACGGCGGCGGGCGCCCCGCGGCCCCCGCGCCGTTCCCCGGGCGGTACGCGCCATAATTCAGGGATGGACCAGCGCACCGAACTGAGCGAATTCCTCCGCTCCCGCCGCGCCAGGCTCCAGCCCGAGGACGTCGGTCTGGTCCACCACGGCGGGCGGCGCAGGGTACCCGGCCTGCGGCGGGAAGAGCTGGCGCAGCTGGCGGGGGTCAGTGTCGCCTATTACACACGGCTCGAACAGGGGCGGGGGGAGAACGTCTCCGCCGCGGTGCTCGACGCGGTCTCGGACGTGCTGCGGCTGACCGGGGCCGAGCGCTCCCACCTGACCCGCCTGGCCGGGCCGGTCTCCCGGCGCCACCGTCCCGCTCCCCGGCCGCAGTGGGTGCGTCCCGCCGTCCAGGACCTGATCGACGCGATGGACGGCGTCCCCGCGTACGTGGTCGGCCGGCGGCTGGACATCCTCGGCTCGAACCGGCTCGCCCGCGCGCTCCTCGGCGATTTCGACGCCATGCCTCCCGGTGAGCGCAACATGGCCTGGCAGCTCTTCCTGGCCCCGGCGGCGCGCGAGCTGTACGCCGACTGGGAGGAGAAGGCCGCACACGTCGTCGCCCAGCTGCGCCGTGACGTCGGCCGGTATCCCGGCGACCCGAAGCTGTGCGCGCTGATCGACGAGCTGACCGGCCGGAGCGCGGATTTCCGGCGGATCTGGGCGGCCCACGACGTCCAGGACAAGGGCTTCGGCAGAAAGCGTCTGGCGCACCCGGTGGTGGGGGAGCTGTCGCTCGCGTACGAGACGCTCAGCCTGCCGGCCGACCCGGACCAGCAGCTGGTCACCTACCACGCCGAGCCCGGGTCGCCCTCGGCGCGGGCACTGCTGCGGCTGGCGGAACGTCCGGCGGAGATGGCGCTCTCGGCGCCGTGAATGGCCGCTACGCGGTCTGTTGTGCGGGCGCCCGGCTGGGTACCGTACGACTGGGCCCCGCTGTGAGCATTCCGGCGGGGCCCACCAAGTGCCGAACGCGCGGTGCTCGCCGTCCGTACGGTCCGACGGGCGCTGCCGTTCCCCGTCCAGCGGCCCGCGTCTTTACTTCTTCATTACCTCTACAGTGCTGTAGATTTTCCATTCCCCGGCCGGTGGCGGCGGCCGTCGCCGCCCTGTCCAAGGCATGCCATCCCGACGCAGGAGTGACAGCACATGACCGTGAACCTGGACAAGGGTCAGAAGATCAGTCTGAGCAAGTCCGGCGGAGGCGAGCTCAGCGTCGTACGGATGGGGCTCGGCTGGCAGGCCGCCGCCCGCAAGGGCTTCCTCGCCAAGCTGATGGCCCGCGAGATCGACCTCGACGCCTCGGCCGTGCTCTTCGCCGGTCAGGAGCCCGTCGACGTCGTCTTCTTCCAGCACCTGATCAGCGACGACGGCTCCGTACGCCACACCGGCGACAACCTGGTGGGCGGCGCGGGGCAGGGCGGCGACGACGAGGCGATCCTCGTCGACCTCCAGCGGGTGCCCGCCCGTGTCGACCAGATCGTCTTCACGGTGAACTCCTTCACCGGGCAGACCTTCGCCGAGGTGCAGAACGCGTTCTGCCGTCTGGTCGACGAGACGAACGGCCAGGAACTGGCCCGCTACACCCTCACCGGCGGCGGCCAGTACACCGCGCAGATCATGGCCAAGGTCCGCCGTTCCGGCGGCGGCTGGGAGATGGCCGCCATCGGCGAGCCCGCGAACGGCCGCACCTTCCAGGACCTGATGCCGGCCATCGCCTCGCACCTGTAGGCACGGCTCGGGGCGCGCCCGTCCGGGCGCGCCCCTTTCGTGTGCCGCGGGTCAGCCGACGTTGACGCCGTAGTCGGTGGCGATACCGGCCAGCCCCGACGCGTAACCCTGCCCGATGGCCCGGAACTTCCACTCGCCGCCGCGCCGGTAGAGGGCGCCGAAGACCATCGCCGTCTCGCCCGCGGCGTCGTACGACAGCTCGTAGCGGCACATCTCGCGGCCCGTCAGGTTGTCGACCACGCGGATGTACGCGTCGTCGACCTGTCCGAAGCTCTGGCCGCGCTGCTCGGCGTCGTGGATGGAGACGGTGAAGACGACCTGGCCGGTCTCCTCGCCGAGGCGGTCCAGGTCGACGAGGATCTGCTCGTCGTCGCCCTCGCCCTCGCCGGTGAGGTTGTCGCCGGTGTGCCGGACCGCGCCGTCCGGGCTGGTCAGGTTGTTGTAGAAGACGAAGTGCGCGTCGGACAGGACGCGTTGGTCGGGGCCGCAGACGACCGCCGAGGCGTCCAGGTCGAAGTCCGCGCCGGCGGTGGGCCGGGCGTCCCAGCCCAGGCCGACGGTGACGTCCGCGAGGGGAGTGCCGTCCTGGTTGAGGACGACGTTCTGGCCCTTGCTGAGGCTGACGCCCATGGTGCTGTGTCTCCTGTTTGCGTGTGCGTGTGGTCCGGTGTGTCGCGTTTCCCCCCACCGGGGAACGCGGCCGGCCACGACAAGGTTCCCGGATTGCGCAATCGATGAAGTAAGGCCACCGCGCCGACGAGGGGGCCCCGCGCGGCCGACACCCCGTCAGTTCCCCCTGATCTGCGGACATGGTGTTGCCACGGTGGGTGACATGCTTCTACGGTCTGCTGCACGGCCGCGCTCTACGGGTGTAGACCGGTCGTGGCGCGGCGTCACCTGGGGCGGGCCGCCCGGACGGCACACCACGCCGGGCCGTGTCCCTTCCGGCGCCGCCGAGCACCACTGGTGTGTGTGGAAGGGAGAGCCGGAAGCATGAGCCGTACAGTCATCCGCGGCGGCCTGGTCGTCACCGCCGCCGATGAGATCCATGCCGATGTCCTGGTCGAGGACGGCAGGATCGCCGCCCTCGCCGCGCACGGCACGACCACCGCCGAGAGCTGGACCGAGGACGCCGACCGCACCATCGACGCCACCGGGAAGTACGTCATCCCGGGCGGCGTGGACGCCCACACCCATATGGACTTCCCGTTCGGCGGGACGTTCTCCTCCGACACCTTCGAGACCGGCACCCGGGCCGCCGCCTGGGGCGGTACGACCACGATCGTCGACTTCGCCGTCCAGACGCGCGGCCGGGCGCTGCGCGAGGGCCTGGACACCTGGCACGCCAAGGCCGACGCCCAGTGCGCCGTCGACTACGCCTTCCACATGATCCTCTCCGACGTGAACGAGCACGCGCTCAAGGAGCTGGACCTGCTGGTCGAGGAGGGCGTCACCTCCTTCAAGCTGTTCACCGCCTACCCCGGCGTCTTCTACAGCGACGACGGCCAGATCCTGCGCGCCATGCAGCGGTCGGCGGGCAACGGCGGACTGGTCATGATGCACGCCGAGAACGGCATCGCCATCGACGTCCTCGTCGAACAGGCCCTGGCGGAGGGCCGGACCGACCCCCGCTACCACGGCGAGGTGCGCCGCGAACTGCTGGAGGCCGAGGCCACCCACCGTACGATCCAGCTCGCCCGGGTCGCCGGCGCGCCGCTGTACATCGTGCACGTCTCGGCCGAGGAAGCCGTCGCCGAACTGACACAGGCCCGCGACAAGGGCCTGAACGTCTTCGGCGAGACCTGCCCGCAGTACCTGTTCCTGTCCACCGACAACCTCGCCGAGCCGGACTTCGAGGGCGCGAAGTACGTGTGCAGCACGCCCCTGCGGCCACGCGAGCACCAGGCCGCGCTGTGGCGCGGGCTGCGCACCAACGACCTCCAGGTGGTCTCCACCGACCACTGCCCGTTCTGCTTCAAGGGGCAGAAGGAGCTGGGCCGCGGCGACTTCTCCAAGATCCCCAACGGGATGCCGGGCGTCGAACACCGCATGGACCTGCTCCACCAGGGCGTCGTGGACGGGCACATCAGCCGCCGCCGCTGGATCGAGATCGCCTGCGCCACACCGGCCCGGATGTTCGGCCTGTACCCGAAGAAGGGCACCATCGCGCCCGGCGCGGACGCCGACATCGTCATCTACGACCCGGCGGCCGAGCATGTCATCTCGGCCGCCACCCACCACATGAACGTCGACTACTCGGCGTACGAGGGGCGCACGGTCACCGGCCGCGTGGAGACCGTCCTCTCGCGCGGCGAGACCGTCGTCGACGGGCGGCGGTACACCGGCCGTGCCGGGCACGGCCAGTACATCCCGCGTGGCACCTGCCAGTACCTGAACTGAGGAGGCCGAGATGGACTTCGGAGTCGTCCTGCAGACCGACCCGCCCGCGTCCGACGTCGTCACCACGATGCGCCGCGCCGAAGAGCGGGGCTTCGGCTACGGGTGGACCTTCGACTCCTCCGTGCTGTGGCAGGAGCCGTTCGTCATCTACAGCCGCATCCTGGAGCACACCGAACGCCTGATCGTCGGCCCGATGGTCACCAACCCCTCCACCCGCACGCCGGAGGTCACCGCCTCCACCTTCGCGACCCTCAACGACATGTACGGCAACCGCACCGTCTGCGGCATCGGTCGCGGCGACTCGGCGATGCGGGTCGCCGGGCGCGCCCCCAACACGCTCGCCCGCCTGGGCGACTCGATCCGCATCATCCGCGACCTCGCGGAGGGCCGGGAGACCGACGTGGGCGGCCACCCGCTGCGCATCCCGTGGGTGCGCGACGGGCGGCTGCCGGTCTGGATGGCCGCGTACGGCCCCAAGGCCCTGAAGATGACCGGCGAGCTGGCGGACGGGTTCATCCTGCAACTGGCCGACCCGTTCCTGACCGAGTGGATGGTCAAGGCCGTACGGGACGCCGCGACGGCGGCGGGCCGCGACCCGTCGGACGTCAAGATCTGCGTCGCGGCCCCCGCGTACGTCGGCGACGACCTCGCCCACGCTCGCGAGCAGTGCCGGTGGTTCGGCGGCATGGTCGGCAACCACGTCGCGGACCTCGTCAGCCGCTACGGCGAGCACTCCGGCATGGTGCCCGAGGCGCTCACCTCGTACATCAAGGCGCGGGAAGGGTACGACTACGCCCACCACGGCCGCTCGGGCAACCCCGACACGGCCTTCGTCCCGGACGAGATCGTGGACCGCTTCTGCCTGCTCGGCCCGCCCGAGGCGCAGCTCGAAAAGCTGCACGCCCTCCGGGAGCTGGGTGTGGACCAGTTTGCGCTCTACGCCATGCACGACGCCAGGGACGCCACGATCGACGCGTACGGCGAACGGATCATCGCGGAGTTCGCGGGCTGACGGTCCGCGGGGAGGAGGCACGGGATGCGCGTCGCCGTGGTCGGTTCGGGCATCGTCGGAGCGAGCGCCGCATGGCACGCGGCCGGGCTGGGCGCGGACGTGGTGCTGGCCGGGCGCGCCCAGCCCGGCGAGGCGACCGCGGCCGGGGCGGGCATCGTCTGCCCCTGGGCCTCCGAGCAGGACGACGCGCAGTGGTTCCGCGCCGCAGCGGCCGGCGCGCGGTACTACCCCGGGCTGGTCGCCGAACTCGCGGAAGCGGGCGAGCGCGACATCGGGTACCGGGCCGTCGGCGCGCTCGCCCTGGCCGCCGACGACACGGACCTGCACCGCATCCGCCGGCGGGTGCTGGAGCGGCGGGACGGCGCCGCGGACACCGGCGAGGTGGACCTCCTCGACGCGTCCGCGACGCGTGCGCTGTTCCCGCCGCTCGGGCCCGGCACACAGGCCGTACGCATAGCCGCCGGTGCCCGCGTCGACGGCGGCCGGCTGCGCGACGCGCTGCTGCGCCAGGCGCGGTGGCGGGGCGCTTCACTGCGCACCGGACGCGCGGCACTGCTGCACACGGCGGGCCGCGTCACCGGCATCGAGGTGGACGGCGAGCACATCGCCGCGGACGCGGTCGTCGTCGCCGCCGGGGCCTGGGCGGCGGAGCTCCTGGCCGCGTCCGGCATCACCGTACGGGTCGCGCCGCAACGCGGCCAGATCGTGCACCTGTCACTGCCCGGCGCGGACACCGGGCACTGGCCCGTCGTCATGCCGCGCGCCACCGGGCACTACCTCGTCCCGTTCGACGGCTCGCGGATCGTGGCGGGCGCCACCCGCGAGACCGGGGCGGGGTTCGACCACCGGGTGACGGCCGCGGGACTGTCCGAGGTGCTGACCGAAGCCCTGGCCGCCGCGCCCGGCCTGGCGGGCGCCACGCACCTGGAGACCCGCGTCGGCTTCCGCCCCGTCGGCCCGGACATCCGGCCGCTGCTCGGCCGGGTCCCTCACCTGGACGGTCTGGTCGTCGCCGACGGCCTGGGCCCGACCGGACTGACCATCGGGCCCTGGGCCGGGCGCGTCGCCGCGCTGCTCGCCACCGGCGCGGACCCGGGGGCGGACCTGACGCCGTACGATCCGGTGCGCTGACCGGCGCACGGGCTGCACGGGGGCGCACAGGACGCGCGAAGGCGCGCGGGGGCGCGCACCGACTCAACCGTCCCTTCCAACTCTTTGCCCACTCCTGATGCTTCCCATACGGGGCGGTCTTGGAGCCGCACGGTCGATGCGAGGACCATGGACCGTATGAGGCGCCCCCCATCGGAGACACCCTTCGGTCCCCCCATCCGTTCGACCGCTTCGGCCGGCCGGCTCTCCCACGTGCGGTGGATCGCCGGCGGCACCGGAGCGGGCAAGAGCACGCTGGCGATAATCCTGGCCCGGCGCCACGGCGCCGTGATCTACCGCGGCGACCTGGCCCAGCACACCTGGCTGCCCCGCTGCACCCCGCGGCAGCACCCGCACTTCCACGCCGCCCGCGACGAGCCGCCCGGCTCCCTGTGGGACAGCCGCAGCCCCGACGAGGCGTGCGGATTCGCCCAGCGGGTGGTCGCCGAGACCTTCGCGTTCGAGGTCGAGGACCTGCTCGCGATGCCCGCCGACCGGCCCGTCCTGGTCGACTGGTTCGGCAATCTGCCGAGCCAGCTCGCAC
Source organism: Streptomyces sp. NPDC059788 (assembly GCF_042732265.1). Lineage (NCBI taxonomy): Bacteria > Bacillati > Actinomycetota > Actinomycetes > Kitasatosporales > Streptomycetaceae > Streptomyces > Streptomyces sp. NPDC059788. Next base: position 28,605 of record NZ_JBHWHY010000063.1, on the reverse strand, counting down.
CCCTGCTCACCCGCCCCGACCAGGCCGTGTTCCTGCTCCCCACACCGGAATTCCGGCTGGCGGCACTGCGCGCCCGCCGCAGCGTCCCGGTGCGGTCCCTGGTCAGCTGGGGCAGCCGGGCCCCGGAGGCCACCCTGGCCAAGCGGCTGGCCCGGGACGAACTGTGGGACGCGGAGGTGCGCCGCCAGGCGGCCGCCCACGGCAACACCGTGATCACCATGGACGGCGGCCGCCGCGCCACCGACCTCGCGGACGAGGTGGCGGCCCGCTTCCGGCTGGGCACGGCGGCGTAGGGCGCCCGGCCCGTCGGCGGGTTGCCGCCGCGCGGGCGCGGCTGCGTCGGGGACGGGCGGCGCTCCCTGGGCAGGACGGCGCTCCCTGGGCAGGACGGCGCTTCCTGGGCAGGACGGCGCTTCCTGGGCAGGACGGCGCGGGTGCGCGAGGCCGTGCCCGGCGTAGGTCCCACGACTGTGGGGCCTGGGGTCCACGGAGCCGCGGGGCCTATGGGGACCACGGGACCACGGGAACTACGGGACCCGCGCCGTCCACTCCGGCGTGCTGAACTTGCCGCCCGCCAGCTCCTGAGCCCGCGCCATCTCCTCCTGGGTGACCGCGCCGTCGCTGCCGCCGTACCGCGCGCGGAACGAACCGATCATCCGCTCGATGACCTCGGCGCGCGGCAGCCCGGTCTGCCGGCGCAGCGGGTCCACCCGCTTCTTCGCGCTGCGGGTGCCCTTGTCGGACAGCTTCTCCTTGCCGATCCGCAGCACCTCGACCATCTTGTCCGCGTCGATGTCGTACGACATGGTCACGTGGTGCAGCACCGCCCCGTCACCGGCCACCATGCGCTTCTGGGCAGCCCCGGCGATCTTCCCGGCATCCGTCGCGATGTCGTTGAGCGGCTTGTACCAGGCGTTGATCCCCATGTCGCCGAGGGCGGTCAGCACCCAGTCGTCCAGATAGGCGTAGCTCTCGGCGAAGGTCAGCCCCTGCACGAGCGAGGCGGGTACGCACAGGGAGTAGGTGATGGTGTTGCCCGGTTCCACGAACATGGCGCCCCCGCCGCTGATGCGCCGTACGACCGTCACACCGTGCCGCGCGGCGCCCTGCGGGTCCACCTCGTTGGCCAGCGACTGGAAGCTGCCGATGATGACCGCCGGGCGGTCCCACTCCCACACCCGCAGCGTCGGCGGCCGCCGCCCGGCCGCGACCTCGGTGGTCAGCACCTCGTCCAGCGCCATGTGCAGCGCGGGCGGCTGCGGTTCCTCGTGGATGATCTGCCAGTCGAAGTCCGTCCAGTCGGTGGCCTGCGCGACCGCGCGGCGCACCGCGATGCCCACGGCCTCCGCCGTGAACCCGAACAGCACCGCGCCGGACGGCAGCGCCGCCTCGATCCGGGCCGCCAGGCCCCGCGCGTCGGTGTCGGCGGGCGCCCCCTCCAGCGCCGCGTTGATCGCGCCGAGCGCCTCGTCCGGCTCCAGGAAGAAGTCCCCCGCCACCCGCACGTCACGCAGCGCCCCGCCGGTCACGTCGAGATCGACGACCACCAGCTTGCCGCCCGGCACCTTGTACTCACCGTGGTGCTTGCCCTGCACGGCGCATCCTCCCGCTGTTCTGTTCCGGCGCACGGCCCGGGCGGCCGGCAGCCGGGTCAACGGTAGCGCCGCCGGTGGCATTCCCGGCAAAGGGGGCGGTTCCGGAGCCGGGCTGCTCAGGGGGCGAGGGTGGCGAGCAGCTCCGGGAGGGCGGTGCCGATGGGGGAGCGAATCGTTTCGGCGGCCAGCTCGTCGTACGGGGTGGGCTCGGCGTTCACGATGACCAGGCGCGCGCCGCGCTCGGCGGCCATCCCGGCGAGCGAGGCGGCGGGCTGGACCTGGAGGCTCGTCCCCACCGCGATGAAGACGTCGGCCGCCTTTGCCACGCCCATCGCCGTACCGAGCACCTGCGGGTCGAGCCGTTCCCCGAACATCACCGTCGCCGATTTCAGGATGCCGCCGCAGACGGCACACGCCGGGTCGGGGTCGCCCGCGGCCACCCGCGCGAGGGCCTCGGACATCGGTGACCGGGCGTGGCAGCGGGTACAGGCGGCGGTGCGGGCCGTGCCGTGCAGCTCCAGGACCTTGCGGTCGGGGATGCCCGCGAGCTGATGCAGTCCGTCGACGTTCTGCGTGATGACCCGGACCGGGACGCCGGAGCGCTCCAGCCGGGCGATCGCCTCGTGGGCCGCGTTCGGCCGGGCGCAGGGCCGGACTGTCCTGCCGCATCCGCCAGGAACGGCGCCGGATCTCCGGGTCGTTCATGTAGTAGTCGTACGTCACGAGCTTTTCCGCCTCGGGGTCCCGCCGCCACAGCCCGTTCGGGCCGCGGTAGTCAGGGATGCCGGAGTCGGTGGAGATGCCGGCGCCGCTGAGGATCGCCACCAGGGGGCGCCGGGAGGTGTCGTCGGGCGTGGGGCTGGCGGGGTCGGTGCCGGTCATGCCGTGAGCGTACGCAGGGCCGGCCGGGGCGGCGAACGGATTTGCGGGCAGCCGTCGTGCGGAAGATGTGATCAGGAAGGCCCCCGCTCCGGGCATTCCCGGTGGCCGTACGGGGGAGGGGCCCGAAGAGACCGCGTGACCGTCCGCACGATGCGAGGAGAACCGTGTTCACCACCCGCCCGACCCTTCAGGGGACCTTCGGCATGGCCGCGACCACGCACTGGCTGGCGTCCCAGTCCGCGATGGGTGTTCTGGAGGACGGGGGCAATGCCTTCGACGCGGCGGTGGCCGCGGGATTCGTGCTGCATGTGGTCGAGCCGCACCTGAACGGGCCGGCGGGTGAGGTGCCCGTGATCCTCGCGCCCGCCGACGGGCCGGTGCGGGTGCTCTGCGGGCAGGGGCCCGCTCCCGCCGGGGCGAGCGTGGCGCACTACACCTCGCTGGGGCTCGGGCTGGTGCCCGGCACCGGGCCGCTCGCCGCCGCCGTGCCCGGCGCCTTCGACGCCTGGATGCTGCTGCTCCGCGATCACGGCACCAAGACCCTGGGCGAGGTGCTGAAGTACGCCGTCGGCTACGCGGAACACGGTCATCCGGCCGTCGAACGGGTGGGTGGGACGGTCGCGACGGTCCGCGAACTCTTCGAGACGGAGTGGATATCGTCCGCCGAGATCTACCTGCCGCAGGGGCGGCCGGTCGCGCCCGGCGGGCTGCTGCGGAACCGGCCGCTGGCGGCCACCTGGCGTCGCCTGATCGGCGAGTGCGAGGCGGCGTCGGCGGGCCGGGAGGCGCAGATCGACGCGGCCCGGCGGATCTGGCGCGAGGGCTTCATCGGGGAGGCGCTGGCCGCCTTCGCCGCCCGCCCCGCCATGGACACCTCCGGGGAGCGGCACGCGGGCACCCTCACGGGCGACGACCTGGCGGCCTTCTCCGCCACGTACGAGGACCCGGTCACCTACGACTGGAACGGCTGGACCGTGGCGAAGGCGGGCGGCTGGTCGCAGGGGCCGGTGCTGCTCCAGCAGCTTGCTCTGCTGCCGCCGGTGCTGCCCGCGTACGGGAGTGCCGAGTACACCCACCTGCTGATCGAGGGCTGCAAGCTGGCCATGGCCGACCGCGAGGCCTGGTACGGCGACGCGGCCGAGGTGCCGCTCGGGACGCTGCTGGGTGAGGACTACAACGCGGGGCGGCGCGCGCTGATCGGCGAGCACGCCTCGTACGAACTGCGGCCCGGCAGCCCGGACGGCCGCACGCCGCGGCTGAGCGAGCACGCCCTGGCCGTCGCGGCGGGGGAGGACGCGGGCGAGGCGCCGGGCGCCGCGGGGCGGGGAGCGGGTGAACCCACGGTGGCGACGCCCGCCACCCCCGGTGCGGCGCCCGTGATCGCGCCCGAGGTCGACCGGAGCGGCGCCACCCGCGGCGACACCTGTCACATCGACATCGTGGACCGCTGGGGCAACATGGTCTCCGCGACACCCTCCGGCGGCTGGCTCCAGTCCAACCCGGTGGTCCCCGCGCTCGGATTCCCGCTCGGTACGCGCCTGCAGATGGCCTGGCTGGAAGAAGGGCTGCCCAACTCGCTCACGCCGGGACGCCGGCCGCGCACCACCCTCACGCCCTCCCTGGCGCTGCGCGACGGCGTGCCCGTGATGGCCTTCGGCACTCCCGGCGGCGACCAGCAGGATCAGTGGCAGCTGCACTTCCTGCTCGCCGCGGCCCTGCGCGCGCCGGTGCGCGGGGGCCTCGATCTCCAGGGCGCCATCGACGCGCCGAACTGGCACAACGACTCCTTCCCCGGCTCCTTCTTCCCGCGCGCCATGCGGCCCGGCAGCGTCACCGTCGAGTCCCGCATCGGCGCGGACGTGATCGGGGAGCTGCGGCGGCGCGGGCACGCGGTGACCGTCGGCGACCCGTGGTCGGAGGGGCGGCTGTCCGCGGTGGCGCGGGACCCGGAGACCGGGGTGCTGTCGGCGGCGGCGAACCCGCGCGGAATGCAGGGGTACGCGGTGGGGCGGTAGGGGGCCGCGGTCCTCGCCGGGCCCGGCTCCGGCATCCGGAGTTCACCTTCCGTCCAGACCCCGTGTCAGTGGGCCGTGGTTCGATGGAGTCATGATCGAAGCGATTCGTACGGATACGGGAGACACGACGGAAGGGACGGGCACGGCCGCCGCCGCCCCGGCGCACACGGCGGACGAGGTGCTGCGGGTGCTGGACCCGGTCGCGGTCGAGGACGCCATACGCAAGGCGGCAGCGGCCGAGATCATGCCGCGGTTCCGGCAGCTCGCCGCCCACGAGGTGCTGGAGAAGAACGGCCCGCACGACCTCGTCACGGTCGCCGACCGGCTGGCCGAGGAGCGGCTGACCGCCGACCTGACGAGCCTGCTGCCCGGCTCGCTGGTCGTCGGCGAGGAGGCGGTGCACGCCGACCCGGCCGTGCTGGACGCGCTGGCCGGTGACGCGCCGGTGTGGATCGTCGACCCGGTCGACGGCACCCGCCAGTTCGTGCACGGCGACCCCGGCTTCGCCACCCTGGTGACCCTGGCGCTGCGCGGCGAACTGCTCGCCTCCTGGACGTACGCGCCCGCCCTGGACCTGATGGCCACCGCCCGCCGCGGCGCCGGCGCCGAGCTGAACGGGGAGCCGCTGCGCCCGGCGGGTCCCCCGGCGGCCGGTGCGGTGCTGGACGTGGCGATATCGCACTACGACTTCACCACCGACGAGCAGAAGCGGGTCCTGGCCGCCCTGGAGACCGACGGCATCGCCCCGCGCCCCTGCGGTTCGGCGGGCCTGGAGTATCTGCACATCGCCCGTGGCGAGCTCGACGCCGTCGCCTTCAGCTGGGAGAACTCCTGGGACCACGCCGCGGGCCTGCTGCTGGTCCACGAGACGGGCGGCGCGAACGGCACGGTCGCCGGCGAGCCCTTCCGCATCACCGGCGGCAACGCGCTGCCGTTCACCGCCGCACGGGACGAGGAGACCGCCCGGCGTATCCTCGGACTGCTGGCGGCCGCCAACTGATCCTCAACGGCGAGGGTCGTACACGAGGGGAGTGGCGCAGGTGCCGACGATGCTCGATGCCGTGGTGATCGGGGCGGGCCCCAACGGGCTGACCGCGGCCGTCGAACTGGCCCGCCGTGGCATGGCCGTCGAGGTCTTCGAGGCCCACGACACCATCGGGGGCGGCGCCCGCACCGAGGAGCTGACCCTCCCCGGCTTCCGCCACGACCCCTGCTCGGCGGTGCACCCGCTCGCCGCCGGCTCTCCTGCCTTCGCCGCCATGGACCTGGAGCGGTACGGCCTCCGGTGGCTGCACCCCGACCTGCCGATGGCGCACCCCTTCCCCGACGGCACGGCCGCGGTGCTCGCCCGTTCCATCGGCGAGACGGCCATGTCCCTCGGCGCGCACGACGCCGGGACGTACCGCAGACTCCTCGCGCCCTTCCACGGCAGGTGGGAGACCCTGGCAGCGGACTTCCTGCGCACCCAGTGGCTCGGCCTGCCGCGCGACCCGGTGGCATACGCCCGGTTCGGCCTGGCCGCGGCCCAGCCGGTCGCCCTGCTCAACCGGCGCTTTCGCGGCCAGAAGGCGCGCGGCCTGTTCGCCGGGCTCGCCGCGCATGTCATCGCGCCGCTCACCAGCCCCGGTACGGGCGGCGCCGCGCTCCTGTTCGCCCTCGCCGCGCACGCGGGCGGCTGGCCGATCCCGCGTGGCGGCTCGCAGGCCGTTCCCGACGCGCTGGCCGCGCTGCTGCGCCTGCACGGCGGTGTGGTGCACACCGGCTACGAGGTCAAGCGGCTGGACGACCTGCCCCCGGCCCGTGCGTATGTCTTCGACACCTCGCCGACCGCCCTCGCCCGGATCGCGGGCCTCGGCAACGCCTACCGCGGCGTGCGGTACGGCCCCGGCGTCTTCAAGATCGACTACGCGCTGTCCGGCCGGGTGCCGTGGACCTCCGCCGACGCCAGGCGCGCGGGCACCGTGCACCTCGGCCCCACCAGCGGCGAGATCGGCACGGCGCTGCGCGCGGCGGCGGACGGCCGCGACCCGTCCGTCCCCTTCCTGATCACCTCGCAGCCGTCCCTGGTCGACCCCACCCGCGCCCCCGAGGGCAAGCACACCTTCTGGGTGTACGGGCACGTCCCGCACGGCTGGGAGGGCGACGCCACAAAGGTGGTGGAGCGTCAACTGGAGCGCTTCGCGCCCGGGTTCCGCGACCTGGTGCTGGCCCGCGCCGTCGCCGGGCCGCCCCAGCTGGCCGCCCGCAACGCGAACTACGTCGGCGGGGACATCTGCGCCGGCTCCGCCGCGGGCCTCGGCCTGATCGTCCGCCCCAAACTGGCCCGCGTCCCGTACACCACCGCCCACCCGGCGGTGTTCCTGTGCTCCCAGTCCACCCCGCCCGGCCCCGGCGTGCACGGCATGTCCGGCCACCACGCGGCCCGGGCGGTCTGGTCCCGGCTCCGGCCCACCCGCTGACCGGGCGGCGCTCCGGTCAGCGGGCAGCGGCCCGCCTGGCGGACCGCTGCCCCGTACGGTTCAGAGGTCCAGCACCAGCCGCGGCCCCAGCGCCCGGGACACGCAGGCGTACATCCGGCCCTCGGCGGCGCCGACGTCGTCCCGGTGCTCGACCTCCCCGTCCAGGACGGCGATCTCGCAACTGCCGCAGACGCCCTCGCGGCATCCGGACGACACGGGGAACCCGGCGTGGGTCAGGGCGTTCAGCAGCGACTCGTCCGCATCCACCTGGACCGTCCGCCCCGACCGGGCGCAGGCGGCCTCGAACGCCGTGTCGGGGCCGAACACCTTGGGCTCCGGCCGGAACCGCTCCGTGCGCAGCCGCTCGGCGGGGAAGGCGGCCTCCACCGCCGTGAGCATGGAGGCCGGGCCGCAGCAGTAGACCATGGTGCCGGGTGCCAGCTCCGCCGCCAGCGCGGCGAAGTCCGGCCTGCCGTCCTGCCGGGTGGCGACGAGGCGTACGGCGTCCCCGTAGGCGGAGCGCAACTCCTCGGCGAACGGCATGGCGGCGAGCGACGGCCCCGCGTACACGAGCCGGGCCGGCCGGCCCGCCGCGGCCGCCGCGCGCAGCATCGGCAGGACGGGGGTGATGCCGATCCCGCCGGCGAGGAAGAGGTAGCCCGGCGCGGGGTCGAGCGGGAAGTTGTTGCGCGGCAGCGACACGTCGAGCGGGCGGCCCGCGCGCAGGAAGCGGTGGATGTACTCGGAGCCGCCCCGGCTGAGCCGGTCGTACCGTACGGCGACCCGGTAGGTCCCGAGGTCCGCGGGGTCCCCGCACAGGGAGTACTGGCGGGTCAGCCAGTTCGGCAGGGCCAGGTCGACATGGGCGCCCGGCTCCCAGGGCGCCAGCGGGCCGTCGGCGCCGCGCAGGACGAGGGAGACGACGCCCTCGGCGGCCGGGTCGATGCGGTCGAGGAGAGTCCGCTGCATCAGCGATTACCTTTCGGCACGGTCAGAAGAGCTTCCGGTAGGCGTCTTCGAGGGCGGCTTCGAAGTGCTGGGGGCCGATGTCGCCCCCGAACTGCGCGGAGGCGATCTCACCGGCCGACGGCAGCTCGTCGGCGAGGGCCTGGCTCGCCGGGTCCCACAGCCGGGACCGCAGGAGCGCGCGGCCGCAGTGGAAGTACGCCTCGGCCACCTCGACGACGATCGCCAGGACCGGTGCCTTGGCCTCGGTGTGCATCCGGGCGAGCACGTCGGGCTCGTCGGTCGGGTAGGCGCAGCCGTTGACCCGCAGGGTCTCCGACATCCCGGGCACCAGGAAGAGCAGCCCCACCTCGCCGTTCTCCGAGATGTTGCGGAACGAGTCGGCGATGCGGTTGCCCGGCCGGTCGGGTATCGCGAGCGTGTGCTCGTCGAGGACCTTCACGAACCCCGGGTAGTCGCCGCGCGGCGAGCAGTCGGCGTGTCCGGCCGCGTTCGCCGTGGCCAGCGACAGGAAGGGCGAGTGCGCGATGAAGCGGCGCACGAACTCGTCGATGTGGTCGATCTTCTTGTTCTCCAGCATCGGTTCGGGTTCACCGAGCCGGGCGCGGACCTCGTCCGGGGACAGCCGGCGGGGGCGGGTGAGGACGTTCGTCATGAGGGCTCCTTCCGGGAGGGGCGGGGCGGCGGGCGGGCGAGGGCGGCGGCGACGCCGTCCGGCCCGCGCCTTCGGGCCGACGGCCGACGAGCACCGCTGCGCCGCAGCTCATGGCACTATTGTGAGCAATTGCTCAGGTCTTTGCCACTCGCTTTCGAGGGGCCGTCCGGGAGGCGCGCATGACAGCGGACCGCCGTGGTCTTCAGCCACGTAAACAGCCACGTCAGGCCCGTGCCGAAGCCACCCGGCAGCGCATCCTCGCCGCCGCTGCTCACGTTTTCGCCGAGTACGGCTACGCCGCGGGAACCACCAACCGCATCGCGGAACAGGCCCGGGTCTCGATCGGCTCGCTGTACCAGTACTACCCGAACAAGGACGCGATCCTGGTGGAGCTGATGACCCGGCACCTCGACGCCGGGATCGCCGCCGCCGACGGCCACCAGAACGGACCGCTGCCCGACTCCCTCGAAGAGATCATCCGCCTCTTCGTGCGCGCCGCGATCGACAACCATCTCGACGATCCCCAGCTGCTGCGCGTCATGATGGAGCAGGGGCCCCGGGCCCCCGAAATCCTCGACCGGATCTCCCGGCACGAGCGGGAGCGGATCGCCCATGTCCACGCCCTGTTCGCCGGGCATCCGGAGGTCCGCGTCGCGGACACCCACGTCGCCGCGCGGCTCGTCGTGGCCACGATCGAACTCGTCGTCCACCGGCTCCGCGCCGCACCGGACCCGGTCGACACCGCCCGGTTCGAGAACGAACTCGTCGCCATGCTCACCGGGTATCTCACGACGGCCCGCTGACCCCCCGGCCGCGGTGGGCGCAACTGCCGGAAATCCCGGTGCGGCCCGCTCGTCGCACGTGGTAAATCCCCCTGCCATGGCAGACCTTGAGACAGCGCGGCTGGTGCTCCACCCCCTGACCGCCGCCGAGGCGGAGCGCATGGTGGCGCGCGCACCGGCCGAGGGAGACCGGTGGGCGCCCGGGTACCCGACGGACGGGGACGTGAAGTCCGCCACCGACTTCCTGGGCCACTGCGCGGCCACCGGAAGCCCGCAGCCGTTCGGGGACTACGAGATACGCCGCCGGGCGGACGGGCTGGTGATCGGCAGCCTCGGCTTCCACCGGCCGCCCGACGAGAACGGCAGCGTGACGATCGGCTACGGCCTGGTCCCCGGGGCACGCGGTCACGGATACGCGGCCGAGGCCCTGCGCGCGCTGCTGAGACTGGCCGAGGAACGCGGCATCACCTGCGTGAAGGGCGACGCCGACCACGGCAACACCGCGTCCCAGCGCGTCATGACCGCTGCCGGGATGCGGCTCGTGGGCGAGGACGAGCGGGTGAAGTACTTCGAGCTCACCTGGCCCGGCGCACGGACGGCCACCGTCACGGAAGGGGGCGCCGGGGCACCGTCGCGCGTCCCCGGAAGCGGCGCGGGCCCGGTGCGCGGGACATGATGGCCGTATGACCGCAGACACGCCCGCGCTCACGCTCGTCGCCGGCGACATCACCGAACAGGCGGTGGACGCCGTCGTGAACGCCGCCAACTCTTCGCTGCTGGGCGGCGGGGGAGTGGACGGCGCGATCCACCGGCGCGGCGGGCCCGAGATCCTGGCGGAGTGCCGCGCGCTGCGCGCCTCGCACTACGGCAAGGGGCTGCCCACCGGGCAGGCCGTGGCGACCACGGCGGGCCGGCTGCCGGCCCGCTGGGTGATCCACACCGTCGGACCCGTCTGGGCGGAGTCCGAGGACCGCTCGGACCTGCTCGCCTCCTGCTACCGCGAGTCGCTGCGGGTCGCCGACGAGCTGGGCGCCCGTACCGTCGCTTTTCCGGCGGTCTCCGCCGGGATCTACCGCTGGCCGCTGGACGACGCGGCCCGTATCGCCGCCGGGACGGTACGGGCCGCGAGGACGACGGTGGAGGAGGTGCGCTTCGTGCTGTTCGACGAGCGGACGTACCAGGCGTTCGCCGCGCAGGTGCGCTGACCGGCGGGACGCCGGGCCGGGCCCACGAGGCCCGCACCCGCCGGGCTCACCGGGCCCGGCTCGGAGTCAGGCGAACCGCGCCGCCACGCAGGGATCCTCGTTGCGGTAGCCGAGCCGGGTGTAGAGCCGTTCGGCGGGCGCGTTGTCGGCCAGCTGCCACAGGGTGCAGAACCCGTGCCGCCGTACGGTGTGCCGGGTCAGCCACGAGGTCAGCGCCGCGCCGAGGCCCTGGCCGCGCTGGGCTGCGTCGGTCGCGACGGACGCCATCAGCGGCGCACCGCTGTCCCGCAGGCTGCTCATCGCGCCACACGCCACCAGCCGCCCGTCCGCGCCCCGGATGCCGGCCCAGAGACTGACGTCGGCGGAGCCGGGGCCGGTCGAGTGGGCCGGGCTGTGCTCGTTGAGGAAGGCGAGCAGCTCCCCGTGGTGGCTCTCGTCGAGCGCGACCACCCGGTCCTCCGCCGGGTGCACGGGCGGCTCCTCCAGTGTCCAGCGGAAGACCCACTCGACGACGTCGGTCACCGCCAGATGGCGGCCGACCAGCGCCTCGGTGCCGCGCGGCGCGGTGAACTCCCGTACGCGATCGGGGAAGCCCTGCGCGGCACGCAGCACGAGACCGGCGGCGGCGTCCGGCTCGCCGACGCTCCACACGTGCCCGCGGGCGCCGTCGAGCCAGGCGACGGCGCCGGTGTTGCACCAGCTGGTCCGCTCGGCGGGCCGCTGCCGCGCGGCGCCGAAACGCAGGAGGGCGGCACCCTCCTGGAGCTCCAGGCCCTGCGTGAACAGGTCCTCGGTCCGGGGAAGAAGAGTCGTTGCCTGCATCACTCTCTGAGAAGGACGTAGGGATGGGAACGACTCCGGACACGCGGGAAGCGCGGCCGGAACCGTCCGTCTGAAGTAGGGGGTCCCGGCAGCGGCTGCGCACCCGTGCGCGCCCGGCCGACCGGGTCGGCCAACTCTCGCACACCGCCCCCGGCCCGGTGCAAATTCGCGCCGGGTGCCGTATGCCACCCCACCGGTCACCGGCCGCCGCGCTGGTCACCGAAGGCTGATGTCGTAAATCCGCCAGCCGACCGTGCCCGGCTGCCCGATCCTGGAGACATGCACACCGACTTCGAGCGTTGTCTGCGCGCCGTACAGTCCAAGGACGCCAGGTTCGACGGATGGTTCTACACGGCGGTGCGCACCACGCGTATCTACTGTCGTCCCAGTTGCCCGGTGGTGCCGCCCAAGCCCGAGAACATGACCTTCTACCCGAGCGCCGCCGCCGCTCAGCAGGCCGGGTACCGCGCCTGCAAGCGGTGCCGCCCGGACGCCAGCCCCGGCTCGCCGCAGTGGGACGAGCGCGCCGACCTCGTGGCGCGCGCCATGCGGCTGATCGCCGACGGCGTCGTCGACCGCGAGGGCGTCCCCGGACTCGCCGCACGGCTCGGCTACAGCACCCGCCAGATCGAGCGGCAGCTGCTGGCCGAGCTGGGCGCCGGGCCGCTCGCCCTGGCCCGCGCGCAGCGCGCCCAGACCGCGCGGCTGCTCATCGAGACCAGTGAACTGCCCATGGCGGACGTGGCGTTCGCCGCCGGGTTCGCCAGCATCCGGACCTTCAACGACACGGTCCGCGAGGTGTTCGCCCTCGCGCCCACCGAGCTGCGGCGGCGCGCCCGCCCGGGTGCCGCCGCCGCGCTGCCCGGCGCGCTCGCCCTGCGGCTGCCCTTCCGGCAGCCGCTGTGCCCGGACAACCTCTTCGGCCATCTGGCCGCGACCGCCGTACCGGGCGTGGAGGAGTGGCGGGACGGCGCGTACCGGCGCACCCTCGCCCTCCCGTACGGGCACGGCATCGTCGCCCTGACCCCGCGCCCCGGCCACATCGACTGCCGGCTCTCCCTCACCGACCTGCGCGACCTCGCGGGAGCCATCGCCCGCTGCCGCCGGATGCTCGACCTGGACGCCGACCCGGAGGCGGTCGACACGCTGCTGGGCGAGGACCCCGTGCTGGCCCCGCTGGTCCGCAAGGCGCCCGGGCGCCGGGTGCCGCGCACGGCGGACGCGGACGAGTTCGCGGTACGGGCCGTACTGGGCCAGCAGGTCTCCACCGCCGCGGCCCGTACGCACGCGGGCCGGCTGGTCACCGCGCACGGCCGGAGCATCGACGACCCGGCGGGCGGTCTGACCCACCTCTTCCCCTCCGCCGCCGAACTGGCCGGGCTGGACCCCGAGACCCTCGCCATGCCGCGGACCCGCCGTGCCACGCTCACCGGCATGATCGCGGCCCTCGCCGACGGCTCCGTACAGCTCGGCGTCGGCAGTGACCGCGACCGGGCCCGCGCGCGGCTCGCGGCGCTGCCCGGTGTGGGCCCGTGGACCGTCGAGTGCATCGCCATGCGCGCCCTCGGCGACCCCGACGCCTTCACGCCGACCGACCTGGGCCTGCGCCGCGCCGCCGCCGGGCTCGGGCTGCCGGCCACCCCGGCCGCGCTCGTACGGTATTCGGCGCGCTGGCGGCCGTGGCGCGCGTACGCCGTCCAGTACCTGTGGGCCACCGACGACCACCCCATCAACCACCTGCCGACCGACTGAGGCGATCATGTCCGTTTCCGAAACCGCCGGCGTGGCCGGCGAGCGCCGCCACGCCGTCCTCGCCGACACCCCGTACGGCCCGCTGACCCTCGTGGCCGAGGGGGACGCCCTCGTCGGCCTCTACATGACCGACCAGCGCCACCGGCCGCCCGAGGAGACCTTCGGCCCGCCGGAGGACCCGGAGACCCCGCCCTTCGCGGCGGCCGTCCGGCAGCTGCGCGCCTTTTTCGACGGCACCCTCACCGACTTCGACCTGCCCCTCGCCCCGCGGGGAACGCCCTTCCAGCGCCGCGTCTGGGCCGCCCTGCGCGAGATCCCGTACGGCCGGACGCTCTCGTACGGGCAGCTCGCCGAACGCCTCGGCAAGCCCTCCGCCGCCCGCGCGGTCGGCCTCGCCAACGGCAAGAACCCGATCGGCATCATCATTCCCTGCCACCGCGTGATCGGGGCGAGCGGCAGTCTCACGGGCTACGGCGGCGGGCTCGACCGCAAGCAGCGGCTGCTGGACTTCGAGCGGGGCGCGCCCGTGCGGGGGCGGGGGCGCCCGGACCAGGACCGCGGCGGTCAGCAGGCGCTCTTCGGGTGAGACGGGCGGTCCCGGGGGAGCAGGCCGCACGTCCCGCGGCCGTCCGTGCTCAGCCGCTCTCCACCACCGCCCGCACGTCCGCCACCAGCCGCTCCGCCGCGTCCAGCGAGCGCGCCAGCTCCGGGCCCGTACGGCCCATCCCGCCCAGCAGGGCGCCCGCGCGCTCCGCGAAGCCGGGCGGTGTGCCGGGCAGGGCGGCGGCCGCGGCGAGCGCGCCCTTCTCGTTGATCAGCCAGGTGCGGTGGTGGGCGTGCAGGGCCTGGGTCAGGTCGCCCACCGCCCGCGCCAGGCACAGCGCCGCGTGCAGGGTGTCGGCGGACGCCCGGGACTTGCCCGCGATGGCCACCGAGAACTCGGCGTCCCAGAGCGACGTGCCGGTCAGCGCGGCGCGCAGCGGCTCCGGGTACTCCCGCATCTCCTCCTTGAGACGGCCGAGGTCACCGGTGGGGTCGGCCGGCACGCGGGCCATGGCCAGCTCCCCCGCGTACGCCGGGGACCAGAAGCCCAGCGGGTGGCCCACCTGGGCGCCGATCTCGAACCGGCCCTCCTGGCACTCCCGCCACACGCGTTCCACCCGGTCGGTGTCCCGCAGCAGCCAGTCCACATGGCTGCCGTCCGGCAGCACCAGCCACGCCCCGCCGTTGACCCAGGCGCCCCACGCGCCCGGTCCGTGGATCTCCACCGGCCCGCCGGTGACCTCGGCGGCGAGGTCCGCGAGGGCGGCCAGGCCGAGTTCGCCGCGGTAGTGGACTCCCAGGTCCCAGTCCGAGTCCGGGCGGTGGGTGCCCCTGGCCCGGCTGCCGCCGAGGGTCACACCGACGACGCCCGGCACCTTCGTGAGAGCGGCTGCCATGCCCTCCAGCCAGTGGCCCTCGTGCGACTCGTCCGCCTCGTGTGCCCCGGCGCCGCCGGCCGCCGTGTTCTGCTGCTCCATGCGGGCAGCCTAGGGCGCCCCTCCCGCCGCCGTACGCCGGGGAAGCCGCCGGGCGGCCGGGGCCGTCAGCGCAACAGGTCGCGTACCTCCGCGAGTAAGTCCACCTGGTGGCGCCAGTCGCCGCCCGCGATGTCCATCAGCACGCGGGTGACTCCCGCGCCGCAGTACCGGTGCAGTCGTTCCGCGGCCTCCCGGCAGCCGCCGGTCACGGGGACGTCCGCGAAGCGTTCGCGCGGGGAGCCGTGCGCCGCGGCGAGGCCCGCCGCGATGTCCGCGCGGGTGGGCAGGTCCGGTCCGGCGCCGAGCGCACCGGTGGTGCCGACGGCGACGGCCGGGGACGGGCGGCCGAACGCGGCGGCGAGCTCCGCCAAGTGCACGGCGCCCCGGGCCACGTCGGCGGCCGGTGCCAGGGAAGGGAACCAGCCGTCGCCCAGGTGTGCGGCGCGCCGCAGCGCGGTGCGCGAGGTGCCGCCGATCCAGACCGGCGGCATCGGCACGGCGGGCGCGCACTCCACCGCCGCGTACCCCGGTCCGTACGGCAGCGGCACCCGCTCGCCCGCGAGCAGGCGGGGCAGCAGTCGCAGCACCGTGTCGGTCCGGCGGTTGCGCTCCTCGTACGGAACGCCGGCGGCCGCCCACCGGTCGCGCCCGCCGCCCGTTCCCACGCCCAGCACCAGCCGTCCGTCCGCGATGTGTTGCAGGCTCGCGATCTCCTCGGCGGCCTGAACGGGCGGCCGGAGCGCCGGCGCGTACGCCGCGCCGACGACGGTGATCCGCTCGGTCGCGGCGGCCACCGCCGCCAGCGCCACCACGGTGTCCAGCGACGGGGTACCGGCCGCCGGCCGCCCTCCGTACGCGACGAGGTCGAGCCCGGCCAGTTCCGCGTGCCGGGCCGCCTCGGTGAGCGGGAGCTTCTGCTCCCGCTGTACGGCGGGCGACGGCAGCGTCACGCCGACCGCCAGGCGGCCGGGCCGGACCGCGGAATCCGGGAAAAACGTCATGGAGTGACGATGCAACTTCAAGGGGACTTGAGGTCAAGGGGCGGGCTGCGCGACCCCGTCCTCCAGTTCCACCGGCCCGCGGCCCCGCGCCAGCGCGTCCAGCGCGGCCCGCATCCGCAGCGCCATCGACGGCGCCAGCCGCGGCTCGGCCTCTTCCCACGTCAGCAGGGACCAGGACAGCAGCTCGGTCTCCTGGAGGCGGATGGCCGCGAGCTGCCCGGCGTCCAGCACCCCTCCGTCGTACAGGTACGACACCAGGGGAGGCCGGGCGGTGCCGCGCACCCAGTCGACGGCCAGCAGCGGGCCCGGCTCGATGTCCAGGCCGATCTCCTCGGCGGTCTCCCGCCGCGCGGCCTGGCGGGGCGACTCGTCCGCGTCGGACTCGACGGTGCCGCCGGGCAGTATCCAGGTGTCGCGGTAGTTCGGCTCGACGTACAGCACCCGGCCGTCGGCGTCGCGGAAGATGACTCCGGCCCCCGCGAGCACCCGCGGAAGTCCGGCGATATAAGTGGCGTAGTCCGTGGTCATGCTTTGAGCGTAGTGGGGCCGGAGCCGGGCCTGCCTCAGACGTCGTAGCGGTAGTACCGGGTGTGGTCGAGGAGGTCGGCGGGCGTCATCGTGTGCCAGGGGGCCAGCGGGGTGTGGAGACCGGGCACGTCGCGGGCGGGCTCCAGCGGGAGGTAGTGGGGGACATGGGGGTGCCGGCGCTGCCAGTCGGCCCAGATCTTGTCGACGAAGCAGTGGTGGAGGAAGAACACCGGGTCGTTGGGCGAGGCGAGGAAGTCCATGTGGCCGCCGACGAAGACGTGGGCGGAGCCGTGCAGTTTGCCCCAGTCCCGCTCCCACGGGAACTTCGCGTAGCCCTCCAGGTGGTTGCGGAAGCTGGGGTAGGGCGGTTTCCCGCCGCTCAGGTGGTTCCACGGAGGGCAGTCGTAGACGGGCAGCGCGAGGGCCGCTTCCAGCTGCCGGACCGTCGAGAGGGTGCCGGACGGACGCATGGCGCGGGTGAGGAAGTCCCGGTCGTCCTGGGTGTAATAGCCGTTGGCCCACTCCACGTCGTCGCCGGCGGGCCGGACGTTGACCCGCAGCCGCCAGCCGTTGCGCCGGGCGAAGGGGCCCGTGGTCACCTGCCGGTCGCCGGGCCGCCCGTCGCCGCCCAGGAAGTCGTCGTCCCACAGCGGCGAGTCCCGGCCGCGGTCGCTCGTCCAGTCCCAGTACGGCAGGGCGACACCGGGGTCGATCGCGCGGAGCGCCTGTTCGAAGTACAGCAGGAACTGCCGGTGCCAGGGGAGCAGCGAAGGGGTCAGGTGCGCGGTGCGCCACCCGTGGTCCCGGTGGATGTAGTCGTGGGAGTTGGCCCGGATGTGGACGGCGACCAGCGCGTCGTACACACCGCGCCGCTTGGCCTCCAGGACGGCGTGCACGAAGCGGCGCCGTTCCTCCGCGGTCAGCGCCAGGTGGTTCTTGCGGACATGGGGGCGGGCGGCGGGCGCCGGTGCCGCGGGCGCGACGGGTTCCGGCCATGAGCGAACCGGCGGGGACGGCAGCAGCCGGGCGCCGCGCAGCCGCCGTACGGCCCGCCGCGCGGCCGCCAGCGGCGTCCGGTCGAACCCGTAGTGGCATAGCGGGGACAGGTAGGCGCCTTCTCCCATCCGCATCAGGTCCAGTTCGCGGCCGTCGATCGTCACCCGGGCGCGGCCCTGCCGGGCGTCGATGCGGATCGTCCGGCCGCGATACCGCTCGGTGTACGGCCGCGGGCCGAGCGAACCGGCAGCCGCGGGCAGCAGCGCCGCGGCACCGGCCGCCGTCGCACCCACGACCACGTCGCGTCGTCGCACCAGGCCTCCCCTCGCCCCCTCCAGGAGCTTCACCCCGGTGCGGGGACCGGACGCCTGCCGCGGCCGAATGCATCCGAACAGGTGATTCGGTGCACGGGGGCGCACCGCCCGGCCCGGGGCCGCCCGGTGGGCGCGGGAGCCGCCGACGGGCCGCGCGTACCCGTCTCACCGCGTACCGTCTCACCGCGTTCGCGTAGCACCGTGTACGCGTCTCACCACCGGTCCAGCAGCAGCGCCGCCAGCCGCAGATACGCCCGGTAGGTCTCCGGGGCGAGCCAGGACAGCTCCACCACGCTGCCGGTGGCCAGATGGCCGTCGCGCGGCACCATGACCACGTCGCGGCAGCGTGAACTGAGCCCGCGCACGGTCGCCGGATTCAGGGTCCAGCCGGCCTCCGGGCGGCTGTGGTTGAGCACCACCACGGCGTCCGATGCCAGATGCGGCAGGCCCAGCGTGAGCAGCCGGTCCATGGACCGCTCCGCGTGCGTCAGCCCGGCCGGGTCGGCCCGGGTCACGATCACCACCCGGTCGGCGCGGTCCAGCACGGCCTGCGGGAACCGGTCGGTGTCGGCGAGGGTGACGGCGCAGTACGGCTCGGCGAGCGCGGTCACCGCCGCGTAGTCCCGGTCGGTGAACTGACCCGGCGGGCCGGTCCGGTGCTGTACGGAGTCGTTGGCCAGCACCAGCAGTCCCGACCGGTGCTGGGACACGAACAGCCGGAAGTCCTCGAAGTCGTGCACGTGGCCGACGGAGCGCGCCAGGTCCGACAGCCGGGCGGCGGTGTCGCGGTAGACGCGCCGCGCGATGCGGATGTGGCTGCCGGCGTGCCGGTCCGCGTCGACGGCCAGGACATGCTCCCGGCGCTGTTCGGCGAGCAGCGCGCCGAGCACCGTCGTCGTCGTGGTGCAGCCCACCCGGTCCTTGAGGGCGAGCAGCGCGACGTGCAGGGGCCGCCTCAGCGGTGCCCGGACGGTGGCGAGCAGCCGGTCGCGTTCGGCGTCGGCGTCGCTGCGGTCCGGCTCGGTGAGCTCCGGGCTCAGGCCGGGGGACGGACCGGCCGGTGCGTCGGCGGCCTGGGCGCGGGTGACCGACTCCGGCAGATAGCCCGCGAACACCTCGGCCACCTCGGCGGCCGTCGGACGGGCCTCGGGCTCGACGTCGATGCAGCGCAGCAGGATGTCCCGGAGCCCGGCGTCCATCTGGAGGAACTCCTCCAGCGTGAGCAGGGTGGTGCTCTGGTACCACCGCCAGGACCGGCCCGTCGCGGCGTCGACGAGGATCGTGCCCAGCGCGTACACGTCGCCCGCGGCGATCCGCGACTCACCCCAGGAGGTGACCTCCGGCGCGCGGTGCGGGGAACGCGTGGGCATGGCCAGCGGCGACGCGCTGGACTCACCGTCGATCCGGGCCGAGGCCCACTCCAGAATCCGCACCGTCTCCTCGGTGACCAGCACCGTCCCGGGCGTCAGCGCGCCGTGCACGATGTTGTTGCGGTGGCAGCGGCTCACCGCGCGCGCCAGGTGCCATCCGAGCCACGGAAACAGCGGCGAGCCGTGCAGCGGGCCCGCCGCGTGCAGCAGCGCGCGCAGCGTCGGCGCGGGCAGCTCCGTACTGAGCCGTTCGAGCCGCAGAGCGATCCACGGCACCGGCCCCTCCAGGTCACTGGCCACCACCTCGGGGGCGTAGACCCCGCCCATACGGCGCAGTGCCCGCAACTCGACACCCAGCAGCTCCCTGGCCATCGGCCACTTGACGGACGGCGACACACGCAGCAGCACCTGCGCGCCCGCCTCGTCCACACCGATGTACGCGTTCGGAACGCCACTGGACTCGCCGCGCAGCCGCAGGGTGTACGGGCCGAGCGAGTGCAGGTCCTGCAGACGCAGCGGCAGCCAGGACGGCGCCGCCCCCGACGTGTCCGGCAGCCGGGCCTCCTCGTACGTCTCCGGAGGCAGCGCCCTGATCGGCGCCATCGGCCGGGCACCGAGGTGCGTCAGCAGCCGGTCCTCCAGCCACGCGAACGGCCGGGTGCCCGGCAGGAGTTCACCCGTACCGGACGGGTGCGCCAGCCACGCCGGGAAGTCCGGCGAACGGCCCACCAGGCGCGCCAGCCGCTCGGTCACCGCACGCGTGGTGCGCAGCAGCTCGATCGGGGAGGCGGTGTCCAGCAGGATCTCCTGGGCGCCCTCGGCGAACTCGAAGCTGAGGTGCTGCGGCTGCGCGCCGTCCGCGGGCCCGGCGCGGCGCATCAGCCCGCCGAGGAACACCTCCGCCAGGTGCGACGTCTCGGCGGGCCACGGCACCGCGTCCAGCACCAGCCGCATCACCGGCACCGTGATCGGCGACACCGCGGCCAGATGGGCGGCCAGCCGGTACGCCGGGGCCGAGGCGGCGTCGCGGAAGCGCAGCACGGCGTCCGCCGCGTCCGGGCCGCGGGTGCCCGCCACCGGGCGCGCCCCGGGAGCGGCGGGCGGTGCCAGCAGCGGCAGCTCGGCACTCGCCCCGGGCGAGGCCACCAGCCGGGCCCAGGCGGCGACGGCCGCGCGGCGCGGCTCCAGGACGGGGACCGGGACACCGCGGAAGTCGTCGGCCAGGCCCGCGGGCAGCAGCGCGTTGGCCACGTCCCAGGTGTCGTTCGCCGCGCCCCGCCGCCGGGTCGTCACCCGCCACGGCTCGGCCCGCAGCCCCGAACCGCTCCACATGTGCGCGGGCAGCGCGTGGACGACGCCGGTGGGGCCGCGCCGCGCCCAGCGCTCCAGAGCGGTGTGCAGGGTGCCGTCGCGCCAGCAGGAGCCCACGCCGTCGCTGACGACCAGGATGAGGCTGCGGCCGGACGGATCGGCGACCGAGGCGGGCGACAGCAGCGCCGGATCGGGGTCGAAGGGGCGCGCCCGCAGCCGGGGACCGCCCGGCGACCGGCTGTCCAGGCCATGTACCCGTACGTCCCGGAAGGCGCCCAACTGCTCGAACAGCGCCCGCAGTTCAGCGGCCAGGCGGCGCCACAGCAGCATGGAGACGCCGTCGTCGATCAGCAGCGTCAGATCCAGCCACCGTTCGCGGGCGGGCCGCGTCACCACGTCCGGCAGCCCGGTCTCGGCCATCGCCGCCACGGTCGCCGCGTCGTCCAGCTCCTGGCGGTCACGGCGCGGCCGGCGCTGCTTGAGAGGGCGCAGTGCGCGGCTGAGCCGCAGCTCCTCGTGGCCCAGCGCCTTGCTCTCCGGTATCCGTACGGGCAGCGCCCCGGCGTCCTCGTGCCCGGACTGCGCGGCGGTGTCGGAGAATTCGACGGCGCCGCTCGCCGAAGCGGCGGCGTGCAGCGCGCCGGCGAGCTGGGATGGCGACTGCCGGCGCCCGGCCGGTACGGCACCGGCGCTCGGCGCCCGGCCGGAAGTGCCCGTGGCCGTACCGCCCGGCCGCCGGTCCGGCTCCTCGGACGGCACCCGCTGCGCGCCGGAGTGCGGCCCGGACGGCTGCCCCAGCAGTGCGGCCAGCGGCACCGAACCGTCCCGGGGCAGCCGCCCGGCCAGCCACAGGACGTCCAGCAGCTCCAGGGTGGAGAGGTCGTAGCCGGTGACCGCACCGACCTGCTCGAAACCGGAGCCGCCGCCCGGCACGGCTACACCGTTCCGCCGAGCCGGTGCAGGACCGCCAGCAGCAGTCCCTGCGCGTCCAGGTCCACCCCGCCCTTGCGCAGGAACACCGCGTTGAGCAGCTGGTCCGTCGCCAGTTCGCCGTGTGCCCGCTCGTTGATGAAGGTGTGCAGGAGGTCGTCCATCCCCGGCAGGGCGTCCTCGCCGAGGTGCGCGGCGACGATCCTGCGCAGCTGCTGCTCGTCCGGTTCGGGCAGCGCGAGCCGGACACAGCGGCGCAGGAACGCGGGCGGGAAGTCCCGCTCGCCGTTGCTCGTGATCACCACCACCGGGAACTCCCGGCAGCGCACCAGACCGCGCGTCACCCGCACCCGCCCGCTGTCCGTGCCGTGCAGCAGCACCTCCACCTCGCTGCGGTCCTCCGGCAGCCGGGACAGTTCCGGTATCTCGAACTCGCCCTCCTCGAAGACCATCAGCAGGTCGTTGGGCAGGTCCACGTCGCCCTTGTCCAGCTCGTCGACGAGCAGCACCCGCGGCACCTCGCGCGGCACCAGCGCCGTCCCGAGCGGCCCCAGCCGGATGTACGTGCCGATGTCCGGCTCGGGACCCGCGTGCTCCTGGCGCAGATGCGTCTCCCGCAGCCGGCCGATGGCGTCGTAGTCGTACAGCGCCTCCTTGAGCACCGAACGGCTGTTGACCGGCCACTGGAGCACCGGCCCCAGGCTCAGCTCGTGGGCGATGGCGTGCGCCAGCGACGACTTGCCGGTGCCCGGGTGGCCCGTCACCAGCAGCGGGCGCCGCAGGTGCAGGGCGGCGCTCACCACGTCCGCCTGCGCCCGGCCGATCAGGTACGGGCGCTCCCGCCGCCGCCCGCCGTCCGCGTCACCGGGCGGCCCGAACTGCCGCCAGGGCGGCGCCGGGGGCAGCACCGCCCGCCGGGGCGTGCGATCGCCCCGGAAGAGCCGCCACGCGTCGTTCTCCGTCATCGCCGATCCGCTCCCGCCCGTCCGCCGTCGCTTCCCGCCGCGGCCCGCACCCGCGCGCCGCGGCCCGTACGCCTCGTACGTCGCGCGCCTGTCATCCCTGCGCTCCCGCACCCGGATCGGCGAGCCGCAACTCGTCCGGCAGCGGCAGCCCGGCGTCCTCCCAGACGAGCGCGGGCCGGGCCGCCTGCGCCGGGTCCATGTGGGCCCGTACCCGGAAATGCCGTATGCGCTCCGGCAGTTCCTCCAACGGCCCGGACGGGCGCGACGGTTCCAGGCGCGCCGCCTGCCGGTGGTCGACCGCCTCCCGGTCCCACAGCACGATCGGCACCCCCATGAACAAGCACACGTTCAGCAGCAGCGCCCGGTGCTTGGGCGGCCCGTGCACCACGACGCTGCCCTGGTCCCGGTGCGTGGTCTTCAGCATCCCCATCAGCTCCCGGTCGCTGGTGACCTGCTCGTCGGCGATCAGCGGCCCGGTGCGCCGCCGCGCCTCCCAGCGGCGGCTGAGATCGTGCAGAGCGGTACGGGAGTGCCGGCGCACCTGCGGGCAGCGCAGGACGACGAGGAAGTCCTCGCCCAGCGGCGCCGGATACAGCTCACCCGGCTCCGCGCCGTCCCACTCGTCCACCGGCAGCTGCAGCCCGTCCGGGCCGACGGCCACCGCCACCATCGGCACGCCCTGCCCGGGACCCTCCGCGCCACTGGCGACGGCGCGCACCAGCCGGGCGATGCCCGCGCCGTCCAGCGGACGGTCGTCGCCGGGCCCCGCACGGGCGGCCGTGCCGTCGTCCCGCACCCGCCACAGCGAGCACCGGTAGCGGTCCGGCGGGTCGTCCGTGTGCCGGGACAGCTCCACCAGGACACAGGTACCCGCCGACGCCGTCCGCGCGGCCCAGCGCGCCGCGTCCGCCCGCCGCTCGTCCAGCGCCGACGGATGGACGCCCAGCCGCTGCGCGACCCGGGTGCTCCACTCCCGCAGCACCTCGCCCGGCAGCCCGCCGACCTCCGCCGCCACGTACTCGACCACCCGCACCAGCGCGGGCAGCCGGGGCGTCTCGTTCGGTACGGACGTGCAGTCGCCGGGCCAGGTCTCCAGCGCCCGCAGCGCGGCCGGCACCGCCGAAGCCGACAGCCGCGCGCCGTGCAGCGGGGCGGGCAGCGTCATGAACTGCAGGGCCGCGGCGGCGGCCCGGGGGAGCAGCCCCGGATCACGGCAGGTCAGGTCCGTCAGCTTGGCGAGCAGTTTGCGGTGCTCGCCCACCGACAGCAGGCCGCCCTCCTCGACCATCCGCCCCAGGGCCAGCAGCCGGTCCAGCTCGGCGCGCGCCCCGCCGTCGGTGACGGTACGGGCGACCGACTCGCTCAGGGTCGGCAGCGCCCGCCGCTCCGTGTACAGGACGGTGACCAGTTCCTCCACGGTGGGCGCCGAACCGTCCGCCGGGGTGCGCAGGCCCAGTTCCGCGCCCAGGGCCGTGGCGTGCGCGGCACGCTCAGCGGGCACCCCGAGCAGCGCCTGCACCGGTCCCGCCAGCATGTCGCGCAAACCGCTGTCGTCGGAGAAGGCCGCCGCACCGCGCCTGCGGTCCGGGGGCAGCAGTCCGCCCGCGCCCGCCCGCAGCAGCTCGGCCTCGATCGCCTGCCGGCTGATGCCCCAGCTGCGCCGTACCGTGTGCTGGGCGGAGAATGCTCCGCCCGGCGCCGTGATCCGGCCCATCATCAGGCCGACCGCGGCCGCGTCGCGGAGCGACCACAGGGGGCCGCCGCTGTAGCCCTCCTCGACGGCCGCGCCCGACAGCTGCCCGTCCAGATAGCCCACCGAGCCGTCGCAGGCGCCCACCCGCACGTCGGCATAGGTGAACGGCTGCCCGCCGCCGTACCAGGTACGTACCTCCTGGCCGGTGGCCAGGTCCGCCCAGGGCAGCGCGCGCACCGGGGCGGGCGGCGGCCCGTCCAGCTCCAGTACGGCCAGGTCACCGGCCCACTCCAGCGCCCCGTCGGGTGCCGGACCGGCGCGGTCGGCGGCACGCGGAGCCACCCACACGACCAGCCGCGCGGGCACGGCCGGGGCGGGGGACAGCGCGGGGAAGGCGACCTCCAGGCGGACGTCCCCCGGGTCGGGGTGGCTCAGCGGCCGCCGCCCGAGCGCGGTGTTGACCACGTGGGCACAGGTCAGCAGGTACCGGGCGGTCAGGTAGACCCCCGCGCCCGCCGTCCGGGCCTGCCCGCCCACGACCCTGACCAGGGCTCCGCGGGCGTCCGCGGGGGGCTCGTCCGCGGGCACCGTGAACCAGCCCACGGCTCAGTCCCGAACCGGGAACTGCCAGCTCGCCGAGACGGTCATGCTCGCCTGGCCGCCGCTGCCCACGATGCCCAGCTTCAGGTCCTGGCCGATCTGCACGCCGAAGGTGACGGCCAGCTCCCGCGGCGGATCGGGCGCCGACCGCACCGCGTCGTGCACCTGCTGGAGGACCGGCCCCAGCGGACTCAGTACGGCCCGCAGCGCGTCGGACGCCAGGGCGGTGACCCGGGCACCGCTGCCCACC
Source organism: Streptomyces sp. NPDC059788 (assembly GCF_042732265.1). Classification (NCBI taxonomy): domain Bacteria; kingdom Bacillati; phylum Actinomycetota; class Actinomycetes; order Kitasatosporales; family Streptomycetaceae; genus Streptomyces; species Streptomyces sp. NPDC059788. The sequence goes on along the minus strand of NZ_JBHWHY010000063.1, from coordinate 3,994 downwards.
GGTGTGACTCCGCCGATCCCGCCGGGCAGGTCCGCGTCACCGGCCCCGCCGGCCGGCTCGCCGGCGGACGCCAGTTCCACCCGGACGGTGGCGTCCTCGAACGGGAACTCCACATAGTCGTAATGCGGCACAGGCTCATTGTGCCGATCAAGTCGCCCTGGGAACAGGTGTGTTCGCCGATCGGTACGTGTCCGGTACCGGGCGCGCCGCGGCGCGCGCCCGTCGTCCGGTCCGTTCCCCGGGCGCCCGCTACGGCCCCGGGGGCCCCTGCTCGGGCGGTCCCTGTCCCGGTGTGCCCTGCCCGGAGGTCCCCGGCCCCGGCGTGCCCGTGTCGTCGCCCGACCGCTTGGCGTCCGCGGCCCGCCGCAGCCGCGGGTGGCGCGTCCGCCCCTGCTCGGTGATCGTCTCGCCGACGATGGTGCGCACCGCGTCCCGCAGCCCGTGCAGCGCGTGGTGCCGGGCCGGACCGGCACCAGGGTCCTCGCGCAGCTCCTTCAGCAGCGCCCAGCACAGCGCCAGCATCACGAACACGAAGGGCAGCGCGACCAGGATCGTCGCCGTCTGGAGCGAGCCGAGCCCGCCGGCCACCAGCAGCACCGCCGCGACCGCGGCCATCAGGATGCCCCAGGTGACCACCAGCCACGTCCGCGGGTGCAGCGCGCCCCGGCTGGTCAGCGACCCCATCACCAGGGACGCGGAGTCGGCGCTGGTGATGAAGTACGTCATCACCAGGATCATGGCCGCCCAGGAGGTCACGGCCCCGGCCGGCAGCGCGTCCAGCATCCCGAACAGCGACGCCTCCGCGTCCTTCGCGTTCTTCGCCAGGTCGGCGAGGCCGCTGGCGTCCAGCCGGATCGCGCTGCCGCCCATCACGCAGAACCACACCATCGTGGCGCCGCTGGGCACCAGCAGGACACCGACCAGGAACTCCCGGATGGTGCGCCCGTGCGAGATGCGCGCGATGAACGTGCCGACGAACGGGGCCCAGGACAGCCACCAGGCCCAGTAGAAGATCGTCCAGACGCCGAGCCAGTCCGCTTCGGTGAACGCGCCGGTCCGCGAGGCCATCGGCAGCAGGTCGCCGAGGTAGCCGCCGACGCTCGCCGGGATGCTGTCCAGGACGTACACCGTCGGCCCGAGCACGAAGACGAACAGCATCAGCAGCGCGGCCAGCACGATGTTCAGGGTGGACAGCCACTTGACGCCCTTGTGCAGGCCGGAGAAGGCCGACGCCACGAACGCGGCGGACAGCGCGACGATGATGACCAGCTGCACGGTGGTGCTGTCCGCCGCGCCCGTGGTGATGTTGAGCCCCCTGCTGACCTGGAGGGCGCCGAGGCCGAGGCTGGTGGCCGTACCGAAGACGGTCGCGAAGACGGCCAGCAGGTCGATCAGGTGCCCCAGCCGCCCGCCGGCCCGCCGCTCGCCGATCAGCGGGACGAACGCGGAGCTGAGCCGGTTGCTGCGGCCCTTGCGGAAGCCCGCGTACGCCAGGGCCAGGCCCGCGATGCCGTAGATGGCCCACGGCGTCAGGGTCCAGTGGAAGAACGAGTACTCCAGCGCGGTACGGGCCGCGGCGCCACTGTGCGGCGTGACCCCGCTCGCGGGCGGCGGGGAGACGTAGTGCTGGAGCGGTTCGCCCACGCCGTAGAACATCAGGCCGATGCCCATGCCGGCGCTGAACATCATCGCGATCCACGCCAGATTGCCGAATTCCGGCTCCGCGTCGTCCTTGCCGAGCCGGATACGGCCGAAACGGCTGAAGGCGATGACGACGCACAGGACGAGAAAGACATCGGCGGCCACCACGAACAGCCAGCCGAAATTCCCCAGCACCCAATTCAGTGCGGAATCGGTGACCGATTCGAAATTCTTTTTGCCCAGCGCCGCCCAGGCCACCACCGCGAGCACCGCGGCCACTCCGACACCGACCAGGGTCAGGTCGGGCGGCGGATCGTGCTCCGCGCTGCCCGGCACGGAATTCGGCGTCGGTTCCTCGGACGTCTGCACGCTCATGGCGTCCCACTATGGCCGGAAAAGTGGTCCTCTGCCGGTTTGGCGCGCCGTTCGGCGTCATCGGTCCCTGTTCGCCGGGGCCCCCGCCGGATAAGGTCGCAGCGGCGCGACTGCCAGTTCGAAAGCAAGGGGAAACAGTGGCGGACGCAGCAAGGACACCGGCGGCAGACCAGGACCGGGCACCGCGGGTGCTGGTCGCCGCGGACAAATTCAAGGGCTCGCTCACGGCCACCGAGGTCGCCCGCCACGTCACGGCCGGGCTGCGCCGGGCCGTCCCCGGCCTGGCGGTGGAGTCCGTCCCGGTCGCCGACGGCGGCGACGGCACGGTCGCGGCCGCCCTCGCGGCAGGCTTCACCCGGCACGAGGTCCGGGTCACCGGCCCCGTTGGCGCCCCGGTGACGGCCACCTACGCGCTCCACGCGGACGGCACGGCCGTCGTCGAGATGGCGGAGGCGTCCGGCCTCCAGCACCTCCCGAAGGGCCGCTTCGCGCCGCTCACGGCCACCACGTACGGCACCGGCGAGCTGCTGCGCGCGGCACTGGACGCGGGCGCCGCCACGATCGTCCTCGGTGTCGGCGGCAGCGCCACCACCGACGGCGGCGCGGGCATGCTCGCCGCCCTCGGCGCCCGCTTCCTGGACGCCGCGGGCACACCGCTCGCACCGGGCGGCGGTCCGCTGCGCGATCTGGCCACCGCCGACCTGTCGGGCCTGGACGCGCGGCTCGCCCGTGCGGAGGTGGTCCTCGCCGGCGACGTGGACAACCCGCTGACCGGCCCCAAGGGCGCGCCCGCCGTCTACGGGCCGCAGAAGGGCGCGAGCGAACAGGACGTCGCGGCGCTGGACGCGGCCCTGGCCCACTACGCCAAGGTCCTGGAGACCGCGGTGGGGCCCCGCGCCGCCGAGTACGCCGCGGCGCCCGGCGCGGGCGCGGCGGGCGGCATCGGCTACGGCGCCCTCGTCGGCCTGGGCGCCGCCTTCCGGCCGGGCATCGACGTCATGCTGGAGGTGCTGGGCTTCGCCCCGGCCCTGGCCCGCGCCACCTTCGTCGTCACCGGCGAAGGGTCGCTGGACGAGCAGACCCTGCACGGCAAGGCACCGGCCGGCGTCGCGGCGGCGGCCCGCGCCGCTGGCCTGGACGTGGCGGCGGTCTGCGGGCGCCTGGCCCTGCCGCCGGAGGCCCTGGGCCGGGCTGGTATCCGCCGCGCCTACCCGCTGACCGACCTGGAGCCGGACCCGGCCCGCTGCATGGCCGAGGCGGGCCCGCTCCTGGAGCGGGCCGCGGAGGCCCTCGCGCGCGACTTCCTGCTGTGAGGCGCTGACGTACGGGCCGGGGGCGCGTCCGAGGCGCTGACGTACGGGCCGGGGCGTGGCCTACGGGCCAGGAGCGCGTCGCGGGGCTCGGAGGCCCGCGACGCGCCCCCTGGGCCTCCGCTTCCGCGCCCTGCGTGCCCGCGTGCTCCCGGATACGACAAAAGGCCCCCGCCGGGCTGACGCGCCCGGCGGGGGCCTTTCTGGTTCCGTGTCCGGTCCGTGGACCGCGATCCGCTACTGGATCTGTGCGCTGCGCGCCTCGCGGCGGTTGTCGCGGAAGGTGTTGACCCGGCGGGCCGTCGCGAAGACCGGGATCATCGCGCCCAGCACGATCTGGAGGGAGCATCCGGTCTGCAGGAGCATCTGGCCGCCGGGGGCGTCCAGCGCCCAGGCCGCCAGCATGCCCATGCTCAGCACGATCCAGCTGAGCATCGCCACCGCGAGCCGGCCCCGCGGCTTCGGGTACTCGACCCGGCTCACCATCAGCCAGGCCACCCCGATGATCGCCAGCAGCGTCGGCACGAAGGGCAGCTCCAGCAGCACGATCGCGACGACGGTCAGGGCGCCGAACGGGCTCGGCATCCCCTGGAAGATGCCGTCACGCAGCGTCACGCAGGAGAACCGGGCCAGCCGCAGGATCACCGCCAGCAGCACCACCACCGCGG